>JAGBDC010000029.1 GCA_017937705.1 Alphaproteobacteria bacterium
ATGGCGATGATGATGATGATGATGATGTAGAATGGCATGCCGTATCAAAAGATAAGGACGATGATGATTATTATTATTATGACGAAGAAGATGATGATTATGAAGATTTGCCTCTGCTGAATATTGAATTTAACGGTAAAAATCTTGAAAATGGTGAATTTGATCACGAAAATCTTCAAGATGCAAATTTTTCAGCCGCAAATTTAACCGGAGTAAATTTTGAAGGATCAGATTTAAGAGGAGCTGATTTTTCGGGGGCGAACCTTACTAATACTAATTTATCCGGTGCAGATTTATCGGGAGCAACATTTGCCGGAGCCCAATTAATCGGAACAAATTTCACCGGCGCAAAGCTTAAAAATGTAATTTTCACCGATGCCTTTTTTCAAGATGCAATATTACTTGATATTGATATCGATACAATCAGTCTTGAAGAATTACAGCAACTAATCGAATACGTTGCGAAATATTACCCTGAAAAGCTTAACTTAAATCGCATAAATTTGACAATGTTAGATTTGAAAAAAATAGATTTAACAAAAGTCAATTTACGAGGAGTGGATTTTACCGGTTGCGATTTTACCGGAGTTAATATTTTAGAATTGGATTTGAGCGAATGTATAATTACTCCGGAACAAATTGCTCAGGCTTTGGGGCATCCTCCGACAGCAATGGAATTGAAACGTATATTGGCTCCAAAAGGGAAAAAAGCTAAAGGCGGACTCAATATTGACTTTACCGATTTATTTTTAAACGGTGGCAAACAATTTGGAGTTATTAATGTTGCCGGCTATAAAGGAATGGATGTTGATAAGTTGGTAAAAATGGGTAAAAAAATGTATAAAGCAATAGAAGGCAAGGATAAAGCTCCTGTTCAAGATAAAGATACGTTAGAATATATACGTCAACAAAATAAAGCAAACAAAGAAGAATTGCGTCAAGTTATAGAAGAGCGTAAAAAGAGAGAACTGGCTAATCGTCGCCGAGAAAAACAAGGAAGACGTATTCAGCGAGAAAACGGTGGTTACGGAAGGTAATATATATGGAAGATACCCTATTTTCGCAACAAGTAAAACGTCCGCTTGCCGATAGATTGCGTCCGCAAAAATTGTCGGAAGTAGTCGGTCAGAACCATATTGTCGGAGATGATTCTCCTTTAGGAAGAATGGTTAAGTCCGGAAAAATCACCTCGTTTATTTTATGGGGACCTCCCGGATGCGGAAAAACAACAATAGCTCGTTTGATTGCGGAACATACAAATTTGTACTTTGAGCAAATATCTGCGGTTTTTTCCGGCGTTGCCGACTTGAAAAGAGTTTTCCAATATGCCATTGACCGCAGAAATACGCAAGGGAAAGGAACGTTACTGTTTGTTGATGAAATTCATCGTTTTAACAAATCGCAACAAGATGGTTTTTTACCTTATGTAGAAGACGGTACCATAATTTTAGTCGGAGCAACTACCGAAAACCCGTCTTTTGAGTTGAATGCTGCGTTGCTTTCTCGCTGTCAAGTTTTTGTACTCAATCGATTGAATTCCGACGATTTCGAAATTCTTTTACAAAGGGCTGAAAAAGAGGAAGGAAAAACCTTACCGCTAGATGAAGAAGCCCGAGAAATAATGAAGACCATAGCTGATGGTGATGGGCGTTATATTCTTAATTTGGCCGAAAATGTATTTAATTATGCTAAATCCGGAGAAATATTTAACAAGGATAATATCATAAATATAGTTCGCTCCAGAGCTCCGGTATATGATAAAGGCAGAGACGGACATTATAATCTTATTTCCGCCGTCCATAAGTCTTTAAGAGGTTCAGATGTAGATGCGGCTCTTTATTGGACAGCACGAATGATAACGTCGGGAGAAGATGCTAAATATATTTTGCGCAGATTGACACGCTTTGCTGTCGAAGATGTATCTTTAGCTGATCCGAATGCGGTTAATCAAGCGATTTCTTGTTGGGAAACATACGAAAGATTAGGTTCCCCTGAGGGTGATTTGGCTATTATGCAGTTGGTTGCATATTTAGCAACGGCGCCAAAATCGGCAGGAGTATATAAGGCTATGCACAAAGCATTTGATTTAGCTAAAAAGACCGGTTCATTAATGCCGCCTAAACATATATTGAATGCTCCGACCAAATTGATGAAAGAGCTGGGTTACAAAGAAGGATATATATATGATCAAGATTTGGAAGACGGATTTTCCGGTCAAAATTATTTTCCTGAAGGAATGAAACGGGTGAAGTTATATTATCCGGTTGAACGAGGGTTTGAGCGTGAAATAAAAAAACGGATTGAATATTTTGATAAGCTTCGTTATGAAAAAAATAAAAACAAATCGGAGAATGAATAAATGTTAGAATTAGCAGAAGATGAATGTCAAATTTTTATTGAAAATATGACGGAAAAAGCTTTTACCGGAAAAACTCCGGTTGAGAAACCTGTTTATACGGCATTGATAGGAGCTCCGGGAACCGGTAAATCTCATCTTGCAAGGAAAATTAAGAACAGTGTTGTTATTTCTTCAGACAACATCATAGCCGAATATATGAAAACAGTCGGTATTGATCCCCGAGATTGTGAAGTAGATGAAGAAATAAGTCGATTCGCAACGATGGTTAATAACCATATCGTTAAGAAAGCGGTTAGAGAGCGTTACAATATTACATACGATACATCTGCTTTGCTAAATTCTCTGAATATGGGAACCCGTTTGAAAAAATATGGTTATAAAGCAGAGTTTAAGATAATGCTTGTTGATGAATATCAGGCCGCAATGAATGTTGTTGAGCGAAAACTTGATTTTGATGATGAATATACAAAATATACATATAATCGTATTGACGGAGCAAAATATCCGAAAGGAAATCCTTTAGAAGTAATGCCTTTAGTATCCGAAAATGTTTCGGCAGCAGTATGTGAATTCATCCCCAAGGCCGTAGAGGACGGACTAAATGTTGAAATTTATGAATTTGGAAAAGACAAACCATCGTTTAAGACCGGAGACGATTTTGATAAATTTATGGAAAATATAGAATTAATTCCTATGGAACAGCATATTGAGCGGTGTAAAAAATTAAGAAACAGAGCTGATATGATGGGTAAAGAAGATTATTTCTTGCAGCTTAAAATGTTAGAAAAAAATATGCAAAAAGGATAAAATAAAAAATGTCTGTTGAAATGATAAAAGTTAAAGATATCGATGATGGAATGCGCCTTAATCGTTGGTTTTTAAAATATTATCCTAATATAACGATGGGGAGATTACAAAAATTATTAAGAACAAAGCAAATAAAAGTTGATGGTAGTCGAGCGGAAACATCACTAAAATTAGCAGCCGGACAAATAATTCGTATTCCACCGCTTAAAAATGATGAAGCAGAACCGGAAAAAAGCAAAATCTTACTTTCTAAAGAAATAGAATTTATGCAAAGTTTGGTTATATTCAAAGACGATAATATTATTGCAATTAATAAGCCATCAGGTTTAGCTGTACAAGGCGGAACAAATACTCGATTTCATGTTGACGGATTGCTCGATGCATTGATTTTTGAAAAAGAGGAGCGTCCGAGACTGGTACACAGAATAGATAAGGATACCAGCGGAATTTTATTGTTGGCACGCAATCGCAAAACTGCAGATTTATTGACCAAAGCATTTAGGGAACATAAATTACCAAAGACATATTTAGCGCTTGTAAAAGGATGCCCTAAACAAGAAGAAGGAGAGATAAAAGCTTCTTTAGAAAAAATAGGTGAAAGAATGCAAGCTGTTACAAACGGACAAAGTGCTAAAACTTTATATAAAGTACTGGATAGTGTCGGGCAAAAATTTGCACTTGTCGAAGCCAGTCCTTTAACCGGCAGAACGCACCAGATAAGAGTTCATTTGGAACATATCGGATGCCCGATTATCGGTGATGACAAATATTATGGTGGAGGAGAACGTATAAAATGTGAGTTGTTTGCCGATAAATTACACCTTCACGCCTACAAAATAGATTTGTCGACAATATATAATAAAAAAGTGGTAATTAAAGCGGCTTTACCACAACATTTTTGTGATAGTTTATCTGCGACAGGCATAAGTTTTAAGGAGTAGAAAATGAAGTTTTTAAAATGGTTTTTCGGTATACTTTTCGTTTTAATAATTGCAGTTGTTACTGCAGGATATGTCTTTTTACGTAATTTTGATTTAAATGAATATAAAGATTATGCTGAAAAAATCGTTTATGAACAAACCGGACGTAAATTATCTATCAACGGCAATGCGGAGTTAGGCATATCTTTGGTTCCCACCTTAATCATCAACGATATTACTTTTGCCAATCCGTCTTGGGCAAAAAATCCGCAAATGGCCAAAGTAGCCTCTCTCGAACTTCGTTTTTCCATTTTGCCATTGCTGTCAAAACAAATTGTCATAAATAAGGCACTGTTAAATAATCCGCAAATTTTCTTAGAAACCGACAAAAAAGGGCAAAACAGTTGGGACTTTGAAAGAGTTAAGTCGGTTGCCTCAAATAATAACGGATGGCTTATAAGAAATGCTAATGCCTCCGAAACTTCTAATGTATTAGAGATGTTTTCTGATATTGTTGCAAAAGAAGTTGCAATTAAATCGGGTGATTTTAACTATTTAAAACATTCCGATAATTCATTAATGACATTAAAAATAAAAAATCTCGATTTTAGCACAGAGGGAATGAATAGCCCGATGAATGTAAGTTGGGATATTGTTTTTAATGAAATGGATATTAGCGGAAAAGGTGTGCTAGGATCAATATCTGCGCTGTTTTCCGCTACCGGAGAATATCCGATTAAGCTTGATGTGAAAGCCTTGGGGATAAAGGCATTAGTCGATGCAAAAATTAAAAATATGCTAAATGACAAACTCAGCGCAACATTTAATTATAACATGTATAATGCAGCCGGAAATATGAATATACCGGAAACAACTTTGATTGGTAGTGGAAATGCAACATTAAAAAAAGTCGCACTTAATATTGATAAGCTAGAAATTGTAAATAATATCATCAAAGGAAAAATTAATGCCGATATATCAAAAAGTATTCCGTATGCTGAAGCCGATTTGTCTTCTGATTTGTTGGATTTAACTAATTTAAATCGTTCCAAACCGACAGCGTTAAATTTTGAAATTATAAAATCAGCACATGCCAGCTCATTAGTTCCAAACGAGATGATTCCTTTTGAGTTGTTAAAAATTGCTAATGGAAAGGCAAGTTTATCAATAAATAAACTGATAGTAAATTCGGATATAGCATTGGATAATTTTGTAATGAACGCAAATTTATCAAACGGTTTATTAAATTTAAGCAAGCTTGATTTTAATATCGGAAGCGGTAGCGCAAGTATGAGCGCCGTTGTCAATTCTGCAAACAAGTCGTTAGTTGCAGAGGGAACAACAAAAAATATTTTGCTGACTGAACTTCACGAAGAATTTAAGATTGACGGAAGTTATGATTTTGGTTTTACATCCGGCGGTGGTACACAAACATCGTTTAATTTAAACGGGCATGGTTCAACATATCGTTCTTTGGTTGATAGTCTGAGCGGACAGATTATTGCAATAGTAGAACCGGCTGAAATACAGACGGGACATTTTAAATTTATGACCAGCAATTTTTTAAAACAATTAGCTGAAATATTAAAAATTAAGGCTGAGGGTAAAGAAAATATAAGTTTGAAATGTGCTGTCGTTAGAGCAGATTTAAAAGATGGAGTTATAAATTTTCCTAAAGGAATAGTCATAAATTCAGATAAGCTTGATTTGGTAGGAGACGGCTCGCTTACACTTAAAAATGATAAATTAGACGTTCGTGTAAATGCTTATAGGAGCGGTGTAACCGATATGAGTATTATGCAAGCACTTTCTAATTTGATAAAAGTAAAAGGAACAATTCAAGATCCTAAAATTGCTATTGATAGAGATGGAACAATAAAAACCATAGCAGGTATTGCAATGACAGGAGGAGCCCTAAACGGAGCACAGTTATTGCTTGATAAGGATACAGCACCATGCTATACAGCCTTAAAAGGAACAATATATAGTGATAAATTTGAAAAGCCTTCTGCAGCATCAAGTGCAACTCAAGGTGTTTATCAAGGTGCAAGTCAAGCTGTAAATACAGGTATAGATAGGGTAAAAACAAGCACTAAAGACATAACTGATAAGGCTAAAAGCTTTCTTAACAACATTTTAAAATAATTAAAATAAATTCTTTTCGAATATTAAAAGGATAAAAAAATGACTAAAGAAAAACTGGAACAAGCTATAGCAGAAATTAAAAATCATCGTGAAGAAATTATTACTCGATTGGTACAATTTTCAAAAACCGATTCATTGTTGTTTTGGGATAAAGAAGTATCATTATACGAAAAGCAAGAAGAATTGTGGGGACCTATTTTGAAATGGGCTCATCATAATCTCAATGCTAAGTATATGACTACGGATAAAATGGAAGTTGTTGAACAAAAAAAGAATACCTTACAAGGTTTGAAAAAATTTTTAGAAACAATGACCGATAAGGAGTTAGCCGCTTTTTATTTGGCTTCCATAAATATGAAATCGGAGTTATTGGCTGCAGCTTTAGTCAGAGGTTTTATCAATGCGGAAACGGCGTATAATGCGGCATATCTTGAAGAAATCAGCCAAGCAGAACGTTGGGGTAAAGATGAAAATGCCGAACAAAAACGTCAAGCTTTGAAAAAAGAATTAGTCGATATAGAGAACTTCTTAAAATAATGAAAGAGGTTTACATAAAAATAAAAGGTCGTGTCCAAGGGATAGGATTCCGTTGGTTCGCCGTGCACGAAGCTAAGCGAATAGGCGGAATCTCCGGTTGGGTTCGCAATGAAGCTGACGGAAGTGTAGAAATTTTAATGCGTGGTGAAGAAGAAAAAATAGAAGAGATGCTGATTTCATGCCACAAAGGACCGGCACTATCCAGAGTGGATAGTGTCGATTTTATTGTCGGTCGCAGGAGTTGTTTTTTACCACCGATAGAAGATGGCGTATTCAAAAGAGCTTAGTCTTTAGCCTTTGATTGTTGGCAAATAATTTCAAACTCTTCTTTTTTATGATTTAACATTTCACCGTTTTCTCCTTTTAACGGCATAAACTTGCGAGCGATGGTATATTGCGGTAACAGTTTTTTGATTTCTTCAATAGGCATATTCCATGCTTGCGGATGAATACGAATTTTCTTTCCCTGTCCTGCAGAAACTTTTGGTGTTATTTCTCCGCTTGTTGCGTCTTCAAATTCGCTCATTTTAAGTTTGATAACATCTAAGCTGTTCGGAATTAAAAATTCAAATTCTTCATCAGAATCAATATAATTTCTAATTTCGAATATAGCATCATCGCCATCCCATTTGACTATAGAACCGGCAAATAGCCAATCACCTAAAGTGCGAGTATATTCATAGTTTTGACTGATATTGGTGAGATGTCCGTCATAAAATCCTAAACAATAACCGCGATTTTGCAAAGTATACAACTCATTCATATATTTTTGAGCATTCCAATTTTCAGGATTTTTCCGATAGTCATCGATAGCTTGACGATAAGCACGGGCGGTAATAGCAGCATAATATTCGGTTTTATTTCTTCCTTCAATCTTTAGCGAGTGTAACCCTAATTCTAAAATTTTATCAAGACGGGGCATCATACACAAATCTTTTGAGTTCATTATATAAGCACCATGTTCATCTTCTACAATTTCAAACAATTCACCCGGGCGAAATTCTTCTTGAACTAAAAATTCGAAAGCATCTTTATTATTTTCATTAATTTCAATATCTTTTATTGTGCCATCTTTCAAACGTAAGTGTAATTTATAATGCCAACGACAGCAATGAGCACATTTTCCTTGGTTAGCACTTCTGTCTGCCAAAAAGTTTGAGATTAAACATCTTCCGGAATAAGACATGCACATAGCTCCGTGAACAAACGTTTCTAACGGCATATCCGGACATTGACGTCGGATTTCAGCCATTTCTTCATAAGAAACTTCTCTTCCCAAAACACATAGGTCAGCTCCCAAATCTTGCCAAAATTTAACAGTTTGATATGAACAGATGTTGGCTTGTGTAGAAACAAAACGTTTCAATTCCGGGGCATTTTCTTTCAAATACAAAAATACTCCGGGGTCAGCAATCAAAACACCATCCGGTTTTAATTGACGAAGAGTATTAACGAAGTGAGGCAATTTGGCAACATCGTTGTTGTGAGTATATAAGTTCAAAGTCAGATATATTTTTTTCCCGTGTTGATGAACAAAATCAATACCTTCTTTGATATCATCCAGCGAAAATTTAGACTGTGTTCGCAAACTCATATCAGGGGTTCCTGCATAAACGGCATCTGCACCGTATAAAATTGCAGTTTTAAGTTTTACTAAAGAGCCTGCCGGCAATAACAATTCTGATTTCATTTTGTTACCTCAATATTTGTAGTATAAACATTCATTTCACCAAGCGGAGTATCTTCCACATTAATTTTTGCAATAAACGGAGCTTGAGTATTTTTATCTTTCATGATCCAAAAATATATGGGGCTGTCTGAAGTCAGTTGCCACAACATATCATCTCCGTCTTCTTTCAATTTATCTATATACATAGAACATTTTGTTGCTTCTCCGTAAAAAGGAGAATTTTCATCTTTTTTAATATTATCCGTTCCTAAATCTTCAAATATAACATCAAATCTTCTTTTACCGTCAAATATACGCATTTTGGCATTACAATTTTTAACCTTATTATATTGATTGGCAATAGCTGCAACAACAGTTTGTAAATCTGTCGTATCATCGATATTTTCTGTTGTATTTACTTTTTTAATTTTTTCTCTACCGTTTTTTGAACTGATTATTTGCAATGGTATACCTTGACTGCTATATATTACATCTTTCGTTCTTTTAGAAAAACGAGATTGTGACTGATATTTATAAGTATCGGTTTGCATTTTGTTTTTTTTCAAAAATCCGGTTGTGGAATATATAGCCTCGAACGGATATAAAGTATCAAAAAGCCCGTGTGTTTTGATTTTTGATTTTACGGCATATTTTTTATTATCAAGTTGATATTCAAAATCGGCGATACTTGCATTAAAAGGTCCGATGAAAGCATTAAAATTATGCTTCACCGACAGGGCATTTACCGGTAAAGAGAAAAACAATGTTGCAAAGAGCGACAAATATGTTGTTTTTTTTGTTAAAATATCTTTCATTATCAAAAAAAATTTGCTAAATTACCATCTGTTTTTAGTTATTATAAGGAATTTAGTTAAATGTCAAAGAAAGTTTTGGTTGTTATGGGAGGTTTTTCTGCTGAAAGGGACGTAAGTTTAGTTAGCGGAAAAGGGATTATTGACGCTCTAAAACAAGAAGGTTTCGAAACTGTAGCTCATGATTTGACGTCAACATCAGAATTTTTAGATGTTTTGAAAAAAGAAAAACCGGATGTTGTTTTTAATGCTCTTCACGGAAATTGGGGCGAAGACGGAGAAATACAAGGATTGCTTGATATGTTGCAGATTCCGTATACTCATTCAGGATTAAAAGCTTCGGCAGCAGGAATGGATAAAAATTTAACCAAGCTTATATGTAATTCTATCGGAATTAAGGTCCCGATGGGAGAAAAAATGACATTTAAACAATTTGTTGAAGAAGGAACGGTTGTAGCCATGCCCTATGTTGTTAAGCCGGTTAGTGATGGTTCAAGTGTCGGTGTTTATATCATCAATTCCGAAAAAGATTTAGAGCAAATCAGATATGATGATGAAAATTGTGAGATTTTGATAGAAAAATATATTGCCGGCCAAGAATTAACAGTTTCAGTCATAAACGGAAAAGCATTAACCGTTACCGAAATGCGCCCAAAGGTTAAATTTTATGACTATGAAGCCAAATATACTGACGGAATGACCGAACACATTATTCCTGCCCCAATCCCTGAAATTGCATTTAATACCGCCTTGCGTTATGCTGAAAAAATACATAAAGCTTTAGGCTGCAATACTGTTTCTCGTAGTGATTTACGTTACAATGAAGAAGATGGGGTTGTTTTGTTGGAAATTAATACTAACCCCGGTATGACTCCGCTATCATTGGTGCCGGAGCAATATATTCACCTCGGAGGAAGTTATCCTAAACTGTGTCGACTTTTGGTAGAGGGTGCTAAGTGCCGAAAAATGTAATTGTTATTGCCGGTCCTACTGCTTCGGGAAAATCTCGTTTAGCTATTGATTTAGCTAAGGAGTTAGACGGCATTATTGTTAATGCCGATGCAAGTCAAGTTTATAGCGGAATACCGATAATTGCCGCTTCTCCATCAATCAAGGACAAACAAGAGGCAGAACATCGCTTATATGAATATTTAGATGTTTCCGCTAACGGAAATGTTTATGATTGGTTGGATAAAGCAGTATCTGAAATTCGCTCAATTTGGCGTGATGGGAAATTGCCGATAGTTGTCGGAGGCGGGGGACTGTATCTTGATAATTTGATTAACGGAACAACACCGATTCCGAATGTTAAACCGGAAATTCGTGAAGAAATAATGTCTTTTTTAGAACAAAACGGGGTTGAAAGTTTGTATGAAAGACTAAAACAAGAAGATGCAGAAGCGGCAAAAATGTTAAAGCCTAATGACACAACTCGTGTTAGGAGGGCATTAGAGATTTTTTATTCTACCGGAATCTCGATATCAGAATGGTACAAGAAACCGATGGTTCAAAAAATACCCGAAGCCGAGTTTTTAACAATAGCACTTTTGCCGGATAAAAAATTTTTGGACGAGAGATGTGACACACGTTTTGAAAAAATGCTTAATTTAGGAGCTGTTGATGAAGTTAAGTATTTAATAAGTCGCAATCTTTCATCTGATTTACCTGCAATGCGAGCTAAAGGTGTGCCGGAGTTAATAGAAGCAATACAAGGAAAAATTACTTTTGATGAAGCTGTCGATTTGGCAAAAATTCACACCCGACAATATGCTAAACGACAGTTAACATGGTTTAGAAATAAACTGAAAGCGGATATTGTTTTCAAAGATTGTTATATCGGTCAAAAAGATTTTATAAATGATGTTAAAAAACAATATAAATGATTGCACAAATTGATGTAATGTTATAAAAAGTAACTAAATTTATAATAAAAATATAATTCGGAGAAGATGTAAATGTGGAAAAAATTGATGGGACTGTTGTCTGCTGATATGGCAATAGACTTGGGAACTGCCAATACTTTGGTTTATGTAAAAGGTAAAGGTATTGTTCTTAATGAGCCTTCTGTTGTTGCTATAGAAGAAATTCACGGCAAAAAAAGAGTTAAGGCCGTAGGTAATGAAGCAAAATTGATGCTCGGTCGTACTCCGGGGAACATTTCTGCCATTCGTCCGTTGACAGATGGGGTAATTGCCGATTTTGAAATAGCAGAAGAGATGATAAAATATTTTATTCGAAAAGTTCACAATCGTCGTTCATTTATTTCTCCGTTGATTATCATTTGTGTTCCTTCAGGAGCTACTGCCGTAGAGCGCAGAGCAATTCAAGAATCTGCAGATGCTGCGAGTCCGGGAAAAGTTCGTTTGATTGAAGAGCCTATGGCCGCTGCAATCGGTGCTGATTTGCCGGTAACTGAACCGACCGGAAGTATGATTGTTGATATCGGTGGCGGTACAACCGAAGTTGCAGTTTTGTCTTTGGGCGGAATTGTTTATGCACGTTCTGAACGTGTCGGCGGAGATATGATGGATAAAGCAATTGTTTCTTATATTCGTCGTAATCACAACCTTTTGGTTGGCGAAAGCAGTGCTGAAAGAATTAAAAAGGAAATCGGTTCAGCTTGTCCGCCGGAAAATGGGGCAGAGGGGCGCTGTGTGGAAATTCGTGGTCGTGACTTGATGAATGGTGTTCCGAAAGAAATTATCATTACCGAAAGACAAATTGCCGAAGGTTTGGCAGATCCGGTTGCTAAAATAGTTGAAGCAGTCAAGGTTGCTCTTGAAAATATAGCTCCTGAATTAGCGGCTGACATTGTTGATAAAGGGATTGTTTTGACCGGTGGCGGAGCATTGCTTTCTAATTTGGATCAAGTTTTGCGCAATGCAACAGGACTTCCGGTTTCAATTGCAGAAAATCCGTTGGCTTGTGTTGTCAGAGGAACAGGCAGAGCTTTGGAAGATCTGCCAACTTTTAAGAATGTATTGTCTACAATGTACTAAATAAAAAACTCTCCTTTGGGAGAGTTTTTTATTATTCAACTCTAAATGACAAGCTGTCGGACATTTTTTGCAAATCAATTTCTAACTGCTCATTTTTCGGTAAATTTCCGGTTTGTGATAGAACTTGTAAATCTTTTTCATAAGCTTTTTCTTTGGCGAGGTACTGTTCATTTTTTGACAGCTCATCTCCTAATCCGTCTTGCAAAGAATATTCGGTTTCAATTTTCGGAGCTTTTTTCTTTTTGATATTTTCCTCGTCAGGTAAAGCAAATGCAACAACCGGTTTTTTTATTATCAAGGGCATTATAACTTCTTTTACTCTTGGTTGTTTTTCTTCATCTTCTGCATCGTTTTCTTCAAATGTTTTTACCATAACACGACCTTTGCTTACTTTAATAGCTCCACTCTCAATTGCCGGAAAACTGGGGAGTTTTTCTTGAGGATTTAACTCTTTTGTCGGAATAAAAAAATCCGGTTGCACTTGTTTGCGAACATATTGTTGCGCATTTACATTTAAAGATGTAAAAACGAAAACACCTGACAATAAAATAACAAATTTATTCATTTTTTTCTCTTAAACTTAATATTAACGAATATTATGTAAGATAGCATACATGAAAAATTTAGTTTTGACATCAATAATTTGCATTTTTTCGATAATAAACGGTGTAAACGCATCAGAAACCGTTGAAGATGCTATTGTAGAAGAGGAAAAAACAGTTCCTGAAGAAAAAGTTGTAGATCCTTGTGAACGTTTTTATGTTATAAAACCACAACTCAATTTTCGTAGTTCATACGGAGAACTTACATATAATCACGATTATGACCAAGAAAACTTGGACATTCTGTCTGAGCAAGGAATAACAAAGGAAGAGGGAATGTTTACAGCAGGACTTTCACTTTTAGATGTTGATTGGTCCGTATCTCTAAACACCATAACAAGAGATGTAGGAGAGCATACTTGCGTAATTCCTGCCAGTTTAGATGTTTTTGTCGGTTACCGTAATCCGGTTATATATATAAGTAGCGATATCGAAGAGGATACTTGCGAATATAAACTGATAAAACGTCACGAACAACAACATCAACAAATAAATGTTTCGGTTTTAGAACATTATCTTCCAACAATAAAAAAAGCTTTCGAAAATGAACTCTCTGTTTTGAAGGCAAAAGTTGTCGAAGATGATAAAACATCTGACGATATAACCGACGAAATGAATTCCGAATATGTATTTGCGGTTCGCCCAATAGTTAATCGTTTTCAAATAACATTACAATTAGAACATGAACATTTAGATACTCGTGAAAACTATGAATATGAAAGTAATTTATGCAAATAAATTACAAATTATAAGAAGCCTCTATCATTTTCATTCTTTTATCATCTATATCATAATTTGCCCTAAGATTTAATTGCGGAGCTATTGTTGCGATAATCTCTCCGGCAGTAGGAACAGCATTCCAGCCGGATGTTGCAAACCATTTAGTTTCTTCACTGGCCTTTGGTTCGTCTATAACAACCAACAATGCGTACTTAGGATTAGAAGCCGGAAAAGTTGCTAAAAATGAATTGCAATTGACTCCGCTGGCATATTTACCATTAATTATCTTTGTCGCGGTACCTGTTTTTCCGGCAACTTCATAACCGATGACATTGGCGTTTTTACCCGAACCTTTGGTGACAACCGCTCGCAAAAGCTTTCTCATTTTTTCTGAAGTTTCAGTAGTCAATATTTTTCGGCCTTGCGGTTGTCTTTGTTGTTTAATCAGTGTCGGATTATAATATGTTCCACCATTTACAACAGCAGAGAAAGCTGAAACTAAGTGTAACGGAGTGACTGAAATACCGTGTCCGTATCCGACTGTTGCAACAGTCCCGTCTTGCCATTTTCCTTGAGGAAACAAAGGCTTTTCTTTTTCCGCAATTTCAAAATTTTCGATTTTTTCAGAGAAACCGAAGTTTTTCAAGTAAGTTTTTTGAATATCTCTTCCTATGCGCAAGGCAACACGAGCCGAACCAATGTTAGAAGAATGTACCAAAATTTCTTGCAAATCCAACCAACGATTTTCGCCTCTATAATCTTTGATAGTGTCATATTTGCTGACAACAAAAGGTTTGGTGGCATCAAATTTTTCTTTTAAATTTACTTTGCCGCTTTCTAATCCGATTGCGGTATTAAAAACTTTCATTACAGAACCGGGTTCATAAACTTTTTGAGTTGCAATATTTGAATTTGGAGCTTCATTATTGGGATTAAAGTCAGGCAAAGAGACCATTGAAATAATTTCACCTGTATTTACATCCATTAAAATAGCAGTAGCACCGATTGCTTGATATTTTTTCATTGCATTGTACAGTTTTCCGCGGACAGTATCTTGTATTCCTGTATCTACACTTAGCTGTAAGGGAATTTCAGAAGTTGTTAAACGTTTATTTAATCCTCGTTCAATTCCTGATTGCGCATTATTATCAACACTAACTTTTCCCAATACATGAGCAAATAGGTTTTCATGCGGATATATTCTTTTTTCATTATCATCGAAATTCAATCCGGTTATTCCTAAAGCATATATATCATACTTTTGAGCTAAAGATATATTTCTTTTTATATAAACAAATTTTGCATCTTTGGAAAGTTTTGACAAGATATCTTCGTAAGATAAATCGCTGAAATATTCGCTGAGACGTAGTGCAACTTCTTCTTTGTTTTTTATTTGATGAGGGTGTGCACCCAAATGAATTGTAGGTATAGATGTAGCAATTATAGTGTTATTTCTATCAGTTACATCAGCTCTTTTTAAATTGGTTTTTATCTCTACCTGTGGCAAAGGTTTAATTTCTTCCGTTTCTGATTTCGGCTCATAGCCGCTTATACATAACAGAAAAGTTCTCACGGTAATTGTAAAAAATAAAGCAATCATAGTTGTTATGGCTAACAACATACGAAATCTGCACTTTATCATAGGATCATTTTCTTCAATACATCCTTTGGAGTAAGCAGATTTATTTACTTTAATTTCTTCTCCGGGTAAGTAAAATTTTTCTTTTTTTCGAAACAGAATGCTCATCATTTCCTCTATCTTTGAGCTTTAGCAAGTCTTCTTAGTTCTCTGTTTTCGTTGGCGATATTGCTTATATTTCGACGAGCGGTTGCTTTTCGAGGATCGGCATTATCTTCATATTCAAAAGGTAATGCGGCATAATTTATAATTTGCTCTGCCTTCGCCGGCTCCAATTCGATATGCTTTGCCGCAAGTCTGCGCAATCTTTCTGGACTATTTAAATGACTCCATTCCGCCTTAAGAATATGAATGGATTTCACATCGTTATTAATGCTTTCATTAATACTTTTTAACTCTTTTTCCAAACTTTCTACGCTGTTTTTGATAATAAAATTACCAAACATTGCAAATGCAACAAATATAACCAATATTACATTTACACACAAACCTGCTGATTTTATATTATTCATTTTAGGCCTCCGTAGTTTTGGTTGCGTATCGCATTTTAGCAGAATGAGCTCTGGAATTGTTTTCTACTTCTTCTTTAGACGGCAAAATTGCCTTTGAACAATTCTCAAGTTCTGCTTTAACAGATACATTAACAGCAGGCATATAACGAGAAACATTTGCCTGTTTACCTGCTTTTTTGTTAAAAAAGTTTTTTACAATTCTGTCCTCAAGCGAATGAAAAGTAACAACGACAATTTTACCGCCGGATTTCAAAATAGAAAGTCCTTGAGAAAGACCTCTTTCCAATTCTCCGAGTTCATCGTTAACTGCAATTCTTAATGCTTGAAATGTTCTGGTCGCCGGATCCGGTTGTCCGGGCTTTTTATAAATTACCTGATAGATTACTTCTGCCAATTCTTTTGTTGTTTTAATTGGTGCTTTTTGGCGTTCGACACATATTTTGGCTGCAATCTGACGAGATTTTCGCTCTTCTCCATATTGATAAATTATATCAGCCAATTCTTTTTCAGCTGTGTTATTTACAATATCGTACGCACTAATTCCTTCGCATGACATTCTCATATCAAGAGCAGCATCTTTAGAATAAGAAAATCCTCTTTCAGCTTCATCTAACTGCATAGAAGAAACACCGATATCAAATACGATGCCGTCAATTTTTTCTTCTACTAAATCAGCAACATTGCCAAAGCAACCGGATCTGAAATCAAATCTGTCACCATAGACGTTCTTCAATTCTTTTGCTCTGTTGACAACATTAGGATCTCTGTCAATGGATATAACCTTGCAATTGGCACTTTTTAATATTGCTTCCGTATATCCGCCATTACCAAACGTTGCATCAACATATACCTTTCCGTCGGTCGGATTTAAGGCTTGTAAAACTTCATCTAACATAACAGGTATATGTTTTGCCATTGATCACATTCCTCCTTTATTGCCGAGGGAGGGACGATTTTTGAAAATTTCAGCTCTTATGCGAGCTTCTTCTTTTTCCCAATTTTCAGGGTTCCAAATTTGAAATTTGCGGCCTTTGCCAACAAATACGGCAGTATCGGTAATTTGGGCATGTTTTAAAAGTTTTTCTGTTAGTAAGATTCGTCCGGTACTGTCAAAACTGAAACGACGGGCATCTCCGAAAATGAGGTTCGTTAATTCGTCTTGTGTTTGAGAAAAGAAGTCGAGAGATGTTTCCATGTCCGAAGCGATTTTTTCTAACAATTCTTCGGCACATCCTTCAATACAAGGGGAATTAAGACTACGATAACAAACAATTTCCGTTGATAATTCTTTAACTATTGCTCGATAGTCTGAAGGGAGTGAAACACGACCTTTGGTGTCCACTTTGTTTATTATTGTGTCCATAAAGAGAAAAGTTTTTCTCACTTTTTTACCCTTTTAAAATATTACCCTTCTTTGCATGGTATATCATGGGATTTTTTGGGAATCAATGGGAAATTTTAGTATTTTATGTGGTGTTCGTGTTTTGTTCGTAGTTTGTTGTTTTTTTTGTGCTTTGTAATCGTTGAAAATTAATGGTTCGATAAAATTTTGGATATAATTAAAAAAAATAAAAAATATCTTGCTTTTAATGGGGAATATATTAATTTTATACACAGGCAGCCGGATAGCTGCATTGCAGAATGTAAAATCTGTTAATGAGGAAAGTCCGGGCTTCATGGAAACAAAGCACCAGATAATGTCTGGCTGGAGAAATCCAAGGGAAAGTGCCACAGAAAGTTACCGCCAAGCAAGTTTTGGTAAGGTTGAAAAGGCGAGGTAAGAGCTCACCGCAGAAACAGCAATGTTTCTGGCAAGGTAAACCCTGTTTGAAGCAAGACCAAATTAGGAGAGCCGTTATGGTTAAGGATAGTTTCCAATCCGCTCCAGAGGTAGGTCGCGTTGAGCATTACAGCGATGTGATGCCAAGATGAATAGCTATCATTTCAAACTTTTCGCAAGAATGGTTAGAAATACAGAACCCGGCTTATAGGCTGCCTAATTTTATTTATCTTTGACAAACGGGAGTTTAATAATGTTTCAAACTACATTTGCCATTTCAGCAGAAATTAAAGGTGTCGGTCTGCACTCGGGATTGGAATCTAAAATGACGTTTTATCCGGCAGAGCCCGATAGTGGAATAGTTTTTGTTCGTTCGGATTTGCCTGATAAACCCAAAATTCCGGCATTATATTCAAATGTAGTTGATACTCGTAATTGCACATGTTTAGGTGATAAAAACAAAAATATAGTTAGCACGATAGAACATTTAATGAGTGTCCTTTACATCATGGGTGTTGATAATGCGATTATTGAAGTTTCAAATCCCGAATTGCCGATTATGGACGGAAGCGCGGAGGAGATATATAACAGGTTAAAAGAAGTTCCGTTGAGAGAACAGCGTGTTAAAAAGAAGTTCCTTAAAGTTCTGAAAGAGGTTAGTTACACTGATGATAAAGGTAATACTATATCTTTAGCTCCTTCTTCTCACGGCTTGAGAATAAATTTTGAAATCGAGTTTCCTTCACCGATTGTCGGGCATCAAGAATTTCATGGTAGAATTGAAGAAAATATTTATGCCTTAGAGATAGCTCCATGCCGTACTTTTTGTGAAAAAAGTCAAGTTGATTACTTAAAGTCAATAGGCTTGATAAAAGGAGGAAATTTAGGAAATGCCTTGGTATTAGATGGTGATACCGTATTAAATAGCGGAGGAATGAAACATCCGAATGAATGTGTAAATCATAAGGTTTTAGATGCAATCGGAGATATGTATACTTCCGGATATAGTATTATCGGCGAATTAACGGCATCGAAAACTGGACATTTTCATAATAACGAAGTATTAAAAGTATTGTTTAGTGATGAATCAAATTATGAGTTGGTATAAAAATGTTGAAAATTAAATTGTTTTTATTGGCTTTTTTATCAGTTGCTTTGTTAAACGGTTGTGCTTCAACCTCAAACGAAGATGAACATTTGTCCGTTGAACAACTTTATAATCGCGGACACGATTTGTTGGCGAAAACAAAATATAAAAAAGCGGCAGAAACCTTTGAACAAGTAGAGCTGGAATATCCTTATTCTCGTTGGGCAACGGAGTCAAAATTAATGAGCGCTTATGCTTATTATAAAAATGAAAATTATGATGAAGCAATAATGGCACTTGATCGCTTTATCCGTTTTCATCCCGGTAATGAAAATATTGCCTATGCATACTATTTGAAAGCAATCAGCTATTTTGACCAAATTTCTGATGTAAACAGAGACCAAGGGGAAACAACAAATGCTCTTGATGCAATGAATCAGTTAACTATGCGTTTCCCAACGACAAAATATGCTGAAGATGTTAAGCAAAAAATTATTTTTGCAACAGATAATCTGGCCGGTCAGGAAATGGAAGTAGGGCGCTACTATTTGAAACATCACAATTATTTGTCAGCCCTTAATCGTTTTTCAAATGTTGTTACAAAATATCAAACAACCAATTATATTGAAGAAGCTCTTTATCGACAAATTGAAATTTATACGATTTTAGGATTACCTCAAGAAGCTACGGCAGCATATCAGGTGTTGAAATACAATCATCCTAAAAGTAAATGGACAAGAAAAGCTTCTAAAATTATAAAAGGCTAAGAATAAATGCTTGAGAGCTTGTCTATTCGCAACGTTGTATTGATTGACAAACTTGATTTAGAGTTTGCGAATGGTTTGACGATATTAAGCGGAGAAACCGGAGCCGGAAAATCAATTCTTTTGGATTCTTTAGGGTTGGTTTTAGGACAGAGAGCTGATACCTCCCTAATTAGGCAGGGAGAAGAAAAACTTTCCGTTTCTGCAATATTCTCACTACCTCACCAAGATAGTAAGTTATATTCTATAATGAATGATAATGATATAGATATTGAAGAAGCAATCGTTATCAAACGCAGTTTAACGATTGATGGAAAAAGTAAAATTTTTATCAATGACCAGCCTGTTTCCTTAAAATTGTTAAAAGAAATAGGAAATGAGTTGGTGGAAGTTCATGGGCAGTTTGATAATCACGGATTGTTAAATCAATCTAATCATTTATTCATACTTGACAATTATGGAAAATATTCAAATTTGCTCAATGAAGTTGCGGAAGCGTTTACACAATATAAACAAACGGTGAAAGAACGCAAATCTGCAGAAAATCAACTTCAAAACAGTAAAACAGAAGAAGATAATCTTCGTCATTGGATTGATGAGCTACAAAAGCTTAATCCGTATGAGGGGGAAGAAGAAGAATTAAGTAAAAGAAGAACAGAAATTATTAATTCTGAAAAATTGGTCGAAAGTCTCAATTATGCCTATGGAAGCATTACGCAAGAAACTGATATAATTTCGGCAATAAGACATGCTCAATCTGCAATAGACAGAGCAAATTCCATTGTTGACGGTAAATATCAGGACATTGTTGATACTTTAGAGCAAACTCTTATCAATGCCGAAGAAGCAATACGACAAATAGAAGATATCAGTTCTTCACTTAATTATAATCAAAATGAAGCGGATAGTATCGAACAACGGTTATACGCATTACGAGGAGCTGCTCGCAAACATCAGGTTTTAATTGATGAGTTGCCTCAAAAACTTGAGGAAATGAAAAAACAGATTGCATCAATTGAATTGGGTGAAGAAGGATTGTTTGACATAATAAAAAAAGAAGAGCAATTACGCCGCTTATATCTGGAAAAGTCAAAAGAGTTGAGTAAATGCCGAAGAGATACGGCTGTACAGTTGGATAAAAAAGTAATGAATGAACTTGCTCCGCTAAAAATGGAAAAAGCAAAATTTGTTACTCAAATTGAAGAATTGGAAGAGAATAATTGGAATATAAAAGGTATTGACGATGTTCGATTTTCCGTATCTACTAACCCTAATTCTCCGCAAGGTCCGTTAAATAAAATTGCGTCCGGAGGTGAATTGGCCAGATTTATGTTGGCTCTTAAAGTAAATTTAGTTAATTCGGACGACAATATGACGATGATTTTTGATGAGGTCGATTCGGGAGTAGGAGGAGCTACAGCTCAAGCCGTAGGGGAAAGATTAGCATGTCTGTCAAAAAAAGTTCAAATTCTGTTAGTTACCCACTCTCCACAAGTAGCCGCTTGCGGTAAAAATCATTTTAAAGTTGAAAAGAAAACTCAAAATAATATAACTACTACTAATGTATATCAGTTATCTCAAAAAGAGAAAGAAGAAGAAATTGCTCGTATGCTTGCCGGTGAACAAATAACCGATGAGGCAAGAGCTGCGGCAAAAGTTTTAATGAAATCATAAAAAAGAGGATAAAAAAATGAAAGTAAGAACTCGTTTTGCACCATCACCGACCGGATATATGCACATTGGAAATTTGCGTACGGCACTATATGAATATCTTATAGCAAAGTCTTGCGGTGGTGATTTTTTGCTTCGTATTGAAGATACAGATCAAAAACGTTATGTAGAAGGTTCTACCGACATTATATATAATACCCTCAAAACCGTTAATATGAATTGGGATGAAGGTCCTGATATTGGCGGAAACTATGGCCCCTATGTTCAATCAGAACGCAAATCAATATATAAAGAATATGCCGAAAAATTAGTAGAACTCGGCGGAGCACATTATTGTTTCTGCGGTGCAAGAGAAGAAGAAAGCGAAGAAGATGATAAAGTGCCGACAAAATTTAAGGACCCGTGTAAAAATATTTCGTTAGAAGAAGCGAAAGCCAGAGTTGCAGCCGGAGAACCTTATACAATTCGTCAAACAATTAATAAAAAAGGTATTTCTCATTTTCATGATGAAGTGTATGGAGATATCGAAATTGATTATGATGAATTGGATGAAGGTGTTTTGTTAAAAACAGATGGTTTGCCTACCTATAATTTTGCTAATGTGGTTGATGATCATTTGATGGAAATAAGTCATGTTGTCAGAGGAAATGAATATATTTCATCTACTCCTAAATATAATCTTATATATGAAACATTCGGCTGGACACCTCCGGTATATGTTCATGTCCCTCAAGTTATGAAAGATGCTCAGCACAAGTTAAGCAAAAGAAATGGTGATGCTTCTTTCCAAGATTTGGTAGCCAAAGGATATTTACCCGAAGCAATTTTGAACTATATCGCATTACTCGGATGGAATCCTGGAACTGATAAAGAAATTTTCTCTTTGGAAGAGTTGAAACAATGTTTTACGGTTGAGCGTCTGAATAAATCTCCGGCAATATTTGATATTGTAAAACTTACTTGGATGAACGGTTGCTACATCAGAGAATTGTCTGCAGAAAAATTTCATGAATTGGCAATGCCTTATTATGAACAACATTTGACACGCAGATTGAATTTACAATTGTTGAGCAGTGTTTTACAACCTCGAATTGAAACATTAAAAGACATTATTTCTCAAACAGATTTCTTTGAAAATTTGCCGGAATACAATCTGGATCTTTATGTAAACAAAAAAATGAAAACAGATACGGAAGTTGCTAAAAAAACATTGGTCTTGTCGCTTGATATATTAAAAACAGTTGATGACTGGAAAAATGAAGTATTATTTGAACAGCTGAAAAACTTGGCAGTTGCCAATGAACTTAAAAACGGGCAAGTTTTATATCCTTTGCGTATAGCTTTAAGCGGAAAAGAAACAACTTCCGGGGGAGCAACGGAGATTGCCGCAATTTTGGGCAAAGATGAAACTCTTAATCGTATAGAACAAGCATTGCAAAAATTAGGATAAAAAATGAAAGAAGTCGGAACCGGCATAATTGTTCGTAACGGAAAAGTTTTAATTGCTCAGCGTCCCCAAGGTAAGCCTTTAGCCGGATTATGGGAATTTCCTGGAGGAAAGCAGGAAGTAGGGGAAACAATTGAACAATGCTTAAAAAGAGAGTTGAAAGAGGAACTTGATATAGAGTCTGAAGTAGGGCAATTTATAATGGAAGCGGTTTATAATGGTCCTAATTGTGATTTTAGGCTGAAAGTTTTCTTTGTTCATATTTCTGAAAATGCAGAATTGACATTAAATGTTCATGATGATGCTAAATGGGTATCTCCATCAGAAATGTCAAATTTTGAATTTCCTCCGGCGGATATTGCAATCGTAAAAAAATTGCAAACGATGAAGATATAAAATTGACAACAAAAAGAACAGAATGTATTATTGCGGTAATTGTAAATTATTTACCCTAAATACTATTCTGTTATGTTTGTAAATGTGTTCATTGCGGTACTGTTTACCGTGTTTATGGTACTGATGATTGCTTGCGCCAGCTCAAGTTTTTTGTTCAAAGACAATAAAGAGACGTTTCTTGGAGAAAGCTGTTTGGATGAAGCAATCAAAGCTGAAGAGGTTCCCATGATACGCAAATGGTTTGCGGATATTGTGGCTGACCGTGCTCTATCCGATGAAGACCAAAGCAAAATCCGAAAAAGTCTGGATAAACTTCGTCCCGGCAAAACTTACGGAACTGTTGCTTGTTGGTTTATCTTGTTGCTCAAACATTATCCTTCAACAAATTGGAGCATAATATCTTTTAGAGCATACAACTCTCAAATTTCGCTGATGGCAATAAAAAATCAAGCGAGATTATCCGATGAAGTAAAAAACAACACAGGCATTTGTTTGAAAATGTGTGATTGTTTTTTGTACAACATGCGTAGGTACGACTTGTTAACAGAAAGCTACTGTTAATTATCTCTCTTCTACCAATTTATTAATCCCGAAAATTTAATTTTCGGGATTTTTTGTGGTTGACGATTATCAGTAGAGATAATACATTTATATTATGAAAAAAATAACATTTAACATAGAGAATAATAGCTTAATTTTATCAATCAATGGCGACATATTGCTTTATGATGATGATGAAAAGAAACAAAAGTTATATGATGCAGCCAAAAATGATAAAATAACAAAGATAGTTATTGATGCCACACAATTGCAACAATGGGATTCCTCATTAGTTGCGATAATATTTGAATTGGCTAAGATTACATTAAAAAGAAAAATAAAATTAGATAAGATAAATTTTCCTAACGGGCTGGATAGATTATTAAATCTGGCTTTATCCGTAGATAGAAAGCCTGCTCAAATTATCGAAAATAAAAAATCTTTTTTGGAATGTATAGGAGACTGGGGAATAAATGTTTATACCGGTTTTAACAAAGGAACAGATTTCTTAAAACAATCATGGCAAGCACTCAAAAGATTACTTTCCGGCAAATCGGTTATGCGGGGTATAGATTTATCATTTGCTTTGGAAGATTGCGGATATAAGGCAATACCGATAGTGACCTTAATCAGCTTTATGGTAGGGCTGATTTTGGCGTTTGTCGGTGCTGTTCAGTTAAAAACTTTTGGGGCTCAAATATATGTGGCAAGTTTGGTTACAATAGGTATGACCAGAATTATGGGAGCGATTATGACCGGAATAATCATGGCCGGCCGTACCGGTGCTTCTTATGCTGCAACGATAGGAACAATGCAAGTAAATGAAGAAGTTGATGCCCTCAAAACCATGGGAATAAATCCGGTTGATTTTTTGGTATTGCCCAGAATGGTGGCTTTAACCGTTACTATGCCTATCCTCACGATGTGGGCAGATTTTATGGGAATGCTCGGCGGTGGTTTTGTTGGAGTGACAATGCTTGGTATTCCGATGCAAAAATATTGGGATATGTCTATTTCAGCAATAAGTTTGGATAATTTTTTAGTGGGTATATTCCACGGTCTTGTTTTTGGAATTGTAACGGCAATTTGCGGATGTTATTATGGTGTTCACTGTGGCAGAAATGCGGATAGTGTAGGATTGGCAACAACTAAGGCCGTCGTTGCTGCTATTGTATGGATGATTGTTATGACCGGAATTATAACCGTAGTTTGTGAGGTAATAGGGATATGACAGAATCACAAGCGAAAATAGTGGCCAAGGATTTAACTATCGGTTATGGAGATTTCATTTTATTAAAAGATGCAAATTTTCAAATTAATAAACATGACATATTTATCATAATGGGAGGGTCCGGTTGTGGTAAAAGCAGTATGTTAAGAGTGCTTACAGGACTTGTAAAACCATTGAGCGGAAAAGTTTTTGCAGATGGAGTTGATTTTACATCGGCATCAGCAAAAACAAAAAATAAAATAATGCAGGGAAACGGAATTTTATATCAAAGCGGTGCTTTGTTCAGTTCGATGACTTTAGCCGAAAATATTGCTCTGCCGATGCAATTGTATACTGAATATTCAACTTCACAAATAAAAGAACTGGCTTCATTAAAACTTGCCTTAGTCGGACTGGCCGGTTTTGAAGACTATTACCCGTCAGAGATAAGCGGAGGTATGAAAAAAAGAGCCGGTTTGGCCAGAGCTTTAGCACTTGATCCGGAAATAGTATATTTTGATGAACCATCTGCCGGTCTTGATCCGGTCAGTTCTAAACTTTTAGATGATTTGATCATTGATATAAACCAAACACTTGGAACAACAATAGTTATTGTAACCCACGAATTGAGTTCCATATTTGCGGTCGGTAATAATTCAATTTTTCTTGATGGAGAAACAAAATCTATTTTGGCTAAAGGAAATCCTAACGAGCTATTAAAAAATCCGCCTAATAAAAAAGTATTACAATTCTTAACCCGAGGAGAGGGAAAAAATGCGTAAAAAACCTAATAATAAAATGATAGGACTATTTATAATATGCGGAATAGCATTGTTTTTCGCTATTATCGGAATGTTTATTTCCGATAAAATCTTACAAGGTTCAAATCGTATGGTAGTAATGTATTTTTCAGAGTCAATAAAAGGGCTGGATGTTGGTTCTCCCGTTGTTTTCAAAGGAGTTGCTATCGGAAAAGTATCAAAAATTGATATCGTAGCTGATTTAAATAATCTAAATTTCAGTATTCCTGTTTATGTTACTTTTAGAGAAAATAAATTAAGCTCGCACCAACCGAGAGAAGGAACACGCCAAATTTTAAAAGAATTGGTTGAAAACGGTTTGCGGGCTCGTTTAGCTACCCAAAATTATTTAACCGGACAGTTGATGATTGAACTTGAATTTGTAAAAGGAGCAGAAGCCGTTTATCGTTCTCGACCGGAAAGTAAAATTCCGGAAATACCGACGGTTCTTTCACAATTAGCTGAATTATCTCGAGGAATACAGGAGCTTCCTTTACGCGAAACATTCAAGAAAATCGGCAAATTTTTTGATAGCTTAAACGATGAAATTATTCCGCAGATGAACGGATTAATGAAGGAGTTTTCTACAATACCTGATGGAGCAAAAGGAGTTCCTCAAACTATCAATAACTTTAACAAGGCTATGCAAAATATATCAAATGCAGCAAAATCATTAGGTAATTTTGCTGATTATATCGAAAGACATCCCGAAGCATTATTGCGAGGAAAAGGAGGATATTAGATGAAAAAATATGTAGTTGTATTTACTTTGTTGTTGAGTGCTTGTGCAATGAGCCCAAATTCGCATTTTTACCAATTACAAGCACAAAAAAATGATATTGCAATAAGCAATCGTTCAATAAGTGTAGGGATTGAAGAAGTTGATGTCCCTCAATATATTGACAGACCTCAAATTGTTTTGATTAAGAAAAATAGTAGCGAATTAAGTGTGTCCGAATTTCATCGTTGGGCGGAACCGCTTACTTCTTCTGTCACTCGTATCTTAGCCGATGATTTATCGTCGTTTATGCCAAAGTCTGTTGTAAAACCTCAAAGCTATACAATGGAACAGTTCAATTTTACGATTAATGTTGAAATAAACAAGTTTGATGCAGAATTAAACGATAAAGTAACTCTTGATGCTTGGTGGACAATTTATCGTAACGGTAAAAATGTTGCTCGAGGCAGAAGCACATTAGATGCACCGGCCGGAGATACTTATGACAGCATTGTTAATGCACAAAGCAATTTAATAAATGAAATGGCCAAACAAATAGCTCAAAAACTTTCCAAACTATAGAGGATAAAATGCAGAACTTGACTGAAATACTTGCTCATTACGGAGTAAAAGGCGAAGTTACCGGAATTAATGTCGGTCCGATGGTAAAACAAATAGAATTTCTACCGGAAGCGGGAACGAAAATAAAAACTATAACGACATCACTTGAAGATATAGCACGAGAAATGGGAGAAACATCTTTACGTGTTGAACCCATTGCCGGAACGTCGAAATTAGGATTTGAATTTCCTGCTGATGAAATGCAAACAGTCAGCTTTCCTGATATTATAGAAAGTGAAGAATTTAAAAATGTAAAAGGGAAGTTGCCTATTTGTTTGGGAGTTGATATTGCCGGAAAACCTGTTTATGCCGATTTGGCAAAAATGCCCCATTTGTTAATTGCCGGCACAACAGGTTCAGGGAAATCGGTAGGTTTAAATACGTTTATGCTTTCGCTGATTGCTAACAAAAAGCCTAATGACATAAAATTTGTTTTAATAGACCCGAAACGTATAGAATTTTCTATATATAACAATCAACGATATCTTCTTGCTCCGGTTGTAACCGATAATGCATTGGCTTCGGCAACATTATGCTATTTGGTTGATGAAATGGAAAAACGTTATGCAATGTTTGAGAAAGAGTTGGTAAGAAATATTGAAGAATACCATGAACGTTGTGGAGCTTTGCCATATATAGTTTGTGTTATTGACGAGTTTGCAGATTTGATGGCAGCAGATAAAAAAGTTGAAGATTCCGTACAAAGATTAGCTCAAAAAGCCAGAGCAGCAGGAATACATTTAATGCTTGCAACTCAGCGTCCGTCTGTTGATGTGGTTACAGGTGTGTTAAAAGCAAACTTTCCGACACGTTTATCCTATAAAGTTGCATCTCAGGCAGATTCGAGAACTATATTGGATATGGCCGGAGCCGAAGATTTATTAGGTAGAGGCGATGCTTTGTTTTTGCCTCAAAACGGCGAATTAAAAAGAATACACGGAGCCTATGTGACAGATGCAGAAATTGCTAAAATTTTAGAACCGTATAAATGTGAAATAAAACCATTGCCGCTAAAAACAGAAGAAGAAAACAGTAAGGAAAATAAATCCGTAAAAGAGAAAAAGAAAGAAGGATTTTTCCGCAGATGTTTGAACTGGTGGAGTTCTTTGCGCGTAAGAGAACGTAAAGTAATTATAAACGGTTTCAAATATTGTATAACCATGTTCTTGGGAACTAAAAAAAGGAGATAAAAAATGAAGGTATTATTGATTAATGGTTCGCCAAATGAAAAAGGTTGCACTTATACAGCATTGAAAGAAATTGCCACCGAACTAGAAAAAGAAGGTATCGGTTCGGAAATCTATTATATCGGAACAGATGCTATTGCTCCTTGTCATGCTTGCCGAGCTTGTAGGCAATTAGGCAAATGTATAATCAATGACAAAGTAAACGATTTTGTCGCAAAAGCCAAAGATTTTGACGGATTTGTGATTGGTTCGCCAGTGCATTATGCTTCAGCAAGCGGTTGTTTAGTGCCATTTATGGACAGAGCATTCTTTTCTGCTTCTATGGGCGGAAATGGCGATGTTTTTCGCTTAAAACCAGCCACAGCTATTGTCAGTGCCCGTCGTGCCGGAACAACAGCAACTCTTGACCAACTTAACAAATATTTTCAAATTACTCAAATGCCGGTAATTTCCGGACGTTATTGGAATATGGTGCACGGTTCAAATCCTCAGGAAGTTTTGCAAGATGAGGAAGGTATGCAAAATATGAGAATATTGGCTCGCAATATGGCTTATCACTTAAAATGCAAAGAAGCTGCAACCAAAGCCGGCATTAAAGAACCCGAAAATGAACCCCCAACATTTACAAACTTTATAAGATAAAAACAATATTTTCAAATAGTTATTGCCTTTATGATAAAACTCGACAGGGTGTAGTATATTAAAATATCATGTTTTATCAATAATGATTATAGCATTGACTTTATGGACAAAAAATGTTAACATTAAAATGCTTAAAAAATTATTCTAATAACACTATACTATTATGAAAAAGGCGTTTTTCAAAATTTTAGTTTGTTTGGCGCTAGGCGTTATTACAACTTCTTGCGTTTTGTCCGATGATGAGATACTTAATGTTTCTCCGGACACCGAAATGATATGTGCTCCTGCAACGGATACACATTATTCGGTTTACTGTGTCGGATCTCACGGCTCAAAACTTTCTACATTAGCTCCGTACATCTACATTGATGAGGCTAGTGAGGAAAGCAATATCGTAGATGCCTATTGTGTAGGTGATTATCTTGAAATGAGTGTCGTACCGCTATCTGCAAATTATTACACGGAAAACGGTATCAACTTTGTTCGAGAAACCTACAAAGTGGCTTTATTTTTCGACACGTATGTCGTGCGTTATTATTTTGTCGTTGTGCTTCCACGAGTTTATTCTTCAGAGTGCAAGCACTATAACCCATCTTTTGAATTGATTGATTATCAAACCAAAGAATTAGGAGATGAAGAGGATGGTGACAAACTATATTTTTGCACGGAAGCGACTATTACCCTTAGGGCACATCAAGGTGAGAAAACCTTTGATTTTGTCAAAACGGTAAAACTCAGACAGGAGTATGTCGACGTCATTATCAATATCGGAATCAATCCCGGTTTTGATGGTGAGAATAATACCGAAGTCTAGAGGTTACGATGTCGAGTGTTTGACGCTAAAAATTACACCGCTAATCGGCGGTGTTTTTTTGTGGCATACAAGAGAGGAATGTTAAATTTTTTAATATATCTGATGGGGACTAGAATATATGTCAGTAATTGATATAAAATTTAATGTTGAAAATTAAAGGTCATTATTATAATGTGATGGTAAGGAGAAAGCCATGCAGATAAATCAGTTTTTAAAAAAAATAAATCAATATTTGTTTTCGGGTAATATTTTTAAACTCTTTTTTTCTTATAAAGGTGTAATTGCTCGTACACCGTACATAATAGCTGTTTTTTTACTTTTGATGATGACAAGATTATGTATATTGGGTTTCATATCATATATTATAGTATTTTTCCTGTTAATATATTGTTTGACTGCTTTGGTGCAAAAACGTGCAAGATCGTTTAGAAGTTCGGGGACAGGATATATTTTAACAAATATTGCATTGCTTTACACCGGTGCCTTGACTTATGATATAGATGTATCTTTTTTCCCTACAATCAAATGGGGCATATATGCAGTTATTACTATTGCCATATTAGCTAATTTGCTTCTTGTCATACGTCCTTCAAAACAAAATATTGACGAACAAAAGAGAAGTTTTTTAACTCGTTTTCCTATTGTTTTTACAATCATAACCATTATCGGAATTTTTGGTATGTTTGAATTAAAAGACAAATACATGCCTGATACTAATCGACCGGCTTTTCATTTGGGACTTGCCGTAGGAGAGATATATCGGCATACGTATGCTTATCCGGAATTTTGTATGGCGCAAGGATATGAAATGATTAATTATCCGAACAAGGTAAGAGAAAAATTCAAAAAAGAAATAGAAATAGCAGAAAATGATCAAATGGCACTGTTAAAGAAAAATTTTGAATTGGGAAATTTAACGGAAAATTATAATAATATAAATGAGTTTTATAATGGAAGAGATTGGGGCACTAAAGAAGAGAGATTCAGCGGAGTGTCGAGTTTTTTTGAAGCATTAAGAGAGCAATTAATTGTTATAGACATTGCAAAAGAACAAAACATTGAACCGGATGAAGTAAAATTGACGAAAGAGGATAATAAACGAGTTAGTTTGAAAGAAGTCTGTAAAGTTATTGACGATGATGCAGAGTATTTTGTATCTGTGGATTGTCCTTTTAATTATATTTTGAGTTATGCAGGTACATATTCAAATTGCGGAACATATTTTAATACTAAAGAGCCACAATAAAAATTTATTAAAACAAAACTCCGCATTTTACCAAACAAAATGCGGAGTTTTGCCGAATATGAAAAGGTTTAGAAATTATATTGAAAACCTAATCCAAACATATTGCTATGTGCTTTATATTGAGTGTCATGGTCTTTATTTACGCTATCTCTGATATAAGATTCTTTCATGAATAAATGAGCATATCCTAAATCGAGTTGCATATTTTTATAATGATAGCTGAGACCTACGGAAGCCCATATTCTGTCAGAATCTGGTATTCTATGAGTGCGATGTTGATTATCCGGAGTTGGTGATTGATCCCAAGCTGTTCCCAATCGCAAAGTCCAATTATCGTTAACGTAATAGTCTGTTCCGAGAGAGATTGTCCAAGTGTCTTTCCAAGAATAATCAACGGGTTTCAATCCTAATCCTTTGGTGAAGCTTGAAGTCATATCAAATTCTTCAAATGAATCTCCCCAACGAGTGAAGCGAACAGCTCCGGTAAACGCAACCTTTTCAAACGGTTTATGATAAGCTGATAATAAAACCGTTTCCGGCAAGTCGGGAGATGCTTTTCCATCGGTATAAACACCTGCATATTTACCTAATACCGGATGCATATTATAGGGATATGCTAACGATACGGTATGGTCGCCTTTTACTCTTTGTACTGATTTTGGTTTATAAGACAATCCGAAACGAGTATTTTCATTATGTTCGTACATTATGCCAAAAGTTCCGGTATATGTCCAACCGTCAAGTTCAAATTTGCTACGGCCAATATTGGTATCACCGGCACCGAAAGATGCCCCATTAATATTGTTAGTCATTTTGCCGTAGATATAACGTGCTATAAAGCTGGCACCAAAAGACCATTTAGAATTTAATTTATATGCAGCTGAAACATTATAATCAATTACTTCTAAAATAGACTCTTTGGCTTTGTCGGCAATAAAACTATTTGTTTTATATTTAGTTGCTAATCCGTAAGGAGCATAAATACCGGCACCGACAAACCACTTGTCGCTAACTTGATATTGTCCATATACGGAAGGTAGAGGTACCCCAAAATCCATTTCTGTTTTTTTGCCTTGTTTGGCGTTTTGTCCCTTCATTTCAGATGCTATCTCTGCAATGGTAAAGTTTAGTTGTGTGCCGGATTTTTTTAAGGTCATGCCGGCAGGGTTATAAGCTATTGCAGAGTAGTCATCACCAACTATACCGGCACCGGCAAAAGAACGCCCGAGATTGGTAACAGAATATTCGTTAAGTTGGTATCCTGAAGCATAAGCAGAAATACTAAACATACAAGTTGTACATAAAGCGGTTGTCGCTAAAAATTTTTTCATAATCCATGTCCTTTATTTATTGAAGTTAAGGTTGTTATGAAATAATTGGTAGTATATCTGCAACAAAATGTAAAGTAAGCACCTGAAAGTACTATAGTTTCCTTTGAGATACTATTGATTGATACAATCACTTAGAGAACATTTTTACACATTATTAATGTGTACAAGATATATATAACCGAAGTTATAATAAATATTTCGGGTGAAAGATTGAAACTTTTAATCATTATTCTGTCATCTATAAGAAAATTCGATTTTAGTTAGTTTTTTATAGAAAGACAGTTTAAATATTGAAGGGCGAGTTTTAATTAGAATATGAATAAACCAACAAAATGCTTGAACAACCTATAAGCGTGGAGTAGTTTAGGCTTTAATTTTGCCATTATCAGGGGGAGAAATATGGATATTAAACAAAAAATCAGTAATTTTTTCAGCAGTGAAGTTTCCAGCGGAATTTTAATGATTTTGTCAATGTTTGCTTCGATCTGTTTAGCAAATAGCCCGTGGCGTGAACCAATATCTCATTTTTGGGAAACGCAATTGTTTTTAGGTTTGGCAGATATAAAATTTTCCCGCTCTCTGGAGTGGTGGATTAATGATGTTTTGATGGTGTTTTTCTTTTTGCAAATTGGCTTAGAACTAAAAAGAGAAATGAAAGAGGGATTTTTGTCAGATGCAAAACAAATCATTGTTCCGGCATTAGCGGCACTCGGAGGGATTGTGTGTCCTGCAATCATTTATGCAATTTTAAATAATAATTCTCCTCAGTATATGAATGGCTGGGCCATTCCGACCGCAACCGATATTGCTTTTGCTGTTTGTATTTTAATGTTGGTAGGCAAAAGTGTTCCGCAGGCTGTAAAAATATTTCTGTTGGCAATTGCAATATTTGATGATTTAGGCGCTATTTTAATTATTGCCTTATTCTATAATCAAGGTGTTTCCGTTGATTTGTTAGGCTACGCAAGTTTAACTTGTATTGCATTATATTTCTTGAATAAAATGGAAATAACGAATTTTATTCCCTATTTTATATTAGGAGTTGTTTTGTGGTATTGTTTCCTAAACGGTGGTATTCATACAACAATATCGGGTGTTGTTGTCGCTATGGCCTATCCGATGAGAGTCCATTTAAGAAAAAGTTCTCCCTTAGAAGCTTTGTCTCATAAATTAAAACCTTGGGTTGATTTTGTTATTTTACCGGTTTTTGCTTTTGCATCTGCGGGGTTATATTTAGGAGGAATAACATTAGAAACATTTACTCATACATTGACTTTAGGGATTATATTCGGTTTATTTTTTGGAAAGCAAATAGGTATATTTATGAGTACATGGATGCTTATCAAAATAGGAATTGCTTCGTTTCCCAAAGATGTTAAATTGGCGGACTTATATGGAGTTTCAGCTATTGCCGGTATAGGTTTTACAATGGCCTTGTTTGTGGGCAAATTGTCTTTGCCGGAATATATGCAAGGAGAAGTGAGATTAGGAATTTTATGTGGCTCATTACTATCGGCATTATGGGGAGCAGCCATTTTCCAATGGCAAGAACATATCAAAAAAAGTCGTCAACAATGACGACTTTTGAACTGTGGCTGGAGATGACTTGCAATCCTCGAGTAATAGAAGAGACTTTTTTGTTAATTTTATTACGTTAAAAATAATCAGCCTTTGTCATCGTTGGGTCTTTTTCTACTGTTTTAATGTATTGTTTCATTTCTTTAGAAATAGGAATTTTTAGATTTTTAAGCTTACGATAAAGCACAGTACCGTGCTTGCAAATATAATATGTTAATTCAATAGTATCATAGTAATAACCAACTTTCTTTACATTCATAATGGCATCAAGTAATAATTCTTGAACAAGAGAAATCTGATTTAATGATTGTTTCCTATTAATGTCTAGAGGATTGCAAATTCGTATATTTCCTCTATTTGATTTTCTCACTCCAACATAAATTGAATCTTCTTTTTTTGTATTATATTCTTTATCTAAAATATGCTTATATCTTAATTCTGTTTCTTTTGAACCACAATAAACAAAGTCATCAATCGCATTTTGTTGCTTAAATATATGTGAATTAATATTATTAAGTTTACTTTCAAATTCATAATTACATGTATTAGTATTATTAATTATTTCTCCATAAAAGGCGTGCTCATTTAATAGCTGCATTTTGCCAAATTCTTCTAATGCAACAACAGAAATATAATAAGCTGTTGAATACGATTTGTTTCTATATAATATCCAAGAATCATTGTGTAGTTTTATAGCATTTTGGAACGAGAGAATAGCCATCTCTGCTTTTGTTTTATAAGATAATTGCATTAGACACCTTTAATTTATGAGAGAGACGTCAATCAAATGTAAATAACATATATTATAATCATTAGTGTTTAAGGAATACCTAATATTCTCTTTTTTAAAAAACTGTCTCACCCATGAGGGTATTCTGTACCTAAAATAATAGGTATGATTTCTGCGTTTTAAATGGTTATATTTTAATGTCATTGTGTCACACCTTTGTGTCTCACTTGTGTAACATACCAAAAAAGTGCTATTTTGAGGTGGTAAAAATAAAAAAAAGTCGTTGAGAAATCAATGACTTATTCAATTTCTTGGCTGGAGACGACTTGCAATCCTCGAGATGAACTCTTGGTGATTTTATGATTTCATTATTTCATCCCAAGTATAGGTATTTACTTTCTGTTTTTTAACTTTATGCAACTTTCGAATACCGTAATTTGCATTGAGAAGGGCAACATCTAAAGCTACAAGACATTTACGATACATAGGTATAGCACTATCAAAAGAGGGATTATTTTTATATAATTGTTCTAAAAGTGCTTCAAAAATATCAAGATGGTGTAAGTCTTTTTCATTTAACAAATACATAAATTGAGATTTGTTTTTATTAAACCAATCAACAATTTTTCTAACGCTTTCTTTGTCAAATTTATAAATAATACAAGCTTCATCCATCTGATGAGCAAGGTCAAATCTTCTAAAACGTAATTCTTGTTTGAATTGAGAATGACTGATTAAGCACTGTGCGGCAGTAAATATAACGATTGCAATGGCACATATCCATTCAGCATTTTGTTGTAAAAATTGTAACATATTATTTTCTCTACAGTATGGTTTTAAGATTCCATAAATTTAGGTAATTTACCGCAATTCTTCTTCAAATTTTTATTGAAATTATCTTCATCATAGACATCTTCACCTTTATGAGCTTTTATTAAAGCTGTTTTAGCTTCTTGAGCATAGCATTTACAGAATTTTTTATCTTCTTTTACATTAGATGCACGATAATCACTTAAACAGGTATCATATATAACATCTTCAAATTCAATTGCTCTTTCATAAAACTCTTCTTCTGTTTTGGGTGAATTTTTATATTCAAAACGTATTACAGGAACAGTTTTTCTAATATCTTCTCTCGTTGTATATGTATAAACACCATCAATAACAGCACATTTTTTATTTGGTGATTTAACAATCATGCCATCATAATAGTCAATATTAAGTTGTTTTTCTAGAAAAACAATTTGATTCCATACAGAGCACCCTTCACTAAAAGTACATTCATAAGCCAATGCACCTCTATCTAATGCTTGTAAAATTTTAAATTCATTTGTTGATATACAATTTTCATTATCACTGAATAAAGTGATGCTAGCACACCCTGATAGAATAAAAGATAAACAGATGATAAATTTTTTCATTTCAAAACTCCTTTAAATTACTAATAGTTTATGATGTTAAATTTTTTATTTCAACATAAATTTTTATTCATCTACCAACCTTTCACATAGCTATGTTACAAGTCCAACCACTGCAAATTTTTACATAGGTTCATTTTTATGCTCAAAAAGGCTAAAATTTGATAAGTTATTGAAAAATATAGAAGTGAGTTCAAAGATACTGCAAAACTAGCCTTCAAAATATATTCATCTTCGAACTAGCTTAAGTGCTTGAAAATAAAAGAAAAAGTCGCCATTTCTGACGACTTTTGAACTCTGGCTGGAGTGAGCTTGCGGTTTTCGAGATAAAATTTTGGATTTTTATATTAAATTTGATTCTGTTCTATTTTTTGATTTTGTTCCGTAAAATTTATTATTTGTTTTATTATTTTGGCATTGTGTATGTTATCCATAACATAAGGAATTTGTACTAATCCACCAATAGCGTAGAAATTTAGCGTGCAATACCCGCATAGTTTTCCTCCTAAAGACCTATATAGTTCGATGTTATTAATATCCTTTATATATAATTTATCATAGCTACGATAAAAAAGGCCTTTTTTAACAGTTATATATTCTTCGCAATAAATAGCTTCAGCAAAACAAGCATCGAATATATTATTGAAATCTTTAATATATAGAAATAATGGTATTAAAAATATGCTATACATATATTGTTTATCAAATATGCTATCTGTAAGTTTTTCTCCAAGCCAATTACAACAGTAATAGCAAATCACTAATATAAATAAAAATAATAAAAAATGAGCAATTCTTTCAATACATTGAAGTTTATTTAATTGTATGGTCTGTCCCTTGTTTGTTTCAAAAAAGCAATCAAGTTTTTTAGGTTTGTTCAAATTTTTTATTTTAGATACATATTCAGAAATCATAGACATTTTCTTACCTTTATTGTTAACTACACTGATTATTTAGGTAAAAAACTTATAAAGCGCAAGAGATTTGTATAAAAATAAATTTTAACTTTTGGGTGTTAGGAATCCGAGGTTAAAGTAACTTTTATTTTTAAATAACAAAAGTTTTTCTGCTCTATATGAGCAATTTTGGTTTTGATATATGTTTGATTATAAAAATTAAAATCCAACATTATGGGTGTTTTATAATTAATTAAAAAAATATAAATTGTGTATAATTAAAAATTTTTTATTAACTTTACACATCTGTGTAATATTATCTTCTCAAAAGTGTAAAATATTTGAAGGAAAGATTAATATGGATAACATAGATAAAAAAATATTAAAGATTCATAATTATATATACGCCAATGATGGACTAAGTAATGCAGAAACGCTAACCGAATTTCTAAAAATATTTTATTGTAAGATATTAGATGAAAATGATGGTAATATGTTTTTATTACTAACAAATGAAGCTGATATTCTAAGACGAGTTAACAATTTATATAAATCTTTCCAAACTAAGCTAAATAATGTTGTGAAAACGAGTGAAAAAATAAATTTAAAAGATAGAACAATAATCTTTATAATATCTGAACTGAGAGATATAAATATAAAAAACATATCCTCAGATATAAAAGGACATATAATGCAAAAGATTATTGATCGTTCTTATAGAGAAAGTAGAGGACAATTTTTCACACCAGCACCAGTGGTTGATTTTATAGTTAAAATGATCGCCCCTAAAAAGAATGAACTTGGCTCAGATCCTGCTTCTGGAACAGGTGGATTTTTATTTGCTGCTTTGGATTATATATCAAATACGAAGAAAATAACGATTGAAGATATAAAAAACATGTATTTTTCTGATATTAGTAAAAATTTGATACAATTAATCCTTATGAGAATGATGTTTGAATACTCTATTGATGATTTCAACTATTATACTGAAGATAGTATAGCTAAAGACGTAACACCTAAATATGATTTTGTAATCACAAATCCTCCTTTTGGCACACAAGGAAAAGTTGATGATCCTAAAATACTAAGTAAATATGATCTTTCATATGATGGAAAAAAATACTTATCATCTCAAGTACCTGATATTTTATTTGTTGAACAAATCATTAAAAGCTTGAAATATGGTGGACGAGCAGCTGTTGTATTACCTGATGGAGATTTTGAAAATCCATCCTTACAGTATTTTAGAGAATTTCTTGTTAATAATGTAAAAATAGATGCTATTGTGTCGCTACCGGATGGAACATTTATTCCATATGGTACAGGTGTAAAATCTAGCATAATATTTTTCACAAAGCAAAATAGTACTTATTTGAACAAAATAAAAAATGAAAATTATTCAATTTTTTATGCACGTATACATAAATTAGGTTATACCTTTTCCAAACACTCTAAAAGTGTATATACCAAAGAAGGAGCGATAGATGAAGATTATTCTCAGGTTTTAGATGCTTATAAAAAAGGTAATTATAATGAGAATAGTTATCTTGTTTCTATAAATGAAATTGAAAGAAATAATTATATATTAGCAGAACATTTTTATTCCCCTGTTTATAGTCAATTAATTAATTCTATTAAACAAAATAAATATGCCATGTTAAAAGATTTAGTATCTTTCCGCAACTCAAAGGAAAAAATTAATATTGACGAAAAGTATACATACATAGAGATAGGAGATGTTAGCCCATATATTAATGAAATCACAAATAGTACTAGCTTATTAGGGGATGAATTACCTAGCAGAGCGAGTTATATCGTGCACACAGGAGATGTTATTGTGGCCGTAGCAGGAAATGCTATAGGTACAGAAAAACATGCTAAAGCAATTGTATCAGATAAGTATGATGGGTGTATATGTACTAATGGATTTATAGTATTGTCGCCTATTAAAGTTTCAGCATATTTTATATTATCTTTTCTTAATAGTGAGTATTTTCTGAAACAAGTCTTGAAATACAAATACGGTACAGCAATCCCTTGTATATCAAAAGAAGATTTAGGCAATGTTGTTGTTCCAATACCTGATGATGAAAAAATGAGAGAAATAGAAAATAGAATAAAGAGAGCTTATAATCTTAGAAAAGAGGCTAATGAACTCTTATATGCAGTTTAGCCTTCTCTATAATCAATTTGACTTTCATCATATTCTACAGTTTTAGGATGAGTTTCTTCTATACACTCATTTAGATCAAGATACCATGGATGTCTTATAGATAAATTATCTTTTATTCCTGGAATTATAATATCAATAGTGTAATTCTGATATAAATGATTAGGTGAAGTTGGGGAATGAGAGATTATATCAGGATTGACAAAGACAAATAAATGTTCTCCTAGTCTTTGGTACAAATCAACAGCTAGAATAGAAAAATCAGAGGATATGGGAGCAGCTTGTTTAATACCAGTGGCGGTATCAGTACGATTACTTGGTTTATGTGTTTGTAATATTTTATATAATCCCGTTCCATTTCTAAAAGCGGTTTCTGTTAGTAGATTTTCGTCACAGTTATATACAAATTTTTTGAGTTCACTTACTGAATGAAAAAATGGCGACAAATCAACATAATCAGGACCAGGAAAATCTGTGTTCCAATTAAAGTCAGGAAAAGTTTTCTGAGGATTATTCTTTTCCCATTTAGCTTTTGCTGTTAAGTATGTAGATTTACCCTTATTATATATCTTTTGTTTATCAATATCGATGAATTTCTTTAGAGTATTGAAGGCTTGATCTTTAGATAGTTTTTTAAGGTGTGTATCTTCTGTTTTAGCTCCTCTGAATTCAGAATTAGTTTTTAACCCTTTGCACTCTACAACCCAATAAGTTGTATCTCCTTTTTTGTTTATTAGAAAATCGCCTTTATACCCTATTTTCTTCTCGTCAAATCCACCAGCTGGTTTTTCCTTTATTCGCATTACCTCATAGCCTTTTTGTGTTAAATATTTGACTAATAATAATTCAGAAATTGCTCCATGAATGTACCCTAAAGCACTGGGGCTCATTTTTAGAGCATTAAAAAACATTTTTTCATCAACAGCAAAGTGTTTTTTCAACCACAAAGATAAATTTTCATTCCCGTTTTGCATGCTATTCTCCTTAAACGTCATTTTAAATACAGAGATAAGTAGAGTAAGAAGTTTTTTCATGAAAGAAAAATCCTTTTGTTACAAAATCTTCATTATGATATAATAATGTATTTAATAAATCGTAAAATGACTCTTCAATATCTAAACTTCAAAAAATCTCTCCTCTCTTCAATAGCATAAAAAACAGGATCAAACTTCTTAACTCATTGATTGTGTTAGATTCTTGATAAAATAAGTTCGAAGATTGTCCCGTTTTATGCTTTTTTCATATCAAACATTCGAACTCGCCGAAAGCCTTGGAAACAAAAGAAAAAAGCCACCTCAAAAGGTGGCTTATCTGCTCTGGCTGGAGTGAGCTTGCAATTCTCGAGATAAAATTTTGGTTTTTGAGCCTGCTAACTTTGGGGTGCTAGGAATCCGAGGTTAATTTAAAATCAGTTAAACACTTGCGTTTAAAGAAATGAATCCCTAAATAGATTATATACTTTATGAACTTTTTGAAAGAATAAAAAATGACACAAAATACCAGTGCAAAAACATCTGATGAAATCTATATAAAAACAAATAAAAACAATGGGTTAACATTAAAATCCGCTGCTGTTGAAATCACCCCATCCCAACTATCATTATCTGGAATTACAGAAGTTGATGCATACAAAGAAATTGATGGAATTGAAATGGGGGTTCTTGATGATGGAACGGCCTTTCTTGGTCAAAGAGGTTTGGCCGCTTTCTGTGATTTAGAAAACAATGGAGCACTCTCTATACTATCTAAGGAATGGGAAGAAGAACGCGATACAACCACAAAAGAACGTTTAATATTTATCAGAAATTACTTGTATGATAAAGGATATAAGCAAAATTCATTATTTATTGAGTTAAAGAAGAATAATACAATTATATATGCTTATCCTGATATCGTTTGCATGGCAATTTTGGAATATTATGCTTTTGAAACTAAGGAACCGAAGGAAAGAGCCAAGAAAAACTTCAGACTTCTTGCAAGAAATAGCTTTAGAGAATTTATTTATCAGGCAGTTGGATACAATCCAGAGGAAAGAGAATTAAATCGTTGGAAATACTTTTTAGATAGAATTGATGCCAATTATGACAATCCACCTTCTGGATATTTCAGCATATTTCAAGAAATGGTAAAATATACACATTTCCTTATAAAAAATAGATTTACTGTTAATGATAAAACAATTCCGGATTTAAGTGTAGGAAAATTTTGGGGAACGTATTGGACAGACAATAAATTAAATGCAAAATTTGGTGAAAGGGTTCCATATATGCATAATTACCCTAATTATTATCCGCAGTCATCTTCTAACCCTCAACATCCTTGGGCATATCCAAATGAATCTCTAGCAGAGTTTAGAAAATGGCTAGAAAATACTTATTTTGTCTCTAAATTTCCAAATTATCTAAAGGAAAAGGCTAAAAAAGAGCAGATTAGTGTTCAGACTAAAGAAAAGATTTTGATGGCACTAAATAATATGATTGATATAGAAAATAAAACAAAACTGTTGCCTTCTAAAGATAAGTAATTTTATTTTGCTCTATACATATGAATTTGGTTTTGATATAGGTTTTATTAGAAAAAATAGATTTGGCTATTATAGGGTAATTTTTGATAAGTTAATAATCTTATCAAATTTATTGTTTTTAAACCATTGATGTTTTATTCTGCCACTGGGTTTATTTTAAGAGAGTAGGTTGTCATGGCACTTAATTTAAGTAAAACAGTTGTAGATATATTAAAACATAATCCTGATAAGTATTTTACTGCAAGGCAATTAGCAGAATGGGTTTGGAATAATAAAAAAGATGAATGTTTAGCCAAGATGGAAAGAAGTAAAGCTACTGTTGTACCTATAGATACAGAAGATGCTTTACTTAATCAACTAGTAGCTGAAATTGGTGCATATAAGAGGCGTATTTTGGCATTATCATCTAATGTGAAAATTACAGCAGAACGCCCGAGAAAGTATTATTATTCTGAAAAGACAGAGGCTCAAGAAATAAAAGATGCAGAGAAAAGCTCGAGAACAAACGGACAACCAGAACACGATTCTTATCCTCGTTTATGTGAATACCTATACAATGAACTAAATATATATCCTAAAAGAATTGATGAGAGAAAATCCTCAAATTCAAAAGGAAGTAACGGTAATAAATGGTTGCACCCTGATATTGTAGGCTTAAAAAATCTTTCAGATGGTTGGGATAATGATGTTATTTCTTGCGCAGGTAAACATGCTTTTAACAAGACTTCACTGTGGTCATTTGAAGTGAAAATAAAAATTAATTTATCAAATGTTAGAGAATATTTTTTCCAAACTGTTTCAAATTCTAGTTGGGCGAATTTTTCCTATCTTGTGGCTCAAACAATTGATGAAAAAGCGATGGATGAGCTACGTATATTATGTGGTGGTCATAATATAGGTTTAATCCAGCTAAATTGTGAAAATCCAACAGAAAGTCAAATATTAATTCCTGCAATAGAGAAAAAAGAACTTGATTGGGATATGATTGACCGTATTACTAAAGAAAATCCTGATTTTAAGGATTTTGTAAATTTAATTACAGAATTTTATCAAACAGGAAAAATCAAACCGAGAGATTGGGATATTCCAGAAGAAAGATAATTTTATTAAATTTTCTCCTATGTTATGGATATCGAAAATTCCTAATACCTTGATTTTTTTATCTTCTCTATAAAATTAGTTCGAAGATTATCCGGTGTAAGGCATATTTCATACCGAACATTCGAACCAAATTAAGTGCTTGATATAAAAAGAAAAAATCGCCATTTCTGACGATTTTTGAACTGTGGCTGGGGTGGCTGGATTCGAACCAACGAATGACGATACCAAAAACCGTTGCCTTACCACTTGGCGACACCCCATTAGTTTGTGTGCAGACATATATTTAGAATAAAAAAATAATAAATGCAAGCTTTTTTTTATAATATTTTGTTTTTCTCTTGTTTGAGACATTTTTGAGACTACATCTATAGTATAAAAATTTCCTGATAGGAGGCAAAATGAAGTTATATCAACTGGTTGCATTAATGTCGATTTATCCTGTTATGGTACAAGCTTATGACACTTCGGGGCTGTATATAAATTTCAAACGTGTCGGTTTTGACCTCGGGACGGCCAAAGTTAGCAATTATCGAGAATATGAAGGTTCGCCGAATACCGAAATTAACCAAAACACGCAGGGCGTTTTGAAGGGCGTTTTTGATTTTGCTTTTGAGTATGAGCAACCTAAATATCGTTGGGATAATAGTGTTTATGCCGAATATGGAAAGAGCAAAATTCATGGCAATCCCGGACGTAAATCACATACGGAAAATGCGGATAAATTGTTGTTGGCTACGGATTACACTTATAAAATTTGGCATTTTAACAACAATTCGGACATGGGACCCTATGCCAATTTAGCGTATCAAACCGAATTTACGAGCGATTCCGGAGCAAAAAGACAAAAAATTGCACGTTCTTTTCAAGGTATAAAACTTATTAACGGCACTAAAAATATTACTGATTTTCATTTAGCGATGGTAGAAGAGGTTGATTTTACATATAAAGATTCTAATACAAAAACCGCGTGGGAAATAGGATTTACATATAAATATCCGTTTAATGATACATATCGTTTTGAATTTGAAACATATTATCGTGATTATTTATCATATTCCAGAGATAATAATTCTGATTTTCGCTATGAAGTTTTTGCAACAGCAAAGCTCAATATCAAAACCGGAAAAGATTTTTTCGTAGAACCATATATGTCATATTTTAGGGCCAAAGATCGAGAAAACAAAAAGGCCGGTTCTAATGTCGTTTTCGGTATTGCAGTTGCATACAGCGAAATATTTTAATTGGACAATTTCATAATTTAGAACTATCCTTACATTGTTACAGATAAGGAGAGAGCAATGAAAGTTACTGTTTTAGGTTCGGGTTCGGCTTATGGTTGTCCTATGGTATTTAATAAATGGCGAAATGCAAATCCGTCTAATCCTAAAAATATTCGCAGTCGTGCATCTGTTCTTATTGAAACGCAGGGCAAATATTTTTTGATAGACGCCGGTCCGGAGTTTAGGCAACAAATCAATGATAATAATATACCGGATATAAATGCTGTTTTTATAACTCACGGACACTACGACCATATTGCCGGTATTCCCGAATTGCCGAGAGCATCGAAAAACATAGGACACCCGATAGAAATATGGGCAAGCCAAGAAACAATGAACGAATTGAAATCAACATTTTATTATTTATTTAATGGAGAAGAACCAGAAGGTGTCGGATTGCAGTGGAAAATATTGCCTAATGACGGAGTTTTTGAAAGTTGCGGAGTTAGATTTGAAACATTTCAAGTTCCTCACCATAGTTTAAGATGTTCCGCTTTTCGTTGTGAAGATTTTGTGTATGTTGCTGATTGGCAAGATTTGCCCGAACAGGCTTTGGGGCATTTGCAAGATTTAGACGTTTTATTAATTGAGTGTAATAATGGTCTTTATCCCGAAGTGAACGGACATGGCGATTTAGAAAAAATCAAACATTTTACTTCAATTATAAAACCTCAAAAAACTATTTTAACTCATTTGTCAGCTCGTGTCGATTTCGAAGAAACAAAACAGGAGCTTCCCACATCATTTGAATTAGCATTCGACGGCATGATAGTAAATGTTTAGTTCGTTATGTCAATTCAACTAAAAAAATATTCCGCCAAATTTTACAGCTAAAAACTCTAATATAATCGGGGATATAATCCACCAATAAGCCCATTTAGATTTTTTATATAAACACCAAAAAGTTACAAATAAGGATATTAGATAAATTGTTATACATATATGACATAAAAAAATAAAAGTTTCTTTTGAGTGAAGATACCATTCCGGAGCATCAGGTTCTATAATTTTAACATAATTTCCGAGCTTTATTTGTTCTATAACATTAAATTCATATTTAATAAAATAAAAATATAGAGCAATAAATGAGGTAAAAAATACATATTTTATTATGACTGTCTTTTTGTTCCAAAGAAACATAAAAATCTTTTTTACGTTGTTCATATAAAATCCTCCAACGTGTTTAGATGATATATTTAAAACAAATTTAGGAATATATTTCCAAATTTTACGACTAAATATTTTATTAAGAATGGAGATATAATCCACCAATAAGCCCATTTAGATTTTTTGTACAAACACCAAAAAGTTACAAATAAGGATATTAGATAAATTGTTATACATATATGACATAAAAAAATAAAAGTTTCTTTTGAGTGAAGGTACCATTCTGGAGCGTCAGGTTCTATAATTTTAACATAATTTCCGAGTTTTGTTTGTTCTATAACATTAAAATTGTGTCTGATTAAAGCCATAAATAGAGCGATGAATAGAGCAAAAAATACATATTTTATTATGGTAGTCTTTTTGTTCCAAAGAAACATAAAAATCTTTTTTACGTTGTTCATATAAAACCTCTGGTTGTTTTTTCTGTTGTTATAATTACATAAAATAGAATATAAAAAAGAACTTGGCAAGAAAAATTTGCCAAGTTCTTATTTTTTTACCAACCTTTAGGATATTTTACTTTCAATGGTAAATCAGTATTATAATTTTTGAAATCATTATAAAAACTATCGTTGCCGGAAGTTAAATCAATGCAACCGCCAGAACCTAAAGTTGTTCCTCCATGAACATACATACTGTCACGACCATAAGTATTTGTGTTAGGCAAAGGTTGAATCGGAACTCTACTTTTTCCCCAACTGTTAGGTTTTTCAAACCAATAGTTGTCAGTTTTTATTGGAGCATTCAATCTTTGTATTAAAGGAATATTATCATAATCCTGTCCGCTGTCTTTCTTTAAAACATAATCGCCTTCCGGTATTGGTCCTGCATCTTTCACATTTGTATGTTGTGATCCTTGTAATTTAGGGTGTCCTGACATAGCTTTCCAATATTTAACCGGCTTTCCGTTTTGTTGCCAACTTAGATTTTGACCATCAAATAACAGTTCTCCCGGTTGTGAATAATCCGGTTTGGTAGAAGTAACATTTTTCTGTTGGTTTATTCTATTATGAGCATTAAAACGATCATAGTAACTATATTTATTAGAAGCCGGATTTAAGCTTTGTTGTCTCTCCTTTTCTCTGGCTCGCATCATGTTATATTCAATTTCATCTCGAAGAGAGAATTTTGAATGATCAATTCCAAATTCATCAATTTGAGAATTTTCTTTTAATTTGTATAATGTCATTTTTTTCTCCATAAAAAAAAGACTGCATTCGAAAATGCAGTCATAAATTGATGTAAAAAAAAGAACTAATAACGTTCTTCATAAAATAAATAGGGAATTGATGCACCAATTCCCTATTATAGATTTTTCTAGCATATTTTTTGTCGGATGTAAATACATTTTATGTAACTCTGTGGATAATGTTTCTCAAATATAAAAAATCTTGAAGACTGTAATAACAATTTGGGGAATAAATTTTTATATTTTAATCAGACGAGGACGAGATATTATTGAAACATCATATAGTTATTTGGTGGTAATGATTAGGAAGTAACATCTTGTTCGTTATATGATAAATTGATAGCATTAATATTAGCATTTTCTAATGTAATTAATTCTCCTTCATTAACAGTCGCATCGGAATTGCTGTCTTTCCAAACTTTTACCTCATTCCAAGCTGTATCTGAACTATTGAAAACACCATCTTTATTGCTGTCTAAATCAGCTAATGCATCAAAACCGTTTTGAGCATTTTGACCTGATGATAAAATCGTATTGTTTCCGAATAATTCTGTTCCGTTGTCTATTGAACCATTATTATTAGTATCTCGTACCAATAAACCATCGTCAGCGCCAGCCCAACCGGTGTTTTCGGCAAAACCGTTATTGTCGTGATCAAAATATATTCCGTTGTTTGTACCGATGGTTTCAACTCCGTCGCCATCTATGTCCAACACCAATGGTGAACGTGTGCTTTGAGCTACGTCAAATAAGTTTTGAGTTCGTCCTTCTAATTCGGCAGTCATTCTATCAACTATATCGTAATATTTTTTTTGCTGTTCATCTACTCGTTTTGCCATATCCCACCAATCAAATATATCACTTATTTCAAGTACGGCCTTTGTAATCGGAGAGTTTACAATGGTTGTTAATGTAGAACTAATAATAGCGGTTATACGCATTATCTTACTTTTTATATTTCTAGTGTTTTCATCTGGAAATATTATTTCTTTCCAATAATCCTTTATATAAAAAAATACATTACTAGCATATATATCTCCTGATAATACTGTCCTAATTATTTTTTCAAATTCAAGTATTGTATTCAAATTTTGGTTATTAGAAAAATTTTGAATAAATGTGGTCAGGGATGTATATTCCGATGTTCTATCAAATTCTAATAAACCACTAACAAATTCATCAGATATTATTTCATTTATGAAAGTATCTGTTAAGCCGCTATTTTGTAATGTGGTTATTAAATTTGTTTTTAAAGTATTAAAATTATTCATTTCTGTGTTTCCTTTCGTATAAAAAATATAATTTTTTACAAATCCAGTTTACAAAGAACGAATATTTAGTTACCTTTTTCCGATTCTGTATATGTCAATCCTTTGTTATTACGTAATGTTTCATCTGCACCATAAAGCTTTAAAAGTTTAATGGTATCAGTGTTATTTGAAAAATTTGCAACAAACAAAGGTGTACTGCCTTTGTAATCTCTGATATTTGGGTTTGCTCCTTTTTCTAATAATTTTTTTAATAAAAACAAAGACTCATTTGGATATGCCATAGCGGTAATATGTAAAGGAGTAATTCCACCTGTTTTTTTATTAATATCAGCACCATTTTGAAGTAAAATATCAATTATTCTTGCATAATATGTTTCTAATATTTTTTCTTCTTTTTCTATATCTGATATTACTTTTTCTTTCATCCTATTCCGTTCTTCTGGGGATGTTTCTTTACACTTTTTACTTATTCCATCAATGTTACATATATTGTCAGAATCGTCTAATTGGTAATCTATTTCATCTGCAAGTAGCATTTTAAATTCGTTCATTTTTCTGGGGAGTAAAACAACAGTAGTAAGCGGTGATATTCTACATGTAGTTAAATTGACATCAGCTCCTGCTTCTATTAACAAATTTATCTTTTTTATGGTGTTTTCAGGGGGGACACCTTTATTTATTATAAGACCATTAATAGATGCAGTTAAAAGAGTGGCGCAGCCGTAATCAGCATTAACATCAACTCCGATTTTTTTTACTAAAAAGTCTAATTCTTCAGGTGTGCCATGCAATGCAATTTTTTTTATATAACTATCATCTGTCATTTTATTATAAAGAAAAAATCCCTCTGCATAATTCTTAAACATGATATAAAATAAACCACTAATGATTATTAACCATATAATTATATGTTTTTTTATCATCATTACCTCCTGTTGTTACATAATTACATATAATGTATTTTTATTTAAAATGCAACCATAAATTTACATCTTGTGTATAACTCTATTAATAATGTATTATAAATTACAAAAAAGGAGTTATCAATAAATAACTCCTTTTTGTAATGTTTTTTTAAATTCTTAGCTAGTATATATTTTATTACTTGTTGTACTCTGAATTTATATTCACCTATTTTATTAAGGGTCATTTCTCCAGATATTGAAAAATTATTTTTAAATTTATCAAAAAAATCATCTAAAAAATCTTTATCTTCTTGAGATAATTGTGTTGTAATATTATTATCCTTTCGTTAATTGTTTTTTTGCTTTATTAAATATTCTTATGTATCTTTTACACAACAATGTGCGATAAACATAAGGAGTAGCATATGAAACATGGGTTAAAGATAAAAGTTTTAGTTTTTTATTGAAAGCATCAGAATCTTCATTAAATGCTATATACAAAGCAAAAGGTATAGAGATAACAACAAGTATTGAAAAAAAATAATCAAAATTTATTGTACTTTCTAAAGTTCTATTAAGTTTATTCTTCCTTTGAAAATCACAGAAATAGTTATATATTTCCGAAATCGAATTATTATAACAATATGAGATACCCAATAGAAAAAATAATAAAAATGTCAGGGCTATATATGATTTTGAATTAATCTCCAAAAAAATAAATGTTTTTATTAAATCATACATTGATATATTTCCCTTATCAGCAAGACCAATGAGAATAGATATAAAACAAGCTATAACAAACCTAAATAAAAATGCTAAATTACAATGCATAAGAATTAAATGCTTTTTTTTATATGTAAAAAATAAAGTAATAATTACATATAGCATTGAAACAGTAGCTATACTATAACCATAAATTTTATTAAAAAATAAAATGCCCCAGAATACCCAACAATAAGCCAATAAAGAAAACACTAAAGTTGAATAAATGGGGTTTTTCTCTTTGGGAGTTTCCATAGCGATTAGTTTTTTCTTATATGGGTTATCATCAGCTAATTGCTCACTTAATTTGTTTTCATGTATATCACATTTATTAAAGAACATCTCTCTCCCCCTGTTGTTACATAATTACATATAATGTATTTTTATTTAAAATGCAACCATAAATTTACATCTTGTGTATAACTCTATTAATAATGTATTATAAATTACAAAAAAGGAGTTATCAATAAATAACTCCTTTGGGTAATGTTTTTTTTAACGTCAGACTACAAAAAGGTCGCTTATTTTGCGACCTTTTCGGATTATTTTTCTCTCGGAAGTTTTTTCTTATCTTCTTTTTCTTGCAGTTCTTGCAAATCACGCTCAGTTGCCAATTTTACTAAAATTGTTTTTACAACCGTGTCAATATCGTGGTCTTCCGAATAGTCTGCAGGTAATGCAAAATTTACACGTCCGTCTGTTAACAATTTAATTGCTTTAGATTTTTTAGTGCTTTTAGGTTTGTATACCGCAATTGAATATCCGCCGTTTTTCTTAACTAAACGCATAGACGGAATGTCGGTATCACCATCTCCGAAATATACCATACGTGTAAACGGTATCGGACGTTCATTATCCGGCATAAACTCATTAACCGCTCTATCTTCCAGTTTGCCGAGACCTTTATTTATTTTGGAAAGATATTGAGTTTTTGTAGAATAGTTTACAACTCTTGCCGGCCAAATCGGGTGTCCTTCTTCGTCATAGGCATAAGCACATCCGAACACTTCTTTAAAGTGTTTGCGAATTGACGTTCCGTCAATAATTTCTTCGTATCCGGAAGAAATAACATAGTGTTCAATATCTAAATCGAGCATATCGCCATAGTGATTAATGCGAGCAAACCAATCTTCTACTCCGGCAAAATATTCAATATCTTTTCCGCATTCGGCAAAAATTTCTTTTGTTAAAGGTACTTTCTTTTCGTGAGACATTTTCACAAAATAGTACATAGAACTGGTTATTTGGTCTGCATCGTTTTCTATCCACCAAGTATTTGCTTCGTGCCAAAACTTTTTAGCATCCATACCAAACTTTGGAATCAGGCAATAATCTTGCATATTGGTTGTGCTTAATGTGCCGTCAAAATCGTAAATTAGGGCAACTTTTACTTTTTTTACCATCTTTTTTATTATCTCCACTTGATATTTTTTAATAGATACCTTATAAAGCAAAGAAGTTAAGAAATCAACAATATTAAGAATATAAGATATATAAAGGACTAAAACAATGCCTGCAAAAACTATGGATCAACTCGTATCTTTGTGTAAACGCCGCGGTTTTATTTTTCAAAATGCCGATATTTATGGCGGACTACAAGGGGTTTATGACTATGGCCCGCTTGGTGTGGAATTGAAAAATAATTTAAAAGCTGCTTGGTGGCGTTCAATGGTGTATGAACGTGATGACGTTGAAGGACTTGATTCTGCTATTTTGACCAATCAAAAGGTTTTACACTATTCCGGTCACGAAGATACTTTCTCTGATCCGATGGTTGACTGCAAAAAATGTAAATCACGTTTTAGAGCAGACCACATTGACGGAAAATGCCCAAACTGCGGCTCTACCGAATTGACAGAACCGCGTCCGTTTAATTTGATGTTCAAAACCGCAATAGGTCCGGTTGATGACGGTTCTTCTTATGGTTATTTGCGTCCGGAAACAGCACAAGCTATTTTTACACAATTCAAAAATGTTGTCGATTCAACATCTCGCAAACTTCCGTTCGGTATTGCTCAAATCGGAAAATCTTTCCGTAACGAAATTACTCCGCGTAATTTTATTTTCCGTGTTCGCGAATTTGAACAAGCCGAGTTGGAATATTTCGTAGAACCCGGCGAAGATGAAAAATGGCACGAAACTTGGAAAGAAGAGCGTATTAAATGGTGGGAAGAACAAGGTCTTAAACGTGAAAATATCAACATTTATACCACTCCGAAAGAAGATTTAGCTCACTATGCAAAAGCTTGTTATGATATCGAATATCAATTTCCTCACGGAATGGAAGAATTGGAAGGTATTGCTAACCGTACAGACTATGATTTAGGAAATCATACCAAAGCTCAAGATGAGATGAATTTGACTTCTAGCTGTCATAAGAACAATGAATCTACACAAAAATTGTGCATTATGGATGACAAAAATAAATGGGTTGTTCCTTTTGTTATTGAGCCATCTATGGGCGTTGACAGAGGGGTATTAGCAGTTATGACCGAAGCTTATACCGAAGAGGATTTAGGCGAAGGTAACAGCCGTATTGTGTTAAAACTTAAAAAACACTTGGCTCCGATTAAGGTTGCCGTAATTCCTCTCAAAAAGAACAACGAACAGATTATGGCAAAATGTCATGAAATTAAAAAGAATTTACTCAAATTAGGTATTGGTCGTGTAGCTTTGGAAAATACCGGTAACATCGGTAAAGCATATCGTCGCCATGACGAAATAGGGACTCCGTTATGTCTTACGGTTGATTTTGAAACCATTGAACAACAACCGGAATCCGTAACGGTAAGAGATAGAGATACAATGGAACAACATCGTGTCAATATTGCGGATTTACCGAACTATTTGAGAGAATATTTCTTATAAGAATAAAAACTCGGGAGCTGACAAACTCCCGAGTTTTTTGATTAGAATTGATAACGTAAACCTAGATAAAATTCATTTGCGGTTATATCAAATTCGTTCGTTTCATCAAATCCCGGACCATTATAATTTTGTGTTTCAGATAAATCTCCAAAATCAATATATCTGTATCCGGCATCAACTACAAAGTTATCATTGATTGAGTATGAAATACCTGCACCGATTTGCCAAGAGAAGTTGGTGTCTTTTATGTCACCGTAATATTCAGACCAATATTGGTCTTGAGCTTTAATTTGTGCATAACCGAGTCCTATACCGATATATGGGGTGAATTTTGTTCCAGTATTAATGTCATAATATGCATTGAGCATAAAAGACTGGGTTTCAATTTTTGTTTTATATGTATATCCCCAATCTACATAAGAACTTTCTGTATCTGCTTTTTTATTATATTCTAATTCAGCTCTGATATTACCATAAGGCGCTTGAAAAGCAGAACCGAAAGCAATCGCACCGCCTAAGTCTTTATCACCGATGTCATAGGATTGACTTTCTGTTTCAAAAGACCAAGTGCTTTTATAATTTAAATCAGCTTTTAAATCGGTATAAGTAGCTTTTACTGAAACGTACGGATTAAAATCAAGAGCATTTGCATTAAATGCAAACAATGATGTGGCAATACCTGCCATTAATATAGTCTTTTTCATATGTATATTCCTTTTATTTGATTTTGGGTTTTCGAAGCCCAAGATTAGTACATACCAATCCAAACAAAATATAACATATAATTTATAATAAGCAATACCTTATTTTCCGAAGACGGCGTTTCGTAAACGTTCCAAAGTTTGGGCGGCATGCGGACGAGCTTTTGCTGCACCTTCTTCCAACATTGCCTCGACCTCTTCAAAATGTTCCATATAATATTGATATTTTTCTCTAGATTCTTTCACTAAATCAATTATGGCATCAAGCAACATATTTTTAATATGTCCATATCCTAACTTGCCATTTTCTAATCCATAAGCCATTTCTGCTACCTTATCGGCAGAAGCAACGGACTTATAAACTTGATAAACTAAAATTTCTTCAGGGTTTTTAGGCTCTTCCATCGGGCGAGAGTCTGTCTTAATAGAGAATACGGCTTTTTTTATCTCTTTGTCATCGGCAAAAATAGGAATGACATTACCATAGCTTTTGCTCATTTTTCGACCGTCAATTCCGGGAACAACCGCAACATTTTGATCAAGGTAATATTCCGGTAAATGTAAAAGTTTTTGATTGTAGTGAGCATTAATAATTCCGGCAATATCCCGAGCGATTTCAACGTGTTGAACTTGGTCCTTTCCTACCGGAACAATATCGGTATCAAATGTCAAAATATCTGCTGCCATCAAAGTAGGGTAGGTATAAAGCCCCATATTGATACCGTCGTCATCGGGTTTTCCGGCTTCACGATTTTTATCTAAACAAGCTTTGTATGCGTGAGCTTTGTTCATAAATCCTTTCGGAGTATAGGCGTATAAAATTGTTGTAATTTCCGGAATTTGATAAATGTCAGATTGACGATAAAAAATCGTTCTGTTCGGGTCTAAGCCGAATGCCAAATATACACAAGCAATTTCTTTAAGTTTTTGATTTAGAACTTGCGGGTCTTTTTCTGCATTAATTGCGTGATAATCGGCAATAAACATATAGTGCTTTCCTCCGGCATCCAAAACTTGGTGTCCAAGTTGTAAAGCAGGGCGAATTGCTCCCAAAAAATTACCGATATGAGGAGTGCCGGTTGGCTTAACTCCGGTCAAAACAATTTTATTTTCAAACATTTTAGTGCCTTTTTATCATTTTTTGATTGTAATTATCTATAAAATTGTTACTCTATCTGCGTTTATAAATCAATTAAAAAAATTAAGGACGCTAAAAAATGTTAGATATTAAATATATTGTAGAAAACCCCGAAGTTGTAAAAGAGGGTTTTGCCAAAAAAGGCTGTACTATAAATGTAGATGAATTAATTAATCTTTATCTTGAGGTCAATAAGCTTAAAACTTCTTCTCAAGCTTTAGCCGAAGAAAAAAATCGTTTGAGTAACTCCATAAAGTCTGCTTCATCGGAAGAGCGTCCGTCCATTATTGCAAAAAGTAAGGCTATCGGAGAACAATTTAAAGCAGAACAAGAAAAATTGGCTGCCGAACAGGCTAAATTAGATGAAATTATGTGGAGAGTTCCAAACTTGCCCAGTCCGGAAACGCCGGTCGGTGTCGATGACAGTCAAAATGTGGTATGTCGTAAAGTTGGCGAAATTCCGAGTTTTAGTTTTGAACCGAAAGACCATGTTGAAATTATGGAAATGAACGGTTGGGGCGAGTTGGAGCGTATTGCAAAAGTTTGCGGTTCTCGTACTTATGCGATTTGTGATGAATTGGCTCGTTTAGAATTGGCTATTCATCTTTTGGTTATGGATAAACTTGCCGGTTATGGTTTCAAAGTAATTACCGTGCCATCTATTTCTAAAGAAAAACCTCTTTACGGCCAAGGATATTTGCCGTTTGCGAAGGACGAAATTTATTATATGCCGGAAGACGATGTTTATTTATCCGGAACAGCAGAGTTGATTTTGAACTCTTTGCGTGCAGATGAAATTTTGACTGAAAACGAATTGCCTATTCTGTATGCCGGATTTTCTCCTTGTTTTCGTCGTGAGGCAGGAGCAGCCGGAAAAGATACTCGCGGCTTGACCCGTGTTCACCAATTTATGAAAACAGAACAATTTGTTATTTGTAAAAATGATGTTGCCGAGAGTGAAAAGTGGCATAAAAAATTGTTGCAAATTTCAGAAGAAGTTTTGCAAGATTTAGAATTGCCGTATCAGGTATTAGAAGTTTGTACCGGTGATATGGGCGCCCCAAAATATCGTCAATATGATTTAGAAGCGTGGGTTCCGAGCCAAAATTGTTACAGAGAAACTCACAGTTGTTCAAATATTACCGAATGGCAAGCACGTCGCACCAACTTACGCTATCGTGACAATGCCGAAGGTAAAGTCAGATTTGTTCATACATTGAACAATACCGGTATTGCAACTCCGAGAGCGTTGGTTCCGTTTTTGGAAAATCATCAACAAGCAGACGGTTCGGTTCGTATTCCCGAAAAATTGCAGCCGTATATGATGGGCAAGAAGTTCATCGGTGGCAAAAAATAAATTCAAATCCCCGAAAAATCGGGGATTTTTTTGTAACAAACAGAAATAAAAGTTTTTTGTTTTAGTCGGTTTTCGAGGTTGTAAAAAAATACAAAAAAACTATTATTTCTCCGAATTAAATAATATTGATTTGGAGTATGTAATGGAAAAAAATATAAAAAATTCAGAAGAAATTTCAGGGGAAATTATAAATTCTCCGGAAGCTTTAGAAGAATTGATTGCTAAAGTTAAAAGAGCACAAAAAGAATATGCAACTTTTTCACAAGAACAGGTTAATGCTATCTTTAAGGCCGCTGCTGCGGCTGCCGATAAAGCCAGAATACCTTTGGCTCGTATGGCTGTTGAAGATACCGGAATGGGAGTTATGGAAGATAAAATAATTAAAAATCATTTTGCTTCCGAATATATATACAATAAGTATAAAAATGCAAAAACTTGCGGCGTTATTAAAAATGACAAGACCAACGGTACTAAAATTGTGGCTGAGCCTTTAGGCGTTATTGCCGGAATTATTCCGACAACAAATCCAACCTCTACGGCAATATTTAAGTCGTTAATTTCGCTAAAAACTCGTAATGCAATTATTTTTTCTCCACACCCGAGAGCAAAAAAATCTACAATAGCTGCAGCAAAATTGATTTTAGATGCTGCAGTTGCTGCCGGTGCTCCGAAAAATATTATTGCTTGGATTGACGAACCGAGTTTAGATTTGACTCACCAACTCATAACCCATCCTTTGGTAGATACAATTTTGGCAACCGGTGGTCCGAGTATGGTAAAAGCTGCTTATTCTAGCGGTAAACCTGCATTAGGTGTCGGTGCCGGCAATACTCCGGCAGTAATTGATGAAACAGCTGATATTCAAATGGCGGTTTCATATATTTTGATGTCCAAAACTTTTGACAATGGTATGATTTGTGCTTCTGAGCAGTCTATTGTCGCTGTTGATGATGTATACGAAGATGTAAAAAAAGAACTGATATATCGTGGTGCATATCTTTTGAATAAGAAAGAATCTGAACAGTTAAGCAAGATTATTTTGAACGAAAATATGACCGTAAATGCTGCTATTGTCGGACAAAGTGCTGCAACCATTGCTAAATTGGCAGGTTTTGAAGTTCCTGCACATGCAAAAGTATTGGTTAGTGAAGAAACATCAACAGCTCGTGAAAATCCTTTTGCTCACGAAAAACTTTCTCCTATTTTAGCTTTGTATAAGGCTACTGATTTTAACCAAGCTACAGATATGGCTTTAGAATTGGTAAATTTAGGCGGCGTCGGACATACATCGGTTCTTTACACCGACAGCCGTTCTCAAGACAGAATTAACTATTTTGCCACCAAACTTCCTACCGGTCGTTTATTGATTAACTCTCCGTCATCTCAAGGCGGTATCGGTGATTTATTTAACTTCAAACTTGAACCATCGTTGACTTTAGGTTGCGGTTCTTGGGGAGGAAATGCCGTTAGTGAAAACGTCGGAGTTAAACATTTGTTGAATTATAAAACAGTTGCCGAAAGGAGAGAAAATATGTTGTGGTTTAGAGTTCCGCCGAAAATCTATTTCAAGAGAGGAGCTGTTGATTGCGCATTGCGTGAATTAGAAGGTAAAAAAAGAGCTTTTATTGTTACCGACAGATTTTTATTTGATTCCGGTGCGGTAAATAATGTTACTAATGTTTTGGAAGAAATGGATATTGATTATCAAATCTTTTTTGATGTAAAGCCGGACCCGACTTTGTCAACCATTGATGAAGCTTTGGCAATGATTCGTCCGTATCAACCGGATGTAATTATTGCGTTGGGCGGTGGTTCTCCGATGGATGCTGCTAAAATTATTTGGTTGATGTACGAACATCCCGAAGTTAATTTCGAAGATATTTCTATGCGTTTCATGGATATTCGCAAACGTATTTGTTCTATTCCGGAATTAGGTAAAAAGGCACAAATGGTTGCAATTCCTACAACATCGGGAACAGGTTCCGAAGTTACTCCTTTTGCGGTTATTACCGATGATAAAACTCATGTAAAATATGCTATTGCCGATTATGCTTTGACACCTAATATGGCAATTATTGATGCTAACTTTGTTGATAGTATGCCTAAAGGTTTGACGGCAGCTTCGGGTTTTGATGCTTTGGTTCACGCAGTTGAGGCTTATGTTTCTACAATGGCAACCAACTTTACAAATTCGACGGCATTAGAGGCCATTAAACAAATTTTCCGCTATTTGCCGCGTTCATACCAAAATGGTGCGAATGATCCGGTTGCTCGAGAAAAAGTTCACCATGCCGCAACTATAGCCGGTATGGCATTTGCAAACTCTTTCTTGGGCTTGTGTCACTCTATGGCCCACAAACTTGGAGGTGCTTTCAATATTCCTCACGGAATTGCGAATGCCTTGTTGTTTAATCAGGTTATTCGTTATAATGCGACAGATTGCCCTCGTAAACAGGCAATTTTTCCGCAATATAAATTCCCAAGCGCAAAGCTTCGATATGGTCAAATTGCAAATAATTTGCAATTAGATGGAGCAAATGATGATGAAAAGTTAGAAAACTTGCTCAAAGCAATCAGCAAGCTGAAAGATGATATTGAAATTCCACATTCAATAAAAGAATGGGGGATTAAGGAAGAAGATTTCTACGCAAAGCTTGATGATATTGTCGAAAAAGCATTTGATGACCAATGTACGGGAGCAAATCCGGTATATCCTTTGATGGAGGACATTCGTCAAATTTATATTGATGCTTATAACGGTGTCGATTATAGCGGTCATAATAAATAGCTTATAAAACAAAGGGAGGCAATTTTGCCTCCCTTATCTTTGAGGGGAATATTAAAGATTACTTAGCTTCAGTTTTCTGTTCTCCTAATGTTTTTTCCGGTTGCTTATCCTTATTATGGCGAGGACCTCTATCTTCGTGATGTTCTTTTCCTTTATGATGTCTGCCTTTTTTGAAGTTTTTCATTTTTTCCTTATGTTTAGCTTTGATTTCTTCAAATTTGGCTTTTTGTTCCGGTGTTAAAATGGCTTCAAAAGACTTCATATTTTCCTTGCGCATCTCATCCATTTTTTCGCGTAATTTTTTCATTTCTTCCATCAAAGGTTTCATTTTTTCAAAATCTGCTTTGCGTATTTCTTCAGCTTTCTTTTGTTGTTCAGCTGTCAAACCTAATTTTTCCGCTAATTTTTTGCCGTGCATTCCCTTTTTATGATGTTTAGGCATTTCCATTTCTTGAGCAGGTTGCATTTGTGGACCTTTTACCGGCGGTTCAATAGCAAAACCGTTATTAGCGCCTAAAAATAAAACGGAAGCACAAGTTAAAATCATAAGTTTTTTATTCATATCTGTTCTCCTTTTAAAAAAGCAAGTTTTTCTTTTAATATCTGTCGGGCATTGAATAGTCTGGATTTGACCGTACCTTCGGGAATGTTCATTTTTTTAGCAATAATTTCTATAGAAATGTCTTCAAATTCGTGCAAAATAATTACTTTTCTCATTTTTGCCGGCAATTCATCAACTGCTTTTAATATCAATTTTTGTCTTGTTTTAGCTTCAAGAGCTTTTTCTTGTGAGTGCTCATCGGCTATACTTGTCATCATTTCCTCATCACAAACTTCTCTAGAGCGCTCATGATAAAGTTTTGAACGAAAATAGTCTCGACAAACATTGGCAGTTAAAGCTCCCAGCCATTGTCTGAACTTTCCTTGTTCTTGATAATTTTGCATATTGTTCCAAGTTTTTATATATACTTCTTGTTCAATATCCTCATCATAAGAACCGGTCAATTTTCTGATTATAGAGCGAATAAACCCCTTGTTTTGCTGAATTATATCTTTCATTATCCTACCATTAAAAGTCCAAATTCATCAACCGGTAATCCCATTTCTTCAATTGGTGATACCTGTGAAATATATTGCTCATAATCAACCCATTCACCATTATCAATATAAGATGATTTTTGCGGTACAAAAAGGCTCAGCATCACAACCCCGACTAAAGTACAGATACCTACTTTAATACGATTACGTTGTCGTTTTCTGGAAAAATACAGGGGCTTGGCCTCTTGCAACAATTTTGAAATATCATCCATTTTAACCTCCTTACACAGGCTATAACGAAGTAGCTTCGCCCCCGGTTCATTTTTTTTTATAAATTTTTTAAATTATTTTCCAAATGCGGTTTTATACACTTCTAATATTTGCTCTCTACTGCAAGGACGTGGATTACCGCCGGTGCATACATCAGCCATTGCAGCATCGGTTAAAGCTTCTAAATCTTCTTCTTTAACTCCGATTTCTTTTAATGTCTCAGGAATGCCGACATCTTTTTTGAGGGTTTTTACTGCCTCAACAGCAGCTTGACGATATTCTTCTGCACTCATATTATCTACGTTTTTAATACCCATAACTCTGGCAATTTCACGAAATTTTTCGCCGGTAAACGGAGCATTAAATTCCATAACATAGGGCAATAATACTGCATTTGCAATCCCGTGTGGTGTATCATAAAAAGCGCTCAACGGGTGAGCCATACCATGAACTACACCTAATCCGACATTGGAAAAAGCCATGCCGGTTACATATTGCGCCAAAGCCATATCTTCCATGGCTTTTTCATCTTTAGCAACTGCTCCTCGCAACGAACGAGCGATAATTTCTATAGCTTTAAGGTTTAGTGTGTCTGCCAATTCCCAAGCTGCCAAAGTGGTGTAGCCTTCAATTGCGTGTGTCAATGCATCCATTCCGGTAGCTGCAGCTAAAGATTTTGGCATTGATGCCATCATATCAGGATCAACAACTGCAACAACGGGGATATCATGAGGATCTACACAAACAAACTTACGCTTTTTTTCTTCATCGGTAATTACATAGTTGATGGTCGTTTCGGCAGCTGTTCCGGCAGTTGTGGCAACAGCAATAATAGGAACACTTTTGTTTTTGGTAGGGGCAACGCCTTCTAACGAAACAACATCGGCAAATTCCGGATTATTGATTATGATACCGATACCTTTTGCTGTATCTTGAGGAGAACCTCCTCCAATGGCAATCATATAGTCGGCATTTGCGTTTTTAAAAGCTTCAACTCCGTCTTGTACCATTTTTACACTTGGATTTGCTTTTACTTTGTCATAAATTTCATAGGCTAAATCGGCATCATCTAATAAGTCTGTAACTTTTTTTACAACATTGAATTTTATCAAATCGGCATCGGTTACAATTAATGCTTTTTTGAAACCGCGGTTTTTAACTTCGGGAACAATAGCTTCAATAGCACCTTTGCCGTGATAACTTGTTTCGTTAAGAATAAAACGTTTTATAGCCATAATATTACCTCCTTAAAATAATAAACTAAACATAGAGTAGTATTTTGATATGACAATTTCAACAAAAATATGTTTATTTGTTGTCTTAATAAAAAAAATATTTTATATTGAGTTGTAAGTTGAAAAAATAAGGGAGCTGACGATATGTCTCTTGAATTAAGACCTAATGAATATGTGCTGATAGAAGTTCATTACAGTTATAAAGTATTCGTATTTCCTATGTTATTGATGTGTATAGGTATTTTGATGTTTATAGCCGTATGGTCAGGTGTTTTTGAAGGGGTAGATGTCCATTGGTTGAGACGAGGATTTAAAATGTCATCGTTAATGGCAGGTCTTTCTTGTGTACTATTTGTTCCTTATATATTCAAACGACTTGATAATAAACTCAAAATTTATGCCGTAACTAATCAGAGGGTGTATATCCGTAAGGGGATTATTAATATTCATGAAAAAGACATACCTTTGGCAAAAATAAACGACGTGCAAGTTGTTCAGACATTAGGGCAACGTATGTTTGGAGCCGGTAATATTGTAATTCAGGTTGGTAACGATAAAAGTAATATTAGTGTTCAAGATGTGAATCGTCCCCGTGAATTTAGAGATACGATTATTTCAGCTATTTATGAATGGGAAAAAGAAGAAGAGAGCCGTCAAAGGGAATACCAACAATCTCAATATGATAATGGTTATAATGATGGTGGGTATAATCAAGGCGGATATAATCAAGGTGGTTATGGTCAAGGCTATAATCAAGGCAGCTATAATCAGGGGGGCTATGGTCAAGGCTATAATCAAGGCGGCTATAATCAGGGGGGCTATGGTCAGGGCTATAATCAAGGCGGATACAACCAAGGTGGTTATGGGCAAGGAGGATATAACCAAGGCGGGTATAACGATGACTACAACAACTCCGGCGGATATAATCCCAATCGTTTTTAAATTTTAAGTATCCAAGTTATAACATCCAACAAATTATTTGATTGGATTCTTTCTTCAAAGTCAGACTTATCGATTATTCGATAAGTTTTTCTTGTATAATCGTAGATAAGATAAAAATTTTCATCTTGACCTAAAACAATGTTTAAAGTTTTTTCATCTTCAAACAAACTTATATTAAAATCGACTAAATCGGGGAAAAATATTGTTCCGGTAGCAACTCCGAAAATAGTATTTCCATCACAAGAAAGTCCGTTATATTTTTTTAGCAGTTCTGCAAAATCGTTTGGAATATTCGGAATATTATTTTTTCGCAGTTTGACATTAGCAACGGTTATTTGCATATCAGTACAAGGCGAATTTTTACCAACCTCTTCATTTTCTGCTAAAATATTAATCAGTTTATCAAAACTCATTTTTCAATAATTCCTTCTTTAACTTGTACTATAGGAGTATTCCTTTCAACTTTTACATAACCTTTCTGGCGTTCTAAATCCTGTTCTTTACGTTGTTCATCAACAATCATAAAATCTTTACCAAACGCCATCATGCAACAAACTCCCGGACCGGGTTCCATACGAGCAATAACATCATCTCCGCTTGGAGGTGTGTATTCTCCCCATTTATGACGATATTGCATAGAGTTGCGAAAAGTAGTGTCGTAATTATGCATAGCACCATGAGCTCCTTCTAATTTTTGGTGCTTAACCGGTTTTGTTGTTTTTTTCTGCATAACTTCTTCAAGTGTTCCGCACCCCATAATACACATATTATCATATTCATTAATATTGCTTAGCGGTTTTCCTTGTTCAGTTAGAACACGGCAATCTTTTACATTTATGATATGGTGTAAATTAATTGCAGTCTGGTCTTTCCATTCAGGATGTTTAGCTAAAAATCCCGTCATATCCGTATTTCCGCGTTTCATTTGACCGATTAATTCTTGCACATAATCTTTGCGAGCACCGGGAATTTTCATCATCATATTATAAAATTCCGGATGTTCATTAATAAAACGCATGGTATTTCTTTGTTTAGCACTTGTAGTCAAAGGTTTTTGAGTGCGAAAATCTCTAATTATGTTTCCGTTTGCATCTAATTGCGGAAAAATCTTGGCAAAAGATGTTGATTGTCCGGCACTGCAATGATTGAACAACAAATGTCTGAAGTCGTTTAAATTCATTTCCGGTAATATTTCAGGAGGCACACCGGCTTGAGCCATCCCTTTGATAATTCTTTTTTCAATGGAAGCAAATTCCGGAAATTGTTTCATAACATTCCATAAAGTTGAATGTTCTAAATTATACTCATCGGTAGTTCTGGGGTTTTTACCATATTCCGACGGGTTATTAACAATTTTACCATAGTTTTCCGAATAACCGCCTCGTGGACGTTCAACACTTCCGTTAAAAGCAATTCGAGCAATTTCACTACGTTCATCTTTAGCAACTTCGTGATATATAGCCAAAGACATACCGTTTTCTTCGGCATACGTTCTTAGCTTATCTTCGTCTTCTTTGCTATAAGATGCTCTATATGCTGCCCATAGTTTGCTCAAATTTTGAGAAACTTCATCTTGTTTTGAAGTGAAATCTTCTTTACTGATTTTAGGAGTTTGCGATTGTTCTTTATTTGCTAAGTTTTTTCGCATTGAATTGATGCGATTTCCCATAAAATGACGTTTCCCATCGCCACGTCCCATCCCGCTGCGATTAGGCATTTTGTCATATTTATCTACATTCGCATCCATTATACTTCACCTCACTATATATTATACACTCTTTTTTTGTCTAATTACAACAAAAAAACACACTTTAAATCAAATTTATTAAATCTTATATCTATATATGAAGTTCAAATAAGGAGAAGTGGTATGGAAGAGCAAAATGTTTGGAAAAAAGTTGCGTTTTGGCGCTTATGTATCGGGATTATAATGATAATAGTGGGTTTTGCAGTTTGGATGAATCCGATTGCAAGCTTAATTGCGTTAGCGATATATGCCGGAATTGCGTTTATAATTGCCGGAGTAGGGTATATTGTCAGTTCATTTTCTTTTCAGTCCGGTTGGGAACTGTTAGTAGGATTGTTAGACGTTTTTGTAGGAATTATTCTTGTTTCCAATCTTGGAGTAACAATTGTAAGTTTGCCGATAATATTTGCTCTATGGTGTTTAGCGGTCGGCATAATTCAAATGGTTACATCGTTTAAGATTAAAAAAATCGGTTTACCGTGGGGATGGAGCTTCTTAATGGGATTATTAGGAATTATATTCTCATTTATGATTTTAGGACATCCTATTGTCGGTGCATTAACCATAACTACAATTATAGGCCTTTATATTGTTGTTTATGGTGCAATTTCTGTTGCCGAATATTTTTCTTTACCTAAAGATTAGAAGTAATAAAAAAAGGCGGGGAAAATCCCCGCCTTTTTTGTGATAATGAGGAGTTCATTACCAACTGTAGTTTACACCTGCACCGAGAGCTGTGGCGTCATAGCTTGAGCCGAAGGTATAGTTTGCCCAACCGTATACTGACCAGTTGTCATTGAAACCATAGTTGCCGCCGATTTCAATTCTGCCCAAGGTTTGGTCGTGGTAAGTATCAATTTCATTTAAGCCGGTAATTGATACTTCGTCATCTTCGGTTAAGGTTTGGATTACACTCGGTTTTATATAAGCTTTGCCGTTCTCAAAGTTTTTAGATAAGCTTAATCCTAACTCGGCC
>JAGBDC010000030.1 GCA_017937705.1 Alphaproteobacteria bacterium
AATCGGAACTATCAGGGATAAGGGCTATAAGCTTGAGGACTTGGAGTTTATTATTGATAATTCAGATGGTGAAAAAGTTTATCTTCGTAAGCTTTTGACACATTCTATATCAGTAGAATTCCAAGGTAAGACCTATGATTTAACTGCCAAAGTAGAGCTCCGTAGATTTGTTGGTTATCATCCTTGCGTCGTGGAGAGTACTCTTATTGGTTCAGAAGCATATGTGTCAGGATCTGTGGTAGAGTCAGTGATGAATATTCATCGAGTTTACTCTGATGGAAAAGAGAATACAGATCCTATAATATGCGAACTTGGTGTTTTTTTAGAACCAAATGATGTGGATTATGTAGAGATATTTGGTTATAAAAATAACCTAACTATTATTGAATCCTCATTAAAGCAAGGCGATACTAATTATCGTAGTACCGATCATGAGCATGTTGTATGCATTCGTCATAATGATTTTTGGAATGTCAGATATAATTATTTTGATATTAATATAAAGGTTATTTATGACGAAGCATGGTATGATGATGGTATTTTAAGATGTCAGTTCCCTAATGTTGAAATGACAAATATTAGTAGTGCTGTGCCGGAAGTTGTATTTGAAAATTCAGGCACAAATGAGAAAGGCAATTATTCGGTATATTGGTTGAATCAACGTGTTACTGCTAATGTAGGAGAGCTTAATCTGGAGGCTACCGGAATCAAACAAATTGTTGCCTACGAGTAATCGGCAAATCTCTAATTAAAAACACCGCTGTCTTTTATGACTGCGGTGTTTTTTTTGTAACAATTTATAAAATTATCCTTGGATTGTGTTTGAGAATACGTTTAAGACAATAACGCCGGCAATAATCAATGCTAAGCCTATATATGCCGGAATGTCTAAATTTTCTCCCAAGAAAAAATACCCGAATATAGAAATGAGAACAATTCCTAAGGCTGACCATATTGCATAGGCGATTCCTACCGGAATAATTTTTACTACTATGGCTAAAAGATAAGAAGCAACGACATAACCGACAACGGTAATTAAAGTTGGTATAGGTTTTGTAAATTGCTCTGATAATTTTAAGTAAAACGTTGCAACAGCTTCGCTTGCAATCGCTAAAACAAGCAAAATATACATAATTGTAATCTGACTCATAAAAAACTCCGTTTTATTACACCTATGAATACAGGTTACTTCATATATTTTGAAATGTCAAAAGAAAGCTCCTCAAAAGAGGAGCAAAAAAATATTAGAATGATAAAGGATTCTTTTGTAAATATCTGTACAAAGTACCTCTACCGCATTTTAGATTTTGAGCAATATTTTTCATAGATAATCCTTCTTCTTTCATTTTTTTAACCTTATCTCTTTTGTCATCAAGCTTGTTTTTTCCTGTACTCCCAAAAGGTCTACCCAATTTTTTTCCGTCTTTTTTTACTCTTGCTAATGCTTCTTTAGTTCGAGAAGATATAAGAGTTCTTTCGATTTCTGCGGATAAAGAAAAAGCAAAGGCCAACACTTTAGACTGAATATCTGCTCCTAGGCGATAATTATCTTTTATGGTCCAAACCTGACAACCGATATTCATACAATATGATAAAATCGCCATTACTTGTAACAAATTTCTTCCTAAACGAGATAATTCGGTAGATATTAAAATATCGCCTTTTTTCAATCGCTTTAATAAATAACCTAATTTTCGCTTTTCTAATTTTTTTGTTGCACTGATTGTTTCTTTAATCCAAAAATCGATAATAATATTGTTTTTGTTGGCAAATTTTTCTATTTCAAATAATTGATTTTCGGTTGTTTGTTTATCCGTACTGACACGGATATATCCATATATCATGATTTTCTCCTTCGTTAAAGTTAATAACGATTTTTATGATATATCTTAAAACAATGTGGACAGATTAGGTTTTTGGTATATAATGCGACGAAACTAAAATTATTATAAACCTTAAAATTTAACCAAAATGAAGAATTATTTTAAGTTAATTGCTTTGTCGAGTGTTTTGTTTGTTATGAGCGGTTGTTATTCTTATACTGCAGTGAGTTATCCGGCACAAAAGTCACACCACAATTCGGAACCAAGTCCGATGTCGTCAAAGCCTGAGATACAAAAATCTTTGAGTATAAAACCGGCTCCTCCGGTTGATAACCATTTGCTTTATCTGCAAAGTAAATAAAAAATAAGTCAATTTTTTAGCGGTATCTTAAAAAAAGAACCGCTTTTTTATTTGACTTCGATAAATGTTAGTGCTTAAACTTATTTCAATGGAGAAATAAAATGACCAGAGATGAAGTTTTAAAACAAATAGGTTCTTTGAGTAAAGGTGAAGAAAGAGCAACGCTTCTTGAAGATGAAAATATAAGGAATGCGGTTTTAAGCAGCGGAGCAAATGTTACTCTTTACAGCGGTCAGCTACGAGAAGGTAGTTCATTTGAAGAACGTTTTTCAGATGTTTATATCGGTTTAATTCAACGAAAAAACAGACAAGGCAAAAAAGATGGGTTGGGAGCTTTGGGAGGTTTAGCCGAACGTACCGGTCATTTGGAATTTGCTCGTACTCCTAAAAGTGAAAGAATAAAGCTGCTCGGTCAAAAAGATGACGTTATTTTAGACGGTGAAAATGTAATATTAACTGATGATATGGAAATTATTCGTAAAAATAACGTAATGCGAGAAATGAGAGAAGAGTTGAGCGATTTAGGAATGGATGATATTTCAATTAATCCTGAAAAAATGGAACTTATCCCAATGCCCAAAGTAAAAGATGACAATTATATGATTAATATTTGGGACGGAAAAGGTGAGTGTTATGCCATTACCCCATATTGTCATCTTTACGAAGATACAGAAAATTTAATGGAGAGAATAGTTGAAAAATCGTCTGAACAAGTCGGTGGCGAAGTTGTGTCATATCAAAAAGTAAATTTATTTGAGGTGTTATCTGCTTTTGGTAACAAAGGAACAAAAGAAGATTCCTTGGAAGATGGCAGAAACGCAACAAAAGATTATCGTTACCCACATGAATATCTTGTTTCTTGGACGTTGGCTGCAAAAATGCTAAATCATAATCCAAAAGACATGATAAGCTTAGCGCAAGAAGTTCAACAAAAATCAGACCATCCGGTGTCTTTCTACAGAATAGCAAAAGCGACCGGTCAGACTATGGAAGACGTTGCGGAGATTATGGGAATTGATAAGGCAACTCTGCTAAAAATGGATGAAAAATCTTATGCGGCGGAAAAACAGAAAATGAGTGATTTTTCGGTTGAGAAATAAACCAAAAGTTATATTGTAAAATTAGAAAGTTTTAATATAATCATTTAATATATAAGGCATATTATAATGGTGAATAAATTGAAAAAAAATGCGACTTATGAAAAAGACTATCGTTTTGAGGCAGGATTTCCCGTTGATAGAGCTTGTGAGTTTATAGAAAACATAAAATCAGAGCTTGTAGGAAAACAAATAAACAGGATTCTTGTCAATGATTTTTGGGCTGATTATGACCAAATTAAAGCAGATAATCGTGACTACTATGAAACGGCTAAACATTTTTATCGAGAACACCCCGGAAGAGATTGTTTGATATGGGATTGGATTATCATATTTGAAATCGGCGGAGAACAATTTGAAATATCTCTTTGGTCACCATATCGTTATAACTTAGGGCTTAACAAAATAGATATAGAAACGATTATTGAAACTAAAGGTAAAAAAATAAAAGAATTTGCCCAATACATGGGAAACGAAAAACTTTATTTTGATGTGTCTTGTATTTTTGAAAAAGATATAATTAATGGGCGAATAAAAGATATCATCATAACTTCAAAAAAAATGGATGATACGGATGAAGAAGTGTTGGAAAGTATCGTTATTTTGCTTGAAAACGGAAAAAATATAAAAATTTCAGAAGATTTTGATAATGTATCAGTTGATATAAAATAAAAAGAAGCTCTTGGAACAACCAAGAGCTTTTTTCATGAAAGTAACGTTACTCCCAAATACTGTTGACAACATAAGTCGGCTCGCCGGAATTTTGGTCAGAGATGTATTTGCAAAGATTCTCCTCGGTAATGTCCATACCGTTTCTTTTCATCATCTCTTCCGTAACACCGCCTTTGAGGGTAAGGCATGTATCAATACCAAAACGATTACCGGCCAAAATGTCGGTACGTAGAGTATCACCTACCATCAAAGCATTGAGCATCATTCTGTTGGCATCGCTACCGATTGTTCGTCCAAGGATTCTTGCATCGGGTTTGCCGTAAACGACGGTTTTACCTCCCAGCTTTTCATAAGCGATACAGATGGCGCCTTGTCTTACAACAAAACGTCCGTCCTCACTGGCTACTTCATCGGGATTGGCTACAACCAAAGGAAGATCAAGCTGCAAAAGTTTCATCAACTCCGGCAAAAAGTCATAAATCTCTGTTCTGTCTTTGCCATCAATCTGAGGAACACCGCAATAAGCAAAGTCAGCCTCATTGATGTCACAAAGCTCATAGGATGAGTTTTTCAGGATATCAGGAATTAAATCATCCGGACGCTTAAAATTGGCTGTTCCGAATACGCAATACTTTCTACCGTTAAGAGGCAGTTTTTCTCCCTGAATTTGCTCATAAGCAAATTGTCCCGAAGTGACAATGTCATCATAATGTTCACCCTTGAGAAGACCTTTCTTGGCATATCTCGCTTCACTATGTGCCGCTAAATTAGAGGCATTTGAAACCAGATAAACCTTTTTACCGAGCTGTTTGAGTTTTTTCAGTATCTCGAGAGCCTGCGGAATGATACCTTCTTTTGTGTTAATCACGCCGTAGATGTCAAACATTACTACATCATATGCCATAGCAATGTTAAGAAAGTTTTTTGAAATCATAATATATTAATATTTAAAGTTACTGCGATGAATATAGCAACATTTATGTTTTTTGTCAACTGTTTTGTCGAGTTATTGTCCGTAAACTGCAGAACTTTTATTTAGTGTATAAATAGTGTTATCTTCAGGTAAATGATGATATACATATTCTACATTAGTTGTCGGAGCATTATACCACAATGGAAATCTGCTTAGGTTTTGCGGAAAAACTGCTCGTAATGTATTGTCAATTCTACGAGAAAAAGAGCTTTCAAAACTGGGAGAAGTAATGATATTGGCAATCATTATTCCATTAGGACTAAGTTGTTTTTTTACCATACGGAAAAAATCTGCCGTAACAAAATTCAGCGGGATACTTTGTTTTGCCGAATAGACGTCAATCACAATCATATCATAAGTTTTTTTGTTATTTATCATATATAAGTAAGCATCTTGAACGATAAATTTTTTGTTTTTGCCTAACGGCTTATGTAAAAATTTTTCTTCTGAAATTTTTTGCAAATCTTTTTCTACATCCAGATAAGTATAATTATTTGTATTATCATCGATACCAATTGTAAATCCTCCGGCTCCCAATATTAAAATGTCATGAGTTTTATCTTTAGGCAGAGTATTTATAAAATTGTCATTAATAAAATTAACATATTCAAACATTAGGTGTTTATATTCGGATATTTTAGATGAACGAGAGCCATTAATTTGCATCAAATAAGATTTCACATCACCATCGATTATATCTTCTCCGACAATTTCAAAACGAGAGATAGCATCATCTTTAACTAAAGTTTGTTCGCCGGTCATAAATTTTTCGTTATTTACTGCAGACACCCAAATAATGAAAAATGCAGATAAAGCAATGCAAAATTTATATTGTTTTTTATTACTGAGCAAAAATAGGGCAATCGAACTTAAAATTACTAATATAATAATTGTTGCGGATACGGATAACAAAGGCATAAAAATTAGAGTTGTAGCAATAGAGCCGGTTACGCTTCCCAATGTGTCCACTGCCATAAAGCGTCCGGTATAATTTATGTCATAACGGTGAATAATACGCCCGATAACCGAAGTAATAAACCCCATAAATAAGGAAGGGGCGGCTAAAAATATTGTAGAATAGGTAATTACCAACCATAGAAAACTTTGTATTCCGCCTAAATACATTACATTAAAGAATATTTCCATCAGATAATAAGAACAAGAAATGATAAATATTGCGGTTAGAAAGATAATCATTTTTTGCATAATATTGCGAACAAGATTTGTCTTGAATTTTATAGTAGAACCCAAATAATAACCGATTGTCATAAACAGCAAAATAAAAGTGATGACAATAGATGTAATTAATGTATTTGAACCGACAAAATTAATTAGTTGTCGTAAGATAATCAGTTCAAAGGAAAGACTGGTATAGCCAAGAATAAAAACTATTGCCAATAACGCATATTTCAATCGGTTAGTCATATTTAAATCCTCATTTTTTTGACTGATTATATAACTAAAATTTAAAATAGCAACACCGCTCTTTTTAAGAGCGGTGTTTAAGCTTAAAAGTTTGTCAATTTAGCATCGGACGCAATCTTATTGACGACATTTTTTACATATCGGTCAATTTTCTTTCCGGCAGAATAGTCTGCGGGAGCAAAAATATTGACACGTCCCTCTTCAAACAGCCTTTCGGCTCTGCTTTTGGCTTTTTTGTTATAAGGCTGAAAAACTGAAATACAGTATCCTCCCAATCTTTTAATCATTGACATACAAGGAACATCAGTGTCACCGTCTCCAAAATAAATCATGTGACTAAATGGAACGGGACGATCCTCAATGGCCATTGGCGAGTTTACACTCTTATCCAAAGGATCGAGGCAACCTTTGTTAATGCGGAACAAATATTGTGTCTTGTCGGTATAGTTTACGACACGGGCAGGCCAAACAGCGGCTCCGTATTCGTCATACATATAAGACGAGGCATATATTTGTTTGAAATTTTTGGCAATTTTAGAACCAAGAGCAATCTCTTCCAACCCTGATGAGATAATGTAGTGTGAGAGTCTGATGCCTTTTTGCAAAGCATAGGCGTTGATTCTGTCAAACCACTCTTCAACACCTTTGAAGAAGGTAATATCATCTCCGCATTTAACAAAATCTTCACGACGAAAAGCAACTTTACGAGCTTTAGCTTCTTCGAGCATACAACGCATATAGCTCAAGTTACTGTCCGCACTTTCTTGTTGGGTCATCTTATCGCACTTGCTCCAAAAAATTTCGGGTGCAATGTTTAACATTTTTAAAAAGCCATACTCTTGCATATTTCCTGCGGCAAGAGTTCCGTCAAAATCGTAGATTAAAGCTACATCAACATATTTTTTCATAATAAATCTAAGGTATATTTTTTTGTCAAAATAGCATAGGAATTATAAAATTTCAATAGATTTTATTTTATACCTTGATTTTTGCTCAATAGGTTTTAATATAGATACTATGATTGATAATGATTTGAACATATTTATTTCAAGTATAAAAGTTGCTCCATGGAAATTCTGGTGGTGCTGATGCACCGTTTTATCTGTTTTAAAAGGTTAGTTACCTACAACTGCAATCAATTTTCAATAATGTATATAGGATTATAAGAAATGGAAAATTCAAAAGGATTTTTCGGTGTTTACGGAGGTTCGTATATTTCCGAACAGTTACAGGCCGAAATGAATAAAATTGAAAAAGCATATAATGAAATAAAAAACAATCAGCAATTTTTAGAGCAAATGCAATATATTCGTCGAACTTATCAGGGACGCCCGACCCCGATTACTTATGCTAAAAATCTAAGTAAAAAAATTGGTGGAGGACAAATATATTTAAAAAGGGAAGACCTAAATCATACCGGAGCCCATAAATTAAACCACTGTATAGGCGAAGTTTTATTAGCAAAATTTATGGGTAAAAGCAAAGTGATTGCAGAAACCGGAGCCGGACAGCATGGAGTAGCGATGGCGACGGCAGCAGCATATTTAGGTTTGGAATGTGAAATTCACATGGGTAAAAAAGACATTATAAAAGAAAAACCGAATGTTTTGCGAATGCAGTTGTTGGGAGCAAAGATAATATCGGTTGATAAGGGGCAACAAACCCTAAAAGAAGCTATCGATAGTGCTTTTGCATCTTATGCTCAAGATTATGAAAACAGTTTTTATTGTATAGGTTCCGTTGTCGGTCCTCATCCTTTTCCGACAATGGTAAGAGATTATCAATCAATAATAGGAATAGAAGCAAAAGAGCAAATGATTTTTGAAACAAATGCTTTGCCCGATGCAGTTGTTGCTTGTGTCGGTGGCGGAAGTAATGCAATCGGAATTTTTAGTGCGTTTATAGAAGATGAAAAAGTGAAGCTCTATGGCGTTGAACCGCTTGGAAAAGGTGATAAAGTAGGAGAAAATGCCGCTTCCATTGCTTTTGGAAAAGACGGAATATTGCATGGATTTAAGTCAAAAGTTATTATGGATGAAAATGGTGAAGTTGCACCGGTGTATTCAATAGCCAGCGGTTTAGACTATCCTTCTGTCGGTCCGGAACATGCATTTTTACATAGTATAAAAAGGGCGGAATATGTGCAAATAGACGACAAAGAATGTTTGGAGGCATTCTATCTGTTGCCGAAAGTTGAAGGAATTATACCGGCATTGGAAAGTGCTCATGCAGTTGCCTATGCAATTAAATTGGCTAAAGAAACCTCGAACGACTATAAAATATTAGTCAATCTTTCCGGACGTGGAGATAAAGATATGGACTATGTTGTCGAACATTATGGAATGCGATAAAAATGGGGGAATATCCCCCATTTTTTTAGTTCAAAGAAAATACGATTGAAAGAGACAGAATAAACTATTATCATACTGTTTGAACGGAGTCGGGTGAATGCAAAAAGATTTTCAAGGAGTCAGAGCTAAGAAAAATAAAACGGAGTTTTGCGTTCGTGCTCCTGCGGCTGAACAAGTAGATTTATGCCTTTTTACTCCTGATGAAAAAAGAGAAGTTCGTGTTCCTATGGAGCGTGATGATAATGGAAATTGGCATGCAGAACTTCCGGGAAACCTTGATGGGCAAAAATACGGATATAGAAGTCATGGGGAATATAATCCTTATGTTCGCCATTTTTTTAATCCTAATAAGTTGCTTGTTGATCCGTATGCTCATGAATTGACCAGAAGTCTTCATGATATAAGCGATTATGAAAAACATGTGTTGCTAAGCACTAATAATCTTAATTCAGCACCGGTAGCCCCCAAAAGTGTAGTTCGTTTTTTGGATAAGGAAGAATTAGCAAAAAAATTTCCGTATTTATATCAAAAACCACATATAGATTGGGGAAAAACGCATATTTATGAACTGCATGTCGGTAATTATTCTGCCCAACATCCCGATATACCGATACAAGACAGAGGAAAAATTTCTGCAATCGGACAAACTATCAATTATTTAAAATCGTTAAGCTATAATCAAATAGAATTAATGCCTTTGACTCCAACAATGGCAGATTGGCAACTGCAACAAACAAAAGGATTGTCCGATCAATGGGGATATAATCCGATAAATCATCATGCCATAGACCCTCGATATGGTAATATTTATGATTTTTTAGCACTTATTAACGAGCTTCATAAAAATGGAATTGAAGTCAGTATGGATATGGTTTTTAATCATACCGGAGAATTTGGAATTGATGATTTTTTGTTGTCGTATAAAGGGTTAGATGCGGAAGGTTATTATCGCTTTGACAACAAAGACGGATATAGCTTTGTTAATACTACCGGTTGTAAAAACGGATTCAATCCTAATACTGGTCAAGGAAGCCGTTTAATCAAAAACAGTTTAATGTTTTTTGCAGATACTTGCGGTGTTGATGCTTTTCGTTTCGATTTAGCTGGAGATTGTGCATTAAATAATGATTTGATTTTTGATGCAAACGGCAAATTTATGCAAATAATAAGAGACGTTTCTGATATTACGGGAGTTAAAATAAGCGGAGAGCCGTGGAGTGCCTGTGGGGGATATTATTTAGGACAAATGACCGGCTTAAGTGAGTGGAATGATAAACACGAAAAAACACTAAGACGATTTATCCGAGGTGATTATGAACAAATCGGAAAGCTTGCCTTTCACATGTCGGGGAGTGAAGCCGCCGGAAAAATTAATATATTTACCAAGCATGATGGAGCGACCCAATATGATTGGGCCACATATTCGCAAAAAAATAATTTTGCAAATAACGAAAATAATCAAGACGGTTCTAATGATAACCACTACAGTCCTTCACAAAATGATGCTCAGCGCCTTATAAAAACGAAAACAGCACATGCAATGAATACATTGGCAAGAGGGGTACCATTAACATTGAGCGGTGATGAATTATGGCATACACAAAATGGTAATAATAACGGATATGCTCAAAGTTTTCCGTTGCAATGGCAAAAATTCAGTAAAGAACAAAGAGAAAGATATGTTTTTGAAAGAAAAATAAATGCTTTCCGCCAAGAACATCCTATTTTCAGTAGTATCGAAAATGCAACCCCCGATATTATGCCCAACGGCAAGCCGGCATGGGATTGGATAAACATTTACGGTGAAACAATGAAACAAAGCGATTGGGATTATAAGTATAATCGTTTTCTGGGATATGTTCTTAATGGCGAAGATAAATCCGGACATCGCTTCGATGATGATTTTTTTGTTATGATGTCCGGAAATTCCGATTCAATAATGAAAGTTAATTTACCGGCAACTCCTCATCATGGTAATTGGCAAGTTGTGTTTGATACATCAAAATCAAATAGTGAAAAAGATATTTTTCAATATAGTTCGGGAGCGGAATATTATATAAAGCCGCATAGCATGGTTGTAATGACTTGTCGTCGCCCGCAATCAGATGAAAATAACCGCCAAATTATACCGATAACGAAAAGTGGCTACGACAGATAGAATATATATTAAAAATCTATTTGACAAATATATTTTTGTGTGCCACTAATAATGGCGAAAGTGAATTTATAACCAACTTGTCCCACTTTAAAGCGGACTAAAAGGAGAAAGAAAATGACAGTGACACATTATGTCAGTGCACCTGACACAAAAGATAATGAGTTGAAAGCATTATTTGAAAATATTCAACTTATTGAAAAAAACAAATATCTGATAATTAGAACCCCCGAATATTACAATATAAGCATAACCGGTTTTGGTGTGTTCCCTTTGTATGTTCCGAGTGTAAAGCTTCATCTTGGCGATATGTTGATATTATGGGAACATACCGCATGGAAACAAGATGATGTATATTTTTACAGCATGACAGGAAGTCCTTTATCCGGCAGCAATTCTTGCCGAGTATGGAGTGAAAAAAAAGGATTTCATCATGCTGAGTCCAAAACTTTCAGAGCATTATTAGCTCCTGCATATTCAGTTATTACTACCGGTTATCCTAATGTTGATGAGAAAGCCCCGATGGCCGTTACCGTACAAAAAAAAGAGCCATCGAAAATGACGATAACGGAATTAGTCGAAATATTAAAGAAGGAACCACCTCAATCTAATTGGCAACTTGCATAAATAACTTTAACTTAACTCACTTTCAAAAAAGCCTCCGCAAGGAGGCTTAAATTACATCATTAAAGAATAGTGTAATATTACAGCAATTATACATCCCAAAAAGAAACCGGCAATTACTTCTTTGGGAGTATGTCCCAACAATTCTTTCAACTGAGCAGACTTGGTTTTCATGTCAGACTTATAAAAATCTTTTATCATTTGATTAACGATACGTGCAATATCTCCGGCATTTTTACGCAATCCGGCTGCATCATGCATAACGACCAGAGCATAGCCACTACTGAGTGCAAAGAATAAAGAATCAAATCCGGCAATCAGTCCGAGAGATGTTGTTAGTGCGCAAACTCCGGCACTGTGAGAACTGGGCATACCTCCGGTACTTGATAACATACCGACATCAATTTCTTTGGTTTTCATATAATGTGTTAAAATTTTGAGGGCTTGTGCTATAAAAACACCCAAAAGCCCGCTGATTATAGCTTCATATCCGGTATTTAGAATCATTTTTTCCTCATAAAATTGTATTATTACAGAATAACAGAATATAAAAAAATCAAAACGATATATACAAAGTTATAAACAAAAAAACTTTATGTCTGAAAAGCTGAATCCAATTGACTTTTTTATACTTTTGGAGTAGGGTACAAGTATCCTAAATTATAATTATTCCGATTAATATAAACCTTCAAAACTTCACACATCATGAAAGAAAAAGACGAAAGCGGTTGGTTGTTCCCTGAGTTTTTCAAAGCTGCAGTGGACACTGAAGATCCCCTTCCTTTCGGCGCTCGTGTTTTGAGTGTTATGGTAGGAACAGGACTTATCATTGTAGAACCGATTGCTAAGATTGGTTCAGCTCTCGGACTTGATAGCGATTATGTCAGCGATAGTGATGATTAATCGTTCTGTGCACAAGAACAGGTTTGTGGTTACGCCCCACAAACCTTTTTTTGTTTCTGGAATATATAATGATAGCGTATTGAAGTAAACGGAACGTCTCTTTATGCACAAAAAGCGATATAATTCACATCATTTTAGAGGTAAACAGTGGGTAAAAAATCTGTTTTATTTATAAAAAACACGTTTTCTCATTCGGAGAAAACGTGTTCTTTTGTGCCATCATCATAAATGGATGTCATATCCTTTATGAATACACGCAAATTCAGATCGTTATCTTTTTGATAATACCAACAATCTTAGCTTCTTTAAGCATAATGAAAAATTTTTCAGGTTGCTAACTGTTTTCTTTGAGCTTTTTAAGATCTTCGTCCATTTTTTTGTATTGGTCTTCAGTGAAACACATCCAAGCTACAATGAAAAGGATAAACACTATTGCGGTACAACCGACAAGGATACATGAAACAATTTTTAACATAACGCAATATTTAAATAGTTGAACAAATAATTTTCATCAGTGAAGACATGATAAAATATATTTGTTGAAAAATCAAATATTTTTACGTTACAGATAAAAAATGATTTAGAAATTTAAAACAAAAAAAAAGCACCTTAACAGTGCGTATAAGAAGTGGTGCCGACACACGGACTCGAACCGCGGACCCACTGATTACAAATCAGTAGCTCTACCAACTGAGCTATGTCGGCATACTTTCTGGAAAGCCTTATATATGATACAAATATAGTTGTCAATAAAAAAATTATATTTTTTATAAAAAAACGGGCTCAATTTAGAACCCGTTTGAAAATAAAACTAATTTTGTACCGGAACGATAACTACCGGACCATTATATTTTTTTGCCGGTACCGGAGTTGGTTCTGCCGGTGCAGTTTGTGTTTCGGTAACGGAAACGGTTTCTTTGACAACAGTTTGTGTTTGTTGCGGAGCTTGATAATATCCGCCGTTTACGGTTTGTCTTTCATAAGATACGTTTTCAAAATATCTTGGTTCATAAACAGTTCCGTAAGTTGTCTTTTTATAAATAACTTCTACCGGCTCACGTTTTGTACGAACTTCGCCCTGACAACTGCCGCAAGGTTGCGGTGTATATGTCGGAGCTGGCTGATAATATTGCGGTTGTTGTTGACATTCATAAACAGGTTGCTCTTCGCAAGGGCATTGTTCTTCTTCAACATATCCTGCACATTCATAATCATAGTTATTAGCACAGGCGGCAACAGATAATACAGTGCCTAATAAAACAAAAATCTTTTTCATTTTTGACCTCGTAAATGTTTGTGATTGAGATAAATATATATATTTTTTATTCAAATCTCAACAGTTTATTGTAAATTATACATAGACCAACGTTTTTTATGTATTTGTCGGTTTATTTTTTTGATAGTCCAAAAATATCCGCCACTAACAACCAATGCTCCACCAATCCAAGCCAATGGGCTGGCATAGCATAACCCGACAAAACCGAATTTGGAGGCTAAATAAATTGCTGCGAAAATTCTCATCAAAAGCTCGACAATGCTCGAAATCATCGGAGCTACGGAATTTCCCATTCCTTGACAAGAATTACGGAATATGAAAATTTGACCTAAAAATGTATAAAATAAAATACTAATATTTAAATATGTCAAAGACATCGATATTACCGTATCCACCAATTCCGGTTGTTCTTTGGTAACAAAAATACCGATAACGTATTTCCCGCCCCAAAACATTAAAATTGCAAAAACAATACTCATCGCAACAGAAATCATTGAACTTTCAAACACTCCTCGACGGACTCTTCCGATTCGTCCTGCTCCATAATTTTGCGCTACAAAAGTTGCCATTGCGATACCCAATGATACCATCGGTTGAACCGCCAACTGTTCAACTCTCATTGCGGCGGTCATTGCGGCAATTGTTTCAAAGCCAAATTTATTACATATTGTCTGAGTTACGGCAGCACTTATGGCAATAATTGAAAATTGAATGGCCATCGGTACGGCAATTCTTAAATGTTCTGCGCAAAATTTCCACTCGAGTTTCCAGTCAGAAGCTTCAGGTTTCAATATTTGAAAGTGCTTTTTCATATAAATAAGGCAACATATTACCGATAAAGTCATTGCGGTAACCGTGCCCAATGCAGAGCCTTCAACCCCCATTTTCATATAGTAGATAAATACAACATTAAGAAGAATGTTCATAAGTGTTGTAAATACTAAGAAATAAAGAGGGGACTTGCTGTCCCCGAGTGCACGCATAAAACCGGACAGCAAATTAAACGCAACAATCATCACTCCGCCGAACCCGATTACCAATAGAAATTTTTTGGTATCTTGATAAATTTCTTCGGGAACGTTCATTAAATGTAGCGTAAAATCCAAAAACAATAACATAATTGCGCTAAAAATTATGGTAAAGCTTAAGCTTAATGTCGTTGCCGTAGTTACTGAGCGACGTAATCGGCGATAATTTTTAGCTCCGAAACTTTGGGCGGAAATAACCGTTAGACCGTTTGTAAATCCTATGCTGACCATAATTAACAGGAAAAATACCGGAGCAGCAGCTCCAACTGCTGCCAAAGCTTTAACCCCGATAAGACGTCCGACCAATATAATATCGGAAATACTGTATAATTGCTGAAATAAATTGCTAATCAGCAAAGGAATAGAAAATGTGATTATCAACCGCAACGGGTTGCCCAAAGTCATATTTTGCATTTTTTAGATTCCTAAAATATTTAATTAGCTGATATAAAACATCTTTTACGATTGTCAATAAATTTTCTCTTGTTATTTTTATTGCAAGCAATTATTATGTAGCCGAATAAAAGGAGTTTATGACAATGGCAATGATTAACGATGTTAATTTTTCGGATATATATATCACCCCTGGCAAACATGCTTATATGTGGAGCAGAAAAACTCCCTACGGTTTAAAAGAGGTTATGTTTGACGACTATGATGAATTTTTATCAGTCGTGGAAAAAGGTTATAAAAATGTTCCCAGCTATTTGATTATATACAAAAAGTATAGCTATCGTGTGGAAAGAACCATTGCTTTAAAAGGGGTGCAATATTGTGTACGTAAGATGCCTTTGACGATTCCTAAAATTACCGAATTAGGAATGCCTGTTCCTGTAATGCGCCATTTAATGTCTTTAGGACGAGCTTCGGGTATGATTTTGGTTGCGGGTGCAACCGGTTCCGGAAAATCGACAACTCTGGCAGCTTTGTTGCAACACTACCTGGTTAATGAAGGAGGTTACGCTTTTACTATTGAAGACCCGATAGAACTGCCGCTTGACGGTGTTTATAAAAATCCCAACGGAGAACTCGGATTGTGCAAACAAACTACTCCGCAAAACGGTAACTGGAAAGAATCTTTAAAATCGTCATTGCGTAGTTGTCCACGGTATATCATGTTAGGTGAAATTCGTTCTCCCGAAGTTGCTACTGAGGCTTTGCAAGCTGCAACATCCGGACACTTAGTGCTAACAACAATTCACTCAAATTCCGTTCCTGATGCCATCAATGCCCTTGTAAAATATGCTGCTGCTTCCACCGTGTCGGAAGATATGGCCTATGATTTGGTTTCTACCAGTATTTTGGCTTGCTTACATCAACGCTTATACGGTGTACCTAAAAAATTACATCTAAGCTCATTGTTTGCAAATCCCAATGTTGAACAGGGATGTCAGGTTCGTGGTGCAATCAAGAGCGGAAAACTCAATTTTGCAACCATGATGGAAAGCCAAGTTATAAAAATGTCTAACGGACAACCGTTGTTTTCTTGGTAATCTTTAATTTCCCAAAAAACTGTTGATTTGATATTCAACATGGTCGTCAAATGAAATTTTATCAGAAATCCAGTTTTGCAGATTTTCGATTTTTTCATATCCGAAACTTGAGCCGTCTTGAATGCGCACTAAAACGACTTCTAACGGTTGAGAAAGATTGTAGGTTGCTATAAAGCTATATTCTTGGTCATTTTGATAATTTATGATAAACAAATCATATTTGTCTGCATATTTTTCATGATATAATTCTTCCAACATAGCCATTGCTTGCGGACAGCCGTAGCAATATTCATTATTATAAAAAATATAAATTATAGATTTGTCATAATGAGGATATGCGGCATCAAAATATTCTTGCAAGGTCGGATTATCATCATAACTTCCTTCATATTGAGGCAACTGAGCATTTACGACCATAGCTTGGCAAAGCAGTAAAATGACAATGAAAAATTTATACATTCTTTCCTCCGTTAAATTATAACGGAGAACAAGCCCTTTCTAACCACTTTTGTTCTGCTTTATTTAATAAAGGAGCAATTACCGAATAAACAGTGTCGTGATATTGGTTAATCCACTCTTTTTCTCCGTTATTAAGTAAATATTCATCGATTAATCTAAAATCAATGGGGGCAAGAGTAAGAGGTATAAATTTTAAAAATCCGTTGTTTTTTTCATCTTCAGCTACATAAACTAAATTTTCAATTCTTATTCCGAACTCATTTTCTTTATAATACCCCGGTTCTATCGAAAGTACCATATTGGGTTTTATCGGATATGAAGACGACGACACACTCATACTTTGCGGTCCTTCATGCACATTGAGAAAACACCCGACACCATGTCCGGTTCCGTGATTATAATCAAGTCCGAAATTCCATAATATACTTCGGCAAATAGCATCAAGACGAATTCCTGAAGTGTTATGAGGAAATTTTTGCGAGGACAAAGCAATATGCGCTTTTAAAACCATCGTAAATTTTTGTTTCATATCAGAAGTCGGAGTTCCTATTGCGATGGTGCGTGTGACATCTGTTGTACCGTCAAAGTACTGTCCGCCACTGTCTAGCAATAAAACAGAGTCGTTAATTATTTTTGATTGATTGTTTTTCGTGGGATGATAGTGAACGATGGCCGAATTAATACCGGCACCGGCTATTGTTGCAAAACTTACCGAATGAAATAACTTTTGTTTTTTTCTGAACGAATAAAGTTTTTTTGCAATGTCTGTTTCGGATAATTCTTTTTTATTTTTATCTAACCAGTATAAAAATTTGCATAGTGCAACTCCGTCACGAATATGGGCATTTATTATTCCTTGAATTTCAACGGGATTTTTTTGAGCCTTTTCGGTTGTGCAAATATCCGGAGAGTTAACGATGTTTATTTGATATTTTTTACAAATATCAAAAACAATATTAGGCGTATATTTAAAATCTGCGTTTATTTTTTTGCCGGATAAAGATTTAAATACTTGTTCCAGTTTATTTAACGGATATTTTGGTATTGAACAATTTGCCGGCAAAAGTAAATTATCTGCGAATAATAAAATTTCTCCATTTGCCGTTAAAAGAGCAAATGCTCTGACAATAGGAGTTTCGGGCAAAGCATTTGAGCGCAAATTGGTGAGCCATGAAACATTATCGGCAGCACCGATGAAAATAGCATCGGCACTATTTTGAGCAATACATTTTTGAATTTTTTCTTCGCTACTCATTCCCGAAAATTCAATTTTGTGTTCAAATACTGTGGCTCGGGGTGTTTTTATAATTTCCGGCAGGGGTATAAAATCGGCATCGGCAACAAGCTTTCTCCAATCCTTAAATGTTGAAATTGATACTTGCCAAGGATTATAGCCTATTTTTTTATTTTTAAGATTATCTTTAATCCAATTTCTGAAATTATAGTTTTGATTTTCCACAATAACGGTAACTTCTTTAGGGTTAGTCTGAAGTTTTGATTGTATTTCATATCTGCCGTCAACGAACAAAAAAGCATTTTCCTTGGTAATAACTATTTTTCCGGCAGAACCGTCAAATCCGGTCAATTCGGCTATTTTATTTTCGCTTGCTAAAATATCCTGCCCCAAAAAATGATTGTTTCGGCAAATTATTAAGGCATCGACATCCATTTGATTTTGAATATCTTTTATTTTCATTTGGTTTTCTCCATTAAAACAGCTCGCCAATTATCATCTTTGACAATTTCAATCAGTTCAAAACCGAATTGTTTATATGTATCAACTACCCAATCAATTTGTTCCTCTATAAAACCGGACAAAACCGCATAACCGCCCAAAGAAGTGTTTTTTGCCAAATCTTCAGCCATTTCAATCAACGGACGAGCTAAAATATTGGCAAAAATAAGTTCAAACGGGGCTCTTGCAACAATTTGAGGGTTTGAATATCCGTTACTTTCCACAGCGTGCACTCTTTCCGACAAATCATTGTCTTTGGCATTTTGTAAGGTAACCGCAACCGCTTCTCCGTCAATATCAGCTCCGAGAGCCTGGGCATCATTCCACAATTTACAAGCACTTAAAGCTAAAATTCCGGAACCGCATCCCATATCTAAAATGTTTTGAGCTTTATATCCTTTGGCATTTAATAAACTCAATATTTTTAAGCAAGAACGAGTAGTCTGATGTTGTCCGGAGCCAAAAGCTGTTGCCGCATATATTTTTATTGCCAATTTTGAAGTTTGCGGAGCTTTTTCTTCGTGGCTTCCGTATATATAAAAGTCTTCGGTTTCTATCGGTGGAAATTTAATGACATTTTTCGTCAACCAATTTGTGGCCGGAATAAATATACATTCATAATCGGGTAATTCGATTCCTAAGTTTTTTGCTATCGTTTTCATTTCTTCTTCATCGGGTTGTTTATGAGTATAACCGATATATTGTTCTTTTTCATCATCGGTATAATCAATAGATACAACATCAAAAAAGTTTTCCGCAAAAGTATCAAATGCTTCATCAACCACATCTTGAGGAGAAAAAATTATTTGCCAACTGTTTCCACATGTATTTGTCATAAAAAATTACCTATAAGTTACAATCTGTTGTTTACTAAATAAACTTTATAGTATATAAAAGTTAAAAATTATAAAAACTTTTGAAGAGAATAAGATATGAAAGCTTTAAAAATATTAGGTTTGGTTTTGTGCTTGAGCGGTTGTATTTATGCCGGCGAGTTTGATGTGTTTCCTTGGCGTTCGGATGTTGTTGCCGGTCTTTCCGGTTATCAGATTGAATATCTGGACAGACAAAGTGAGAAACTGCTGAAAACGGAAGTGTTGCAAGAGTCCAGTTTTAAGGCAAACAAATTGTTGACAGCTTTTAAGGGCTACACCATTGTAGATACCAAGAGCTATTCTAAAAACTACTATGTTCAAGAATCTTTGGTTGCTCCCGAAGATGCAAAGTTGATTTCCGGTCTTGCTCCGACAGAAATTGAAGGTGGTAAAAAGTATGACATCATCGGACAAGTTGATATAAAAGATAAATTATATTATGTCTTAGCGTCAGGCAAACCGACTTATGTATTTTTAGCAGATGAAAATTATGTTCTCCAAGATCATATTGCTACTATCCGTGCCGATAAGTTAGTAATGATTGACGGCAAATTTATGATTACGCCTGAAAATTTCAAATTTGAGCCGATTACCAAAAGTCGTATTGTTCAAAGCGATATGGTTACCGGATTTGAAATTAAATATCAAGGTATCCAATCAGGTGCGATGGTTTTCTCTTTGTTAGAGTATGATGCAGGCGGACAAACCGGAGAATTTATTAATTACAGTTTTGAAAACAAGCCGGGAGTTATTGAAATTGCCGGTATCAGAATTAAGGTATTCTATGCAGATGATTCCAAATTAGAATATATGATTATCGTTAAATAAGAAATAGATTGTAGGAGATTTTACAATGGCGGGACATTCCCAGTTCAAAAACATTATGTATCGTAAAGGCGCTCAAGACGCCAAAAAGGCAAAAGTATTTGCAAAATTAGCTCGTGATATTACTTTGGCTGCAAAAACAGGTATGCCGGATCCGGATAAAAATCCTCGTTTGCGTTTAGCAATTCAGGCTGCACGTGCCGAAAGTATGCCTAAAGATAATATCGAAAGAGCTATCGCCAAAGCAACACAGGTTGCCGGTGGTGATGATTATGTTTCTATGCGCTACGAGGGGTTCGGACCTAACAAAGTAGCAGTTATCGTAGAAGCATTAACCGACAATAAAAATCGTACTGTTGGTAATGTGCGTACCATTTTCGGTAAAAGAGGCGGTCAATTAGGTGACAGCGGTTCGGTGGTGTTCAATTTTGAACATATCGGATATATCAAATATCCTTTAGAAGCAGCCGATGCAGATAAAATGTTTGAAAGTGCTTTAGAAGCCGGTGCAAATGATGTGGTTAGCGATGACGAATGTCACGAAATCGAAACCTTGCCGGAAGATTTGAACTTAGTAACCGAAGCTTTAGAAAAACAATTCGGAACTCCGTCTGCTTCTCGTTTAGATTGGAAACCGGTAGCAAAAGCTGATATTGATGATGTTGAAGCTGCTCGTAAGTTTTTAGAGTTCATTGATGCTCTTGAAGATGATGAAGATGTTCAACATGTATATCACAATGCCGAATTTTCCGAAGCTGTATTGAAAGCCTTAGAAGCGGAATAATAAACCAACAAAAAAAGCCTCGCGATTTGCGAGGCTTTTTTGTTATTCTTTTTCAGATTAGAAATTGTATCTCAAACCTAAAGAAAATTCATCCATTGCATCAACATAAGATTTTTGATTGTATGTATGATGATACATACCACGAACAGACCAATTTCCGTCGATGTTGTACTGAATACCTGCGTTCAAACGATAGCCTGTAGAGTGGTCTTTTTTAGTTCCGACGTATGTGTTTCTTGTTTTGAATGTATATTCACCGATACCGATACCGCCGATTAATTCAACCACACCATAACAACCTAAAGGTAAATATCCGAGAGCATCAACACCGTATGCGGTAAAGCGGCTGCTTGTATCTGCCCAATCGATATCTGTTCTTTTTTCAGCTTGTGACATTTGATAAAATGCTTCCAAACCAAAGTTACGATTAAATTTTGCACCGGCAATCAAAGAAGCTGAATTGTAGTCATCTTCAACAAAGCTGTTATATCCGTTAGACCAATCAAGAGTAGAGAAGTTATAGTCTACACCGGCATAAGGTTTAATTTCTGCATTTGCTGTACTAGCTAACAAGCAAGCGATACCTGCTAAAAGTATATTCTTTTTCATTATATAATCCTCAAAATGTTTGTATAATATTGCAAAACTAAGTTCAAATAATTATATTTAGAACCATAATTTATTGGTTTGATATGAAAATTACATAAATATAATTTAGAAAAAGTTAAAAAAGGAGTTGTGGATATGAAAATATTAACATTAAACAATGACTGTGATATTCCGATGTTGGGGCTTGGAACATGGAAATCTAAACCGGGAGAAGTATATCAGGCAATTCGTTGGGCTTTTAAAATAGGATACAGGCATATTGATTGTGCGGCGGCTTATGGAAATCAAGAAGAAATAGGACAAGCAATTTTAGATGCAATCAATGAAAAAGACATCAAACGTGAAGATATTTTTGTAACTTCGAAATTATGGAATGATTCTCATACGCCCGAAGATGTTATTCCGGCTTTACAAAAAACACTAAAAGAACTTAAACTCGAATATCTGGATTTATATCTTATGCACTGGCCTATTGCACAAAGAAAAGGAACTGGTCTGCCGCAAAATGACGATGATATGATTTCACTCAAAGATATTCCGCTGGAAAAAACTTGGGCGGAAATGGAAAAAGCAAAAGAGATGGGACTTGTAAAAGCTATCGGAGTATCAAATTTTGGTATAAAAAGTTTGAGCAAGTTTATTGAAAATGCTAAAATTATGCCGTCAATGTTGCAACTTGAAAGTCATCCGTTTTTGCCGCAAGATGACATAATTGATTTTTGTAAAAAAAATATGATTGCGGTAACCGCATATTCACCATTAGGCTCCGGCGACAGAATTGATAAAAAAGATGATGAACCGTCATTAATGAATAATCCGATAATTATTGAATTGGCTGAAAAGAACAAAATTACTCCGGCTCAATTACTGATTGCTTGGCATATAAACAGAGGAGTGGTCGTAATTCCGAAAAGTACAAAAGAAGAAAGATTAAAAGCTAATTTTTCTGCTCAATATGTTGCGTTGGGACAAGATGATATGAACAAAATTAAGTCATTAAGCGAACAAAAATATAGGTTTGTCAATGGCGAAAAATTTGTTCATGGAGATTATACGTTAGAAACAATATTCGGTTAAGAAAAGGGGGCAAATTCAGCCCCCTTAAACAATTTTTCATATTTGTAAAGTAGTATATCAGCCAAAGAAAATTAACGAGGGGCAAAATGCTAAATATATCTTCAGAAAAATTAGTTGAAATATTACAATCAAAATCAAAAGTTATATCAACAGAAATAAATCAAATAATCACCGATAGCCGTAAAGCTGTATCAGGAGCCTTATTTATTGCTATTAAAGGCGAAAATTTTGACGGGCACCAATTTGTTAAAGACGTTTTTGAAAAAGGTTGTGAACTTGCAGTTGTTTCGCATCTGATTGAAAATTTACCGGCAGAAAAACAAATTGTAGTTGATGACACGGTAGATGCTTATGGAAAAATAGGTTCTTATAATCGTTCCTTATTCAAAGGAAAAGTAATAGGACTAACGGGAAGTGCCGGAAAAACAACAACGAAAGAAGAAATAAAATTTGCTCTTTCAGTTTTTGCAAAAACCTATGCAACCGGTGGAAATCATAATAATCATATCGGAGTACCGCAAAGCCTGTTAGAGATAGATATGGATGCAGAATATGCGGTTATTGAAATGGGTATGAGTTCAAAAGGCGAAATTTCTAAACTTGTTTCCTACGTAAAACCGGATATTGCGCTGGTGACTAATGTATATCCCATGCACATAGAGTTTTTTGAAAATTTTGAAGGTATTGCTGAAGCTAAAGCCGAAATTTTTGAAGGATTGAGAGAAAACGGTGTGGCCATAATAAATGAAGATACAAATTTTGCCGAGATATTGGAAAAAAGAGCTTTAGCACACGGAGCTAAGGTTATAAAATTTGGAAAAAACAACCATTATAACGGAACCTTAGAACTGGAACAAGACGGCGAAATTCAACAATATAATGCTTGGGCAGCACTCCGTGTTGTTGAAGCTTTAGGCTTAGATTGTGACAAAGCTGCAAAAGCTCTTAAAAATTTTGGCGCATTGGATGGCAGAGGTAAAAAACACCAATTAAAATTATCAAACGGAGGTGTTTATACGCTGATAGATGATAGTTATTCCGGACAACCTGAAGCAATGAAAATTGCCGTGAAATCATTAGGGAAATTGCCCTGTAACGGTAGAAAAATTGCCGTTCTCGGAAAAATGGCGGAACTGGGAGATACTTCTAAAGAACAACATATATCGGTCGGAAAAATTGTTGCGGAGAGCAATATAGATATTGTTATCGGAATTAAACCGGAAATGAAAGATATGCTTGCTCAACTTCCTGCTCATATACAGCAATATTATTTTGATAATAAAGATGGTTTAGCAGACTTTTTACAAAATAAACTGTTGCAAAATAATGATATTTTACTTATAAAAGGGGCAAGATATTCTTCAGAACTGTATAAAGTTACAGATGAATTGTTAAAGGGTAATATATAAATGAAGTGTCCGTTTTGTGGTTCTCTTGAAAGTCAGGTCAAAGATTCCAGACTTACCGAAGATAGCGCTTGTATTCGACGTCGCCGAGAATGTCCCGAATGCGGTTCTCGCTTTACTACTTTTGAAAGAGTTATGCTGCGAGAATTGGTGGTGGTTAAGAAAAACGGCGAAAAAATGCGTTTTGACCGTGATAAGTTAGCTCGTTCAATACAACTTGCGGTGCGCAAACGTCCGATAACTCCGGAACGTGTTGATAAGATAGTAACATCTATTCAACGTCGTTTAGAAAGTTCCGGCGAAGCAGAAATATCATCGACAATCATCGGAGAATATGCAATGGATGCTTTGGCTAATTTAGACAAGGTTGCATACATTCGTTTTGCCTCGGTTTATAAAGATTTTTGTAAACCCAGTGATTTTGAGGAATTTGTAAATAAAATTGATGAATTGGCAAAAGCCAAATCAAAAGAAGAGGAATAAAATTATGGGAAAGTTTGTTTCTGAAAAAATTAGAATGAAAACATCTGCTCGTTTGGCTGCAGTCCAAGCAACATATATGATTGCATATAGTCAGCTTCCGGTAGAAGAAGTTATCAGAGACTTTACAAACGGTGAAGTAGGACGTTATGTTCTTGCCGATAATGAATTTGGCGGAGAAGAAGTAGTCGCCGTAGAGCCTATGGATAAAGCATATTTTGAAAACTTGGTTCGTGGAGTTCATTCCGATAAAGAAGATTTGGAAAAATCATTAAATATGTTTTTAACCGGCGGTCGCAGTCTTGACAGATGTGACGGAACTTTACAAGCTCTGTTGCTTTGTGCAATGTATGAAATAGTGCATACGCTAGATGTAGATACAAAAGTCGTTATTCAAGAATATGTTGATATGGCTTATGCTTTCTTTAGCAAAAACGAGCCGAAAATGGTCAATGCTTTGTTAGATCAAATTGCAAAACAAGTTAGATAATAAAGGTTTTATATGGCAAAATTAAAAGTTTATGAATATCCTCATCCGGTATTGAAGCAAAAAGCAGAAAAAGTTGCAAAAGTTGATGATGAAATTCGCAGTTTTTTAGACGATATGCTTGAAACTATGTATGATGCCGTTGGTGTAGGTCTTGCTGCTCCTCAAGTAGGCGTTTCCAAAAGAATAGTTGTCATCGATGTTGCTCATCCGGATGAAGGAGAAGAACGTAACCCGATTTATTTGGTTAATCCGGAAATTATATGGCATTCAGACGAAGAAAGTTGTCAATATGAAGGTTGCTTGTCCGTACCGGACCAAAGTGCTGAAGTAAACCGCTACAAACAAGTTAGAGTTCAATACTTGGATTATAACGGTAAAGAATGTGAAATTATGGCAGAAGGCTTGCTTGCAATCGCTCTGCAACATGAAATAGACCATTTAGACGGTATTCTTTACATTGACAGAATAAGTCGCTTAAAACGTCAGATGCTACTGAAAAAATTGCAAAAAATGCGTCAGGAAGAAGAATAATGAAAATAGTTTTTATGGGAACTCCCGATTTTGCTCTTGTCGCTCTTAAAGAGTTGGCAAAAGAACACGAAATATTGGCTGTATATACCAAAGAACCGAAAATTTCAGGCAGAGGAAATAAATTAGTAAAGACACCGGTACATTCTTGGGCAGAAGAGCAGGGGATAGAAGTTCGCACTCCCAAAAGTCTGCGCAACGAAGAAGAACAAAAACGTTTTGCCGATTTAAAAGCAGACATTGCGGTTGTTGCTGCATACGGACTGATTTTACCACAACCGATTTTAGACGCATATCCTAAAGGATGTATAAATATTCACGCCTCTTTATTGCCTAGATGGCGAGGAGCTGCCCCCATTCAACGCAGTATAGAAGCCGGAGATAAGGTAAGCGGTGTGACCATAATGAAAGTTGCCGCCGGACTTGATACCGGAGATATGCTCCTAAAAGGAGAAGTTGAAATTACACCGGAAACAACCGGAGGTTCTTTGCACGATGATTTAGCAAAGATAGGAGCCGAATTAACAATTAAGGTTCTGAAAGATTGGGATAACATTGTTCCAGAAGTACAAGATGATGCTTTAAGTTGCTATGCTACTAAATTGGAAAAAGAAGAGAGCATACTCAATACCGAAATGACAGCTGAAGATTTATGTCGCAAAATTATGGCCTTTAATCCTTATCCTGCAGTTTATTTTGAGCATAAAGACGAACGATTTAAGGTTTTGCGAGCTAAAGTTTCGAATGTCGAAAATCAAATCGGCAAAATTTGGCAACAAGGACAACAACTGTTTATCGGTGCTAAAGATAAGGCTGTTGAAGTAACGGAAATTCAAAGACAAGGCAAAAAAGCAATGTCTGTAGCTGAACTTCTGCGAGGATATTCGTTTTAATTAGCGCAATTTTATAGAGTTTTTATAACTTACTACCGGCAAAAGATTAAATAACATAACTTTTGTTTTATATTCGTTTGCTTTAACCGACAAAATCGGTAAAAATCCGAACAAAGATATAATCGTGCGGCTATGGTCAACATCTGCATGAATGAGAGGTATAAAATCGAACAATAAAACCCTATGATGTTCCATTCGGTCTACGAACGTAATAATGGGAACTCCTCCGAACAGGCAAAAACGTCTGGTTCTGGTTGCTTTAGTTAGAAATTCTTGATAAAGTTCCGGGTTTTCTCTTTTTACAAAAGCATGTATTCTATGAGAAGTATCGGTCATCTCCGCAGACTGTATTTTGGAAGTATTTGTTGCATGTCTGCGATATTTAAACAATATTTCAGGAATATTGTGAAATTTAGTATGTTTTATCAATCGACACCATAAAGCATAATCCTCAGAAGGACTAAATTTTTTTTCATAACGAATGCCGTTCTCAATTAATACCGATTTTCTTATCATAGCTGCCGGATGAGATATTGCAGAAGTTCTCATCAGAGCTAATTTTATATCTTTATCATCACGTGGATTTTTATTTTTTTTGTACTTTCCGGGAAATTGCTCAAATTTTGTAGAAACAACACCGACATCAGGATGAGTATCCAAAAAAGCTACTTCTCTGGCAAAACGAGTTGGAAGAGATATGTCATCATGATCCATAACAGCCAAATATTCACCTACGGCTAAATCTATGAGCTTATTTCTGGAATCTGAAATCCCCATATTTCGGTCGTTACGTAAATATTTTATTCTTTTATCATCATATTTTTTTATAATTTCCTCTACCGTCTTGTCAGAAGGGCAGTCATCTAAAATTAAAAATTCAAAATCTGTAAAAGTTTGTTCCAATATGCTGTCAATCGCTTCTCTCAAATATTGCGGATTTGTTTTATATACAGGCATCAAAACAGAAACTTTTGGCATATTCATTTTTCACCTACTGTTGTATCAATCAATTTAGTCCACATAGCGATAACATTATCCGGAGCATAGGCTTTTACATCTTCAATAGCATTGCGGCCAAGCTCAATTCTTAATTGTTTGTCTGACATGAGTTTAGCTAATTTATTGGCGAAATCATCAATATCAGATGCCAACAAACCATTATGATTATCAATAATCATTTCATTTACGGAAGGAGATTGTGCAAAACCGATAGTAGGAAGTCCCACGGCTTGTCCATCAGCTATGGCAAGACTGAAACCTTCATATTTGCTTGGAAAAGCATGAATATCAGCATTTTTATATACAGATAATATATCAGTAGTATAACCTTTTATAATTACCCGGTCTTCAACACCATATTTACGGGCAATATTCATAATCTCTTCGCCATATTGAGGATATTTATGCAAACCCCAAATATTTACTTCCCAATCAGGAAAATCTTTAGCAACCTTTCCAAATGCTTCGGCTAAAAGATGCTGGCGTTTCATATTCGGTTCTATACGGGCGACATAGATAATTTTTTTCTTTTCTGTGTTTAAATCTGCATAATCTTTAGGATCAATTTGTTGTACCATATTAGGGATTGTTAAGGCTTTCTTTGGTGAAAATTCTTTCGCAATCATGGGGATAAAAGAAGAAAGCAATGTTTGCCAAACGGTTATTTGTTCAAAACAACGGTGATGAAACATTCTTAACGGCAAGATTTCTTTACGAATATTTTGATGGTTTTCATCTAAAGCCTCATATTGATATTTTCCGACAATCATTTGTGGTGTGCCATGTATCATCATAATAATTGGGATATTATGTCTTTGAAACATAGTAACGTTGAACAAATCCTTAGGAAAATAACAAATTATTACATCGGGTTTTTCTTGTTTGATAAGTTTTTTATGACGAAAACAAGACGGAGTTATTTTGCATCGTATACGATGATACAGATTGATAAACGGATTATCGGTTTTTCCGCTCAAATTAATGAGTTTAACTTTTGGATCAAAAGTAAGTTCATTTCCAACTTTTTTATATGTGTCGCAAACCACAGATATTTCATAATCCGGGCGAGCTTTTTGTAATGCATTGATATATTGTACCAACCACTTAGTATTAAGTACGTTGCGGTTACGAATGAACATAAGTTTCATATTTTTACTCCGTAAATATTACCTTCCTGCTACAGTATAACTTAAAATAGCAATAGTCAAATACTTTGTTTTTGATAAAATGCAATATAAACACAAAGGAAACAGATTAAACATATTATATTATATTATATAAAATTAGATTGACTATATTCACAATCAATGTATTATCTTTTTTGATTTTAATTTAAGGATGAAAAAATGTTCGGTAGACTTTTTATACAATATATGTATGACGAAAAAAAAGGTTGGAAAAAAGAAGGTAATATAGGTGATTGTATTCAAAATATTGCAGTCGAAGAGTTGTACAAAAAAATTGGTATTCAGCCGAATGAATTGACCTTGGTTAACAGGGATAATCTGCAAAATTATCAAGGAAAACCAATAAAATTGGTTATGCAAGCATATTTTTCGTATGCTTATGGTCATTTCCCTTTTCCATGGTCTGATAATATATATCCTGTTTTTTTAGGTTTTCATCTTAATTCTACAAATAAATCTCGGAAAATTTTTATAAAAAAAGATATGTTTAAAAAGTTGCAGCCATTTGAACCTATTGGATGTAGAGACAGAAATACCAGAGATTTTTTGATTTCAAAAGGTATAAAAGCTTATTTTTCCGGTTGTTTAACTCTAACTTTAGACAAGAGAGAGACAGAACCTGAAAATGGTAAAATTTTTGTTGTTGATGTATATAAGAAAGCCTTTAAAAAATTACCTAAAGAAATTTTAGATAAAGCAGATTTTTCTATTACACACGTATATCCATGGGATAAGAATAAAGAGATTGATTATAACGATGCCATCGAATTTGAAAACAAAGCCAGAGAAATATTAAAAATATATAAAGAACAGGCTTCATTGGTGGTTACATCAAGAATTCATGTCGCTATGCCTTGTATAGCAATGGGAATACCTGTTGTTTTTATTGCAAAAAACGTTAACAATGAACGATTTGACGTTTTACAAGGAATTGTGCCCATATATGATTATAGGGATATAAAATATATAAATTGGAATCCGGAAGCTCCTGATATTAGTGAGTTCAAAAAGGTTGTTATTGAGAATGCCATTGCTCAAATCAAAGAAACTCAGAATAGGGCAGAAACAATTGAAGAGCTCAATAAAGTTACTTCCCAAATGTTTTCGATAAGATATTTACCCAAATATTTACATTTTCTCAGAAAAATCAAATATGGGATTAGAAAGATTTTTTCGTAAATTGTACATAAATTGATATATTAAGTCGGATAACAATAAAGCCCGTTCAAATGAGAACGGGCTTTATATTATACAAAGTCAAAATTAGAAATTGTAGGTGATAGAACCTGCCAAGATATTAACTTTGTTTGTATATGTTGCATTGAATGCACCACGTCCTTCGTCACCATAGTGATTGCCACGCAAGTTAACTTTTGCTTTGTCAGCATCAATATATGTATAACCTACATTAAATGTTAACTTGTCATTATATTTATATTCAAGACCGGCAGAATACCACAAACGGCTACTGTCAGGAATACGAGGTGTACGATATTCGGTACCGACAGCACCTTGTTCATAAGCGATACCTAAACGCAACTTCCATTGTTCGTCGAGTTTTTTACTAACACCGAAAGCATAGAAAGATGTATCTTTCCAGCGTTCAGGAGTAAAGCTCATTTGACCATTTTTTTCGCCTTCAATAACTAAGTTTTTGAAGCTTGACCAATATACACGGTTATATTCGGCCATAACAGCCCAATCGTTATTGATTTCGTGATATGCGCCAATAGTTAAAGAAGCCGGAGTTGTCAAACGAGTAGAAATGTCTTGATTCATTCCCATAGCACCCAACAATCCGTCAAATTCGATATCGCCTTGTAATTTGTGGCGAACTTGGCTACGATATCCGATACCGAAACGAGTACCTTCGTTCAATTCGTATAAAGCACCTAATTGATATCCGAGGTCAACAGTAGTACCTTGTAATGTAGCTTTGTCTTCAATAACCGCAACTTGAAGGTCTTTTCTTACACCATTGCGTAATTTAGCTTCAATATATTGAATTTGCAAACCTGCCCCGAATGACAATTTATCATTAGCTTTATAAGCTACCATCGGAGTAAAAGTTGCACTGATGATTTTTGATAATGTACCATGAAAACGACCGGACCAGTCATCGCCGTACTTGGTAATCATACCATAAGGGGTATTCATAGAAAGACCGGCTGTCCATTTTTCATTAATTTGATGAGAAAAATAAGCCATCGGAGATGCTGCAGGGTGAACAATGTTACCCATGTAGTCATTATGTTCGCCAAATTCGTTATTTGAATTGCGAGCAGAAGAGTTTGGAGAAATCCATGTTCCACCCAATTCGATTTGAGTTCCTTTATGGCGAGTTAAACCGGCCGGGTTAAAGAAAGAGTAAGAAATATCTTCTGCTCCGGCAGTTGCACCGGCATAAGCATTACCTTGTGCGGCAGCAGATTGTTCTTTTAAGAAAAATCCAGATGCGTTAGCATTTGAACATGCAAGAACCACTCCGAGAGCAGTCAAAGTCAAAATTTTTTTCATTGTAAATTACAGTTTAAATTTAGTTGAACATAAGTAACACTTTTGCGAAAGGAGGCTCAAGAGTTGAATTATTATTGATTATATTTTAAGCCTTAAAATAACCAGTCGCAACATAAAACTAAAAAATGTTACAGACAAGCTTTTAGCAAAAAAATATTAAAAAGCAAGAATATTTTTTTATCCCATTGAATATTTTTGCAAAAAACAAATAAATACAATATGTTATGATGCGATTGTTATAAAAAATGATATGGAAAGTTAATTTTTTCTTTACAAAAGGCTATACGTGATAGTAGAGTGAGGACAGATTTTAACAACGGAGATTAATGTCTTGCGAAATTTTGTAAGGTTCTGTTTAAGAGCCGTATTCTATATCTTCAAGGTTAGATTTACTTTCGACTTTGATGAAAAACAAACTCCTAAAAAGGGTGTTTATGTTTCAAATCACGTATCCTACATGGATCCGGTTATCCTTTTTGCATTTCTGCCCGGAAATCCGGTTTTTGCCCTTAACGGACATTTGTACAGAAACAAATTTATCCGTTTTCTTATGCGTGAAGCTGATGTTGTTCCTTTCAATCCTATTGAACCGGGAGATATCAAAGAGCTCATTGCTAAAGTGGACAGCGGTCGTTTATGCGTGATTTTTGCCGAGGGACGAATTACCGAAAACGGTGGTTTAATGAAAATTTATGAAGCACCGGGATTGGTCGCCGATAAATCAAAAGCACCGCTGATACCGGTTTGGATTGATGGTCCGCAATACGGATATTTTTCAAAAACAAAAGGTAGATTGCCTCATCGTCCGCACCCGAAAATCAGAGTTATCGTCGGCAAACCTCGTCCGTTCAAGTTGAAAGATGAGTTGCGTCGTCAACGTGACCACATCAGTAATGAAGTGTATATGATTCTGCGTGAAATGAGCTTTGAAGTTAACTATAACAACGATATTTCATTGTTTGCGATGTTGATGAAAGCAGCAAAAGTTCATGCTAAAAAAGGCTTGTTTCATCGTCCGAAGTTTGTTGAAGATATCAACCGTAAACCGCAATCATATCGTGACATTATCATCAAATCTTTTGTTATCGGTAAATATTTTAAACGCCGTACAAAGCCGGAAGAACATGTCGGTATGTTGTTGCCAAACTCTATAGCTGCTGTTTGTGCATTCTTCGGTTTAACAGCATATAGTCGTATTCCGGTTATGCTCAACTTCTCTGTAGGGGCTAAAAATATGCTCTCTATGTGCAAAACTGCAGAGGTTAAGTTAGTGATTACATCATTAATGTTTGTTAAAATGGGCAAACTAGAAGATGTAGTTGAAGCCATGGAAAAAGAAGGCGTTAAAGTTGTTTATCTTGAAAAAATGGCTAAAGAAATCGGTTTGTGGGAAAAAATTAATGCTTATTTGCGTTACAAAATTAAACGTATTCCTCACAAAAGAGGTGGAAATCGCAAGGCTGTGATTTTGTTCACTTCCGGTTCAGAGGGAGCTCCTAAAGCCGTTGTATTGAGTCATGCCAACATTATATCAAACGTAAAACAATTATCTACAATCGAAACACTGAATATGACGGATATCGTTTTCAACGCACTTCCGATGTTCCACAGTTTTGGTTTGGTTGTGAGCACATTGTTCCCATTGTTTGAAGGGGCAAAACTTTTCTTGTATCCTTCTCCGTTACACTACCGTGTTGTTGCAGAAATCGTATATGAAATCGGAGCAACAATTATGTTCGGAACAGATACATTCTTCCGTGGTTATGGTCGTATTGCTCACCCGTTCGATTTCCACAACATACGTTTTATGTACGGTGGTGCAGAAGCGGTTAAACCTGATACTCGCAATATGTGGATGGAGCGTTTAGGTGTTCGTGTTACCGAAGCTTATGGTTCAACCGAATGTTCTCCGGTTATTACCGCCAACAATCGAATCTTCAATCGCTTCGGTTCTATCGGTAAAATTTTGCCGGCTATTGAATACAAAATTGAACCGGTTCCCGGCATTGATAAAGGCGGTGAGTTGGTTGTACGTGGTCCGAATATTATGATGGGCTATATTATGCCGGACAATCCGGGAGTATTAGTTCCTTTAGAAGACGGATGGTATCACACCGGTGACGTTGTTGAGGTTGATGAAATCGGGTTTATGTTCATCAAGGATCGTATTAAACGATTCGCAAAGATTGGTGGTGAAATGGTATCATTAAATGCCGTAAATGAGATGGTATGCAACGCATATTCTACTGATAACGAATATCAGTACGGAGTTGTTGCTACTCCTCACGAAAGCAAAGGTGAGCAAATTGTTTTGGTTACCAATAATCCTAATGTTACCCAAGAAGCTTTGCATACATATATCAGACAAAACGGTATGTCAGAGTTGTATTTACCGAGAGTTATTTTGCAAATGGAAAAACTTCCGATATTTGCAACCGGTAAAATGGATAATGTGACATTAAAGAAAATGGTGATGGAAGAACTTGAAAACCAACACTAATTAAAAAGAGGCTCAATTGAGCCTCTTTTTTTTACCTTAAATAGTTTTTTAAAAAACTTGACAAAAAAGACTAAAAGAGCTAAATTTCAAGAAGTAAATGAAACAATTATCCATATTATTCACCTAAATTCAATTTTTTTATGCGTAAAACAATTGTTATCATCTTTGGCGCTCCAGGTAGCGGCAAAGGTTTCCTTGTGGACTGTATCGAGAACGAGCTCGTAAACAGAAACATCGTAAGCAAAGAGAACATCGGACACATTTCTACCGGCGACCTTCTGCGTGCTGAGATTGCAGCTCAAACACCGCTTGGTCAGGAGATTGCACAGATTGTAAGCTCGGGAGGTTTGGTTTCGGATGAGGTTGTCAGCCAGCTGATTGAGAAGAGTCTCGACGGGCCTGAGGTACTCAAGTTCATCGACGGCTATCCTCGCACCGAAGCACAGCGCTTGACATTGGCATCATTGCTCAAGGGTAAGGGCTACCGTGTCATCGCCCTCATGCGTGATACTCCGATTCCTCTGATTATGCAGCGAGTTTCGAAGCGAAGAGTTTGTCAGGATTGCAAGTGTACGCACAGCGTTGATGACGGCAAGTGTCCCCGTTGCGGTGGTTTGTCGCTCATCAGGAAGGACGACGCAGTCATCGAGAAGCGTTTGGCCGAGTATGAGAACAACACTGCCGGCCAGTGGAACTTCCTCGCACTGCTCGCAGATTCGATGTTGAAGGTTGACGGTTCTGAAGACGCCGAGGTTGCAGCCAAAGACATTGTGAAGAGGTACTTCTAGTCTCAGAACTACCGACGAAAAAGGGTTTCGCTTGCGAAACCCTTTAAATTTTTTTTATTTCTTCTGTGTTCGATTTTTGATAATCATAAACAATATGATTGCTGTAAATATTAGCGATATCGAATTAAAAACAATCATTTGAATTGAGGATAAATATATTCCGTATAAAATCCACGACACTATACCTATGACATATATAACATAGCTGGCACATGATAATCCTTCGACATTTTTGTATCGAATCGTTTTTATTGTTTGCGGCAAAAAACATATTGCAGTGCAAATTCCTGCCATATATCCCAACAATTCTCCGACCAAATTCATACTATAACCTTTCATCAAGTTTAATTTTACTAATTCTATTCTCATTATTAAATTTTACAATATAAAAATTTGACATAGTTGAATTATAAGGAAAACGTTGTCCGACTGTTGACAAATCTTGCTCTTATGTTAGCTTTTTTAAGTAATAACGCACTAAAGGAGAAAATTATGACCAATCAGCCGACACGTTACATCGGAACATCTGTTTACGGCGTTAGAATGCCGATTATCAAACAAGGCGCAGATATTGCAAACATTATCAGTGATACGATTATTGAATCCACTAAGTCAGAATATCAGCCGCTTATTCTAAATAATGGTGATATTGTAGCAATAACCGAATCATTTTTAGCTCGCGCTCAAGGTAATTACGCTAAATTAAGTGATATAGCAACCGAAGTTTCTTCTCGTTTTCCACAAGGAGATGTAGCTGTAGCTTTTCCGATCTTATCTCGCAATCGATTTGCCAAAATTTTAGAAGGTATTGCTCAGGGAGTTAAAGGGACAGTTTATGTTTGTTTGTCCTATCCGGCAGATGAAGTGGGTAATGCAATTATGGATGAAGACGATTTGTTCAATTCGGAAATAAATCCATATTCGGATATTATGGAAAAACAAGATTTTCGTGATAAGTTCGGTACATATAAACACCCGATAACCAATACTGACTATATTGAACTTTATGAAGCTGTTTCGCCGAATATAAAAGTTGTTTTACTCAATAATCCTAAAGATATTTTGAAATATACAAAACAAGTGATTGTTGCCAGTATCCACGTTCGCAAGCGTCATAAAAAGATTTTGGTTGATGCCGGCGGAGACGTGATGACACTTGATGAAATATGCAATACTCCGTCAGAAAACAGAGGTTGGAGCGAATTTGGAGTTCTCGGTTCTAATTTTTCGGATAAGGACAAATTGAAACTGTTTCCACGTGATGCGATGAATTTTTGTAAAACGTTGCAAGAAATATTTAAGGCTAAAACCGGAAAACACATAGAGGTTATGGTTTACGGCGATGGTGGTTTCAAATGTCCGAAAACCAAAATTTGGGAATTTGCCGATCCGGTCGTATCTCCGGGTTATACTTCAGGATTAGAGGGAATGCCTAACGAAATAAAAATAAAGGCCGTTGCCGACAATAATCAAGGCAATTTGGAAGAGGCCATCAAAAAGGCAATAGATGAAAAAAACAAAGGTAGTGACAACTATTCATTAGGAACAACGCCACGTCAAATAACCGATTTGTTAGGTTCGCTATGCGATTTAACAACCGGTTCCGGCGAAAAAGGAACTCCGGTTGTGCTGATAAAAGGATATTTTGATAATTATCTGACCGGCATCCCTACCGAATAGAAAAGTGTAATGAAAACAGCCCTCAGCTTAGCTGAGGGCTGTTTTTTAGTAGAAAATACAGACCATTTTAGAAAAAATTTACCATTTTCAATTATTAATAATAAAAAATAAAATTTTCAATTAATAGGTGGTTAAATGGTGGATGTTCTTTTGACTATTAAGCTATTGGGTTTTCATCCTAAAAATGGTACGGATGGAGTTTATTCCAAGTCCTATAATGGTTATGAAATAAAAATCAATTATAATGCAGATTCTCCTGAAAAGTCAGAAATTGACTATGGAAAAAAGATTCTTTGTAATCGCAAGACAACTTGCAATTTCCATCAAGAAGAAACATTCGTTGTATTAGAGTGCGTTAATCGCTTACTTGAAAAAGGATATAAGCCCGAAAATATTGAATTAGAGAAATCTTGGGGTATGGGACATACTGAAGGGTATCTGGATATTCTTGTTAAAGATGAAGAAAATAAATCCTTTGCTATGATTGAATGTAAAACTTGGGGCAAAGAATACGACAAATATGTCAAAGAAACATTTACTCATAAAAATAAAAGTAAAGAAAATGATGGCGGTCAAGTTTTCACATACTTGCAACAGGAGCCTAAAACAACTAAAGCCATCTGCTACTATGCCTCTCATGTTGTAGGTAAAAGTATTGAATATAAAAATGCTATTATTCATAATAAGGAGGATTGGGCAGAATTAAATCAAGTAGAAAGATTTAATCGCTGGTCTAAAACTTTTGAAACTAATGGTATATTTGAAGATGATATTCCTTTATACAGAGTTGAATCTAAAGCCATCAGAAGAAAAGATTTAAAGGAATTAAAAGAAGAAGATAGTCGTAAACTGTATGTTCAATTTGCAGAAATATTAAGACATAATGTTATTTCTGATAAACCTAATGCTTTTAATAAAATAATAAATCTTTTTTTATGTAAAGTTTACGATGAGGAAAAAGCTCCAAATGATGAGATGAAATTTCAGATAAGAAAAGGAAACCACTATAAAACAGATGAAGAACTGTTAGAAGATTTGAATGATTTATATAAAGCAGGAATGAAGGAATATTTTCAATATGAAATTTCAGATTATACTAGAAATGATTTTGATTTGTTAATGAAGTATTTAGGAGATACTGATAAGAAGCCAGAATTTGAAGATTTATATAAGACATTGCGTTTGTATAAGAATAATGAGTTTGCTTTTAAGGAAGTTTTTGATAAAAAGTCTTTTATTGATAACGCAAAAGTAGTTCGTGAAGTTGTTGAAATGCTTCAGAATTATCAATTAAGATACACTAAAAAATAGCAATTTTTAGGAGATTTTTATGAAACACTGCTAAACGATAGTATTAAACAGGAAGCAGGACAATATTTTACGCCTGTTCCATTGACGCAATTTATAATTAAATCAATTCCACTTGAAGATATAATAAAAGAAAAGATTAATACTAGTGAATTAAACATTCTTCCATATGTAATTGATTATGCATGTGGAACGGGGCATTTCTTAACTGAAATTATGGAAGAAATAAATGATATTATCAAAAACAAATTAGATGAAAATTCAATAGAAATGAATTCTATCAAAAAAAGAATACAATCTTGGAAAATAGATGAATTTTCATGGGCGGACGAATATATCTATGGCATGGATTTAGATTATAGATTAATTAAAGCTTCAAAAATTAGTTGCTTTTTGAATGGAGATGGTAAAGCTAATTTATTACATGCTAATGGTTTGGCACCTTTTAATAGTGAAGAATATACAGGAAAATTGCATAGTGATGAGGTCAAACAAGACAATCCTACATTTGATATACTGATTGCAAATCCTCCATATGCTGTTGACGAGTTTGGAAAACACGCACTAAAAAATGGTGAGCAATGTTTCAAACTGTATAGTGATTTAACAGAGAAATCTTCTTCTATAGAATGTTTTTTTGTTGAAAGAGCCAAACAATTATTAAAAGAAGGTGGTATTGCAGGTATTGTTTTACCTGTTAGTTTGTTAACTAATGATAAAATTTATATCAAAACCAGAGAAATTATCCTTAAATACTTTGATATTAAAGGTATTCTCGCATTACAAGATAATGCTTTTATGGCAACAAATACCAAAACAATTATTTTGTTTATGCAAAGAAGAAATAATACATATTGGGAACAAATCAATCTTGCAGTACAGGCATTCTGTGATAACTATCATGATGTTACAGTTGCTGGTATAGAAAAAGCATTTTCAATATTCGTAGAAGCAAATTACGAAAATTTATCATTTGAAGACTACGTTTCTATATTAAGAAACAATCCTTCAGAAATGGCTAAACAATCTGAATTCTATATAGAACATAAAGGTTTAAGCAATGATGCCCTAAAAACATTAGAACAAGATAAGATGCTTTATTTCTTTTTAGCTTATAATTCCAAATTAGTATTAGCAAACTCTGGAGAAAAAGCAGAGGAAAAACAATTTTTAGGTTATGAATTTAAAACAGTAGACCACCAAAGGAAAATCAATATAAAAAGAGATGATAACAAAAATATTCAATCGTGCCTATTTTCTGATACGTCCCATATAGATGATGAAAAATTAAATTCTTACATATATAAAAACTTCATAGAAAAAGACATTGAGCAACAAATATTAGATATAAATTTACAAGAGCAACATCCATTAAATGGACACATAGAATATTGCCGTTTATCAGAATTAATTGATTTTTCATTACCAAAATTTGATAAAAAAATAAATTTGAATTCTGGTAAAAAATTAAAGATTAATAGTTGTTATCCTCAAGAAAGAGTGAAAAATCTAGTTTCATATTTTAATTCAGGGGTTACATATGATAATGATGATGTAAGCAATGAAAAAACTGAAAATGTTGTCCTTACCGCAGATAACATAAATTTACTAAATAAGCTAGATATAAAAAAAAGAATTTATCTCAAAGGGGAAGTGAAGCTACATCCTGATAAAAAACTTCAAAATAAGGATATTTTTATTTGTTTGTCTAGTGGGAGTAAGAGACATGTTGGAAAAGTTGCTTACATAGATAGAAATATGCCATATTACGCTGGCGGATTTATGGGGATAATAAGAGTTAAAGAAAAATTAATCAGACCATTATATTTTTATACAATTTTACAGCATCCTTACATTAAGCAAACTTTAGAAGCAAGTTCAACAGGTAACAATATTAATAATTTATACAGTGCGTTGAATGATGTTAAACTTCCAATACCTCCCTTGAGTATTCAGGATAAGATAGTTGAAGAAATAAATTTCCTAGTCAGTGAACAAGAAACAGCACAAGCATCCCTAAATAGGCTGAAATATGATATTATTAAATTAGTTGATAGTAAGAATGTAGAAGTCTGCAAACTAAAAAGAGTGGTAAATACAAATCCTGAAAAATTGTCATGCAATGATAATACTTGTATATCCTTTATTGATATGTCTTCCGTTAGCACTAATGGATACATTATACATCAAGAAAGAAAATCTTACAGTGCTGTAAAGCATGGTAGTTATAAATCATTTCAAGAAAATGATGTAATTATAGCTAAAATTGCCCCTTGTATGGAAAATGGAAAATGTGCTATCGCCCGTAATTTAATAAATCAAATAGGTTTTGGAAGTACAGAATTTCATGTGTTTAGATGTAATACAGATTACATCTTACCAGAAATTCTTTTCTACAAACTTAATAGACAAGAAGTCAGGGATGAAGCCCATAAAGTTATGACAGGAAAAAGTGGTCATAGAAGAGTTCCCATAGAATTCTATGAAGAAATGGAATTATCATTACCAAATATAGAGGAGCAAAAGAACCTTGTTAAAATTATTTCTCAAAAGGAAGCAGAAATAGAAAGGCTTCAAAAAGAGATAGATGAAATTCCTGCTAAAAAACAAGCCATTTTAGACAAGTATCTTAAATAAACTAACTCCATCCAAAAATGTTTTATCAGAATTGAGAAGTGAATCATATTGACTTTTTGGCGTTTTTATGTACTATGGTCATCAACTAATGATCATTAATATTAACTATTAAAACTTCACGCTTTATGAACAAGAATAACATTCCGGAAGATGTTTTCAAAACTTTTCTGGCCTCTTTGGAGCAGGCTTTAAGTGCTACTACGGAGTATTACTCAGATTGTGTCGTGCATGTAAAATCCAGTCAGCATCGTTACCCTGCAAGATTGGTCACAATCACACGAGAGAAGAATCCTGATTGTTTGGATGTTTACAATGTATTGCACGAGCATCCTACAGATTGTAGCAAGCTGAAATTCGTAAACAGCGGCGACGACTACGTAAACTATCATTTGGCCGAAAAATTTGGCGGTCATGCTACTGTTGAGATGTGGACCTTGTACAATGTTCCTCGTTCATTTGTATCCTATGGTTACAAAGGCAAAGAGTTGCCGACGGCAGCAGAAATTATCGAGTACATAGAAAAACTGTGTGCTGAAAGACCGTAGGGAATTTATTTTCTGAAATCAATAAAAGGCTGTGCATTTTGGCACCGCCTTTTTTTGTTATGTATTGACAATTATTTTTTGGGTTTTAATATAGAACAAAAATGGAACATTGTTAATGAAACAGCGAATTATCGGATTAATAGATTGTGATGCTTTTTTTGTATCTTGTGAACGGGTAGATAATCCCGATTTGCAAAATAAACCGGTATGCGTTATGACCGGAGGAGGAAATAAGGGGATTATTGTTTCTCGTTCAAAAGAAGCAAAAGCAATAGGAATAAAAATGGGAGCACCTTATTTTCAGATACAAAAAACGCACCCGCAAGCAATTTGTATTCCGGCTCGACATCAGCGATATTCAGAAATTTCGCATAGGGTTATGAATATTATTCGAGAATTTACTCCCGATGTTGAAGAAGTATCAATTGATGAAGCGTACGTTGATTTAACCGGTCTGAATGAAATTTATAAAACATCATACACCGAATTAATTGCTCGTATAAGAAAAACAATTTTGGAAAAAGCAGATGTTCCGGTATCAATAGGATTAAGTTGTTCCAAAACTTTAGCCAAACTGGCGAGTGATAAGGCAAAAAACAAAGGAGGAATATTTATAATTCACCCTGATAAAATTATGGAAACCATCGGAAATATCGATATTGAAGATATTTGCGGTATTGGAACTCAAAGTGCGAAAAACCTCAAATTTAACGGCATTTTTACAATTAGCGATTTTGTTAGCCAAGATAATACTTGGATAAAAAAGGCGATGGGAGTAAACGGACTAAATTTGAAATTTGAACTTATGGGAATTTCAACTTCATCGGTTGATGCCGATCCGCATGCTCCACAATCTATTCAAGATACGAAATCTTTTGAAGATTTTAGTGATAATTTAGAATTTTTATCTTCACAGCTAAAATATCATATACAAAATGCTTCTCGGAAATTGAGACAATGGAACGGTTTTTGCGGAGAAGTCGGAGTTATATTACGAACCAAGGATTTTAGCACTTCTGTTTTATATTCAAAGTTAGAAACATCAACAAATTCGGATTTTGTTTTGCGAAATACGGCAATATCGCTCCTAAATAAACTATATCGTCCGAAGTTGTTATATCGTAGTGTGGGGGTGGAATTAAAAAAATTATCTTATAATGAAGAAATACAACAATCTTTGTTTGAAACTCTAAAACATGATGATGATAAACTTTCTCGAATTATTGATGATTTAGAACAAAAATTCGGAAAAGATGTCATAAAACGAGGGATGTAATTTTCGTGTTTGATAAAAGAAAAAGGGGGAGCCTAAGCTCCGCCCCAAAAAACAACTAGGCAAACAAAGATATACAAGACTGAATAAGCAACCATAATGTGAATGCTAGTGCACTCAACAATATGATAAGAAAGATAATTTCCTTTTTTGCTGCTTTTATCGTTATATTGGTTTTCTTTGTCTTTTCTAGTGTTTCTTTTGGCTGCTCTGCGGTTTCACGCAGTCTGCGATGTGCTAACTGACAAACGGCATTCGCTGTTTGATTAATTGAATTAGTAGCAACAGCCGTCGGAGTGATTGTTCTGAGTATCATACGCGCTATTATTTTATGTTCATTATTACAAAAAACAATATGGAACGACATGATATAAACATCAAGACAACCAAAAGCTTTTTATAATAATGAACATAATTAAACTTACAAATTTTTTATTATTTTTATGCTAACACATAGCGAGAAATATTGCAATATGTAAAAACTTTACTAAAGTTGCATCATTGATTTTATAGTCAATATTTTTTCTAAAATACTTTTATCTCGAAAATAGTCCGGAATTATTTGTTCTGCTGATACCAAAACATTTTCGGAATAAGTTCCTGCTCTAGTTTGCTTGTCTAAAAGCATTTCATTTGCGGTTATTGTGTTTTTTTCTTTCATTAATATTGATAAAAAATCATCAATATTAATTTCTAAAACGGATTTTACCTCGTTGCCGGAATTTTTGAAGTTCATTTCCTTTAGTTTTTGCTTAGTCTTCAAGCCATAAAAAAATTGAAATTCTTTTATTTTATAATTTGGAGTAGGATTACAATTACAAATTCTTATTCCTAAAAAGTCATAATCATTAACATCTATACCAAATTCTTCTTTAGCTTCTCTATACAAAGCTTGTTCAACAGTTTCGTCACCTTCTACATGACCTCCGATTGAAAAATCTATATAATCGGGACGATCAAAACCATAACTTTCTTTAGGGTAAATTGTTTGAAAATACAAACAGTCGTTTTGAGGATTAAATAGAATTCCTGTTACGACCTTATGCCATAAACCGTCTCTATGAACAATTTTTTTATCTTCGTTATACAGCGGTTCCATTTTGTTGTTATATACTTTTAGCATAGTTATCTGTTTCTTGATGACATATTTATAGAAATGCGTACATTGTTATTATCTTTACTCTCGGCTATTTCCGCAAAACGAGTTATGCCGCAATTCTTTGCCATTTCTTTTGCTATGGCAAAGTTTCCGCCCAATTGTGAAACTGCATGTGCATCATCACTAATCAATACGGGAATATTTTCTTGTGCCAACATTTTCATAATACGTTGACCGGGATAGGGCTCGTTACCAAATTTAAAATAGCTTGTATTTAACTCAACAAGCACACCGGCATTTTTAATTGTTGCTATCGTTTTTCTTTCTTCTTCTGCCCACTCAGGCTCAATTCCTAGCCCAACTTTTTTCATCAAGTCTAAATGTGCCATAAATGTAAATAGTCCAGATTGTGCTGCTGCTCGTTCGTTTTGCCAATAACGATACAAAAGTTGATTTTGTTCCGCTTTAGAAGATGCCTTTAAATCGTGAGAATTATAGAGTGTATTATTATGTTCAATAAAATGGGCTGCTCCGATAAGATAATCCGGTTTGAGATGGGCTCTTGCTTTTTCAAAATTTTCACGCCATTCCGGATATGCAAAAAAATCAACCTCCATACCTTTTAATATTTTAATATCACTCTCTTTTTTAAGCTCATCTATTTTTTTATAGTGCTCTTCAAACTTTGCAATTACTTCATCAAAAGATGAAGAGTATATATTATGATAATTTCCCTTAACCGCATATTGGTACATCGGAGCTTCTTTAATTGCTCTATGAACAATAAAATGATTGGAAAAACCTATATGAGACCATCCCAATTCTTTGGCTTTTTCTAACATTTCCGCTTCAGAATTACGTCCGTCAAAACCGATTGTGTGAGTATGTAATGAAAATTTTTGCATATTATTTCTCTTAAATCTATACCACAGCCACAATAACATAAAGAGTATAATATTTGCAATGGTTTTCTTGACAATAATTATTGCTTTAGATACGATAATAAAAAATTTTATTGAGGAAGCATTTTATGGAAACAAAAGAACTTAAAATTGAACAAATAAAAGATAACGGAACACTTACTTGCAAATTATCCGGTTGGCTTGATCCGAATACATCTCCAAAATTGGTGGATAGTATTAATTTAGATAAAGTTACAACTTTAATATTTGATATGCAAAACGTAGAATATGTTTTTTCTGCAGGACTTCGGGCTTTTTTGATTTTTCAAAAATTTATAGATTTGCAAAACGGAACAATGAAATTAATTAATGTTTCAGACGATATCCGTTCTATTTTTGAATGTACCGGTTTTGAAAGTATGTTAGAAACAAAATAATGATAAAGAGCCTGAAATCGTGGCTGAATGAACAGTCCTTAAATTTTAAACTGAGTGTCAGTATTTTGACATGTGTCGGTTTGGTGTTTTTAGGGCTTGTTTTTTTTATATCTGAAAAATCAGAACCGATTATAAAATCACAAATTGAAGATGTAGCTCAAAAAACTGTCGAATCTTATGTTTTTGATTTTAATAATTTAATTGAAGGTACGGAACAGATAATTTTAAATACTAAAAATACTCTTGTTCAAGCAAAAAAAGATAAAGCCATCTATTTTCAAGCCTTATTAAACTCAGCACTGACAACCACACATCTGAAAATTTCTAATGCATGGATATATGTATTTTCTGATGAAGATGTAACAAACGGAATTTTGTATAAAAGTATTTTGCAAAAAAACGGAGAAATTGATTTTAAATCAGAAGAAATCAGCGATTTTTATGATAAATTTCCATGGTTTACGGAAGTTCCTAAAGAAGAAAAAATATTTTGGTCGGAACCTTATGAAGATAAAAATACCGCCCAAACGGTTATTACCGGTTTAATCCCTTTTAAATTTAGGGATAGTAAAGTTTTTAATGGTTTGGTTGCCATAACTGTTAATTTGTCAAATATCCGAGATAGTGTTAATGATTTTTCTTTTTACGAAACCGGAAAATTATTGCTTTTATCTCGTTTAGGACTATATGTAACTCATCCTAATCCGGATATTGCACTAAAAACGACAATATTTGATTTGGCTAAAAAAATAAATTTACCGGAACTTGATTATATCGGTAATGAGCTTAAAGCGGGAAAAACAGGCCAAAAAGAAATATCATCGTCAACTGTTTTTGACGAGAAAGTCGTAGTTTTTTATGCTCCGATAAAGTCTATCGGTTGGAGCTTTTGTTTAATATATCAACAAAACGAATTTCTAAAACCGCTTCATCATTTTAAATATATTGTCTTTGTTGCTTTGTTTATATCAATTATATTGTTATTGTTGATTATTAACAAAATATGTAAACATTCTACCACTCAGTTATCGGCATTAGGAATGATTGCTTCTTTATATGGCAGCGGTAATTTTTCACAAGTATTTGGAGAAGAACCATCTTCAAAAGATGTAAAAATAATTTCTAAAGCATTGGCAGATATGCGCAAAAATTTACTAAAACACATCGAAAAAGAAAAACAAAATGCTGCAGAAACACAAAAAAATGCTAGTGAACTTGAAATTGCAAGAAACATTCAAAATTCTGCGTTATCAGTTGATTTTCCGCAAAATAATATTTTTGATATTTATGCGTTAATGAAACCGGCAAAACAAGTAGGGGGCGATTTTTATGACTTTTTCTATATAGATGACAATAATTTTGCCATTGTCATCGCCGATGTTTCCGGAAAAGGTATTCCTGCTGCATTATATATGATGAAAGCTCAAACACTTATAAAAAATATAACTAAAAGTAAAATTGATATTGCAGATGTTTTTTATAAAGCAAATAATGAACTGTGCGAAGGAAACGACAGTTGTATGTTTGTAACCGTATTTATGGCTGTTATAAATTTATCTAAAGGGGAAGTTCGGTGCGTAAATGCCGGTCATATACCGCCATTATTATTTGATGGTTTTGCATATAGCTCTTTATCAACTCATAAAAATATTGTTCTAGGTATCAGAAAAAACATAAAATTCGTTAGTGATAAGTTTAATATATTACCTGACAATCGTATTCTTTTATATACGGACGGAGTTACTGAAGCTGAAAATTCATCTTCAAAATTTTTCGGAGAAAAACGTTTATTTAAGGCATTGCAAAAAAATAAACCTAATCCGAAAGAAAATTTGAGTACAATTTCAAAAAACATAAATAAATTTGCTCAAAATACCGCGCAATCAGATGATATAACAATGCTTGAGTTTGTATATAAAGGGAAAAATATCGAAAATTTGACAGTTGCTGCTGATTTGAACAATATAAAAAAAATTGTAGATTTTCTGAAAAACAATATGCAGAAACATCAAATAGCTGATAAAAATCAATTTAAAATAGTTACATCTGCGGAAGAGATTTTTTCTAATATTGTTCAATATGCGTATGATAATTTGGAAAATAAAAAAATATCGATTACAGCTCAAAAGGAAAATAAATTATATTGTATTTCGTTTATTGATACCGGCAAAAATTTTAATCCGCTTGAACAAAAAATGCCGGATATAAGTGTGGATATTAAAGATAGAGAAGTTGGCGGATTAGGGATATTGTTGATAAAAAAACTTGCGGATGATGTGCAATATCAACGAATTGAAAATAAGAATATGTTAAAAGCTTATTTTAAACTCTAAAATTGCTTGTTTTGAGTTTTTAATATGCTAAAATACCTTGAGCTTGTTGTTTGGAGGAATTAATGGGAATTATAATTTTAAGATTTATCGTAATCTTTTATGTTTTAGGATTGTTGTTTTTAATCATCAACTTGATGAATAAAGATATTGTAAAAAATAAACGGAGTATATTAGGATTAATATTTTTTCCGGTATTAGTCATAACGTCACAGGGACGCAAGTTTTTAAAAGAAATAATAAAGGGAGAATAAAAATTATGAATAAACGTCATGTAGTTATCGGCATTTTTATTATGTTGTTGTTAGTTTCCATATCTTTTATGGGATTTGAACAAGTGAATGCCGGTCATAGAGGAATTAAGTTGGTTTGGGGTAAAGTTGTTTCAGATTCTTTACCGGAAGGCCTGTATTTTTACAATCCGATTAGTACCAATATTGTTACAATGGACACCAGACTGCAAAAGAAAACGACCAGACTTGAAACTTATACCAAAGACATTCAACAAACAACGATGTTCATCACCGTGAACTATTTTGTTGACCCTGCAAATGCACATATTTTGTACCAACGTATCGGTTTGAACTATGGTAGTACTTTGATTGAGCCTGCTTTGATGAGCGCGGTAAAAGATGTTGTAGGTAAGGTTGAGGCTGATAAGTTTATTAATAATCGTGAAGTTGTAACCGAAGAAATCAAACAAAAATTATCGAAGGCACTAGAGGGTTCACATGTAATTATTCAAAGTGTTTCTATTGAAGATATTGCTTTTTCAAGTGCTTTTGAAGCAGCAATTGAAGCAAAACAGATTGCTACTCAAGAAGCCATAAAATCACAAAATGAAACTGTTCGTGTTGAAGAAGAGGGAAAACAAAGAGTGATTAAGGCAAGAGCAGAATCCGATTCAAAGAAAGCCCAATCAGATGCTGATGCTTATGCCATTGAAGTAGAGTCAAAAGCAAAAGCTGATGCTATCCGCCAAATGGGGTTGGCTGAAGCAGAGGCAATTCGCGAAAAATCTAAAGCTTTATCACAAAATGCTAATTTAGTTGAGTTAACAAAAGCTGAAAAATGGAATGGTCAATTACCGCAAAATCTTTACAGTACAGGACCTGTGCCATTTTTAGATATTACCGCAAAAAAATAAACATATAAGGAGGACACAGTCCTCCTTACTTATATTTTAAATACGAATATTGGAGATATTTATGAATTTATTTCAAAAACTAAAAGATTTTTTTTATTGGGAAATTTTAAATCGATTGAAGGGAAATAATCAAGATGTTGTTTGTGCCATAATCATAAATCAAAATAAAATATTAGCTCAAACAGCTCAAAAAAATAAATTAATCAGTACCGATGATACGCAATATGTCGTCCCCGGAGGAAAAGTTGAGCCGGGAGAAACTCTAAATGCCGCTGTACATCGTGAAATTAAAGAAGAAACAAATCTAAATGTTGATGTTGTAAAAAAATTGGGCTCTACTCGTAACAATAAATATAAACTACACTGGTTTATCTGTGTGCCTACCGATTTGTCTTTGCTTAAAGTTGTTGAACCACTCAAACAAAAAGAGCTCAAATGGATTGATTTAGAAGACAAAAACGTTAACTTGACTCCGAAGAATTTCGAGGCCTTAATGCACTATAAAGCAAAAATTACAGAAGCACAAAAACATATAAAAGAAGAGTAGGGAATAGCAATGGAAAAAGAACAAGAAAATAAAATATATAACGATGCAATAGCATTTTTTGGCGAAACATCGCAAAAAATTATGGTTATCGAAGAAATGTCCGAACTTACCAAGGAACTATGTAAAGAATTACGTGACAGAGGCAATATTGAAGATATAGCCGATGAACTGGCAGATGTAGAGATAACTCTTGCTCAAATTAAAACCATATACAATATACATAAAATGGTAGAAGAGCATAAAGACTTCAAATTGCATCGTTTTGCTTCTCGTATGGAAGAATTGAAAGCTAAACAAAACAAATAAAAAACCTTACAGACGTAGCTGTAAGGTTGGTATCATAAATTGCTCTTAAGCAATTTTGCGTAAGGTGTTCATAATTTCATCAATTGGGCAATGTGCCAGAATTGAGAAATTAGAAGACAGTTTTTCCTGCCAATTCTTTAGGTTGCCGAATTTTTTTTCAAACTCGTTACTCCAACCATAATTGACAATGAGCATACGTTGCCAAAGATTTTGGTCGTAAGCCTGAATTTTCTTTTGAGCTTCAAGGAAAGCAGAGTTCTGTGAAAAATAATACCACAAGAGCACATTGCTGTTGTTGCTGATTTCTCTTTCAATCAAAGCAAGTTGCTGGTCTTCATTCAATTTATAATAACGAAGTTTTTTGACGACAGTCTCCAAGGGAGCTGTTTTCAAAAAAATGATTGCAGCTTTTCCTTTCCACGGGCCAACATAAGAACATATTTTTTCAATGTCGTTGTCTTCTAACCATTGAAGTTGTTCTTTTTCTGAAACCGGTTGAGAAGGAATTAGTCCGTAAGCCATTCCCAGAAGCTGAATTTTTCCGTAGTATTCTTCGCTTTTGCGTTCTCCCATAAGCGAATTATACAACCATACTTTTACTCCTGTTTCTGTCATTGAAATTTCTTCATCGGACGGACGTTTTAACAAATGTCGCATATACAAAAACTCGGCAGCCTCTCGTGTCCAAATGTTGCCATAAAGCATTGTCTGCAAGCGAATTAATTCCGCAGAACCACTTTTCGCCAACCAGAGTTGTCCTTCTTTAGAGAGAAAACCATGCCACAGTATATGTAACTTCTGCGCCAACATATCGCCGGATTGAATGAGAATTATCTCTTCCGCAGATGATCTCACGAACGGAGCGTGAGAAATTTTAAAGTTTTTCATAAACGTATTGATTAATAATTAATATTCACAACGAGTTAAACATGACAAAAATATTTTGTCAACAGAGAAAATATTTTGCAACTGTATACAAAAGTATATGGCTTGACTTTGTAGGTCTTTTTGTATAAATTTATAAATCTAAATGATTATAATTATGACTTTATTTTTTACTAACTTAAATTTTATACTAAGATGAAATTTATCATTAATTTTTTCAGAAAATCTCCGGCTAGTACGGGGCTTTTATCTTTGTTTATACTCCTATATTTGGTAGGGGGAAAAGATTTTGGAGCTCCTATGATAGCGACGGAGGGAGATGTATTTGCCCTTTTGGTTTATTGTTGTGTAATGGCTGTTTTAGTAATGTTTGTACTGCCAAAAATTAAGCAACAAAACCAAGAAAAGGTAACTTGGGCAGTTGTGCTTATTACTGTTTTAGTGTTAACAGTTATTGCAAAAATCATTGCTCTGTAAAAAATCCCCCGAATGTTGCGCAAACAATTTTCGGGGCATTTTTTATATTTTTTTTGATGAATAAAAAAAAGCCTTCAAGAATGAAGGCTTAGGAAAAACATCAGACATAACTTTCAATTTTGCTAAAGCGAGTATCCGCTTGTAATTTTTGCAATTTCTCAAAAGCTATCAGATATTGGGTAGAATCTTTTCCGTGTCTTCTACCGATATCCGCAACTCTTTCTGCCATAGTTATATCTTTACCATCGGGACTAACAGATAAATCTGCACAATTAAGGATAAACGTTTCATCAGACATATTATCGGTTGCTTTGTCAGAATGATTCACAACATCTTGCCAATATTTATAACCTGAACGTTCTAATATTTGTCCGGCTATAATGGCGTGTTTTTCTCCATTTTCGGTAAATTCATAACCGAAATCATGAAGCAATCCTAACAAAAACATATCTTCAGAATATGGTTCATCATTTGGTTTGAGCCTGTTAGCTAAAATTTTTGCTTTTCGGGCAACTCCTAAAATATGTTGCCATCTGTTTGAGTTTATCATAAGCACTAAAAATTAAATTATAAGCAGAGTAATTAGTAAAATCCTCCGTATATTATCCTATTTATATTTATAATCAAGTAATTTTTATTTTTTTGTCTATTTTAAGCTTGATTTTTAAGAGTTTTTTAGTATAATAACGATTACTTAAATACACATTAATACAATTTTTATGGAACAGAAAAACAGACAAACAGTTTATTTTGAGAACAACAATCAGTGGTTCAAAAACTCTTTGGACATGAAAACACTCTACACAGAGGTTCATTCCGGTGCAGAAAAATATGGAAGCTCGGCAAACAAGCTGGTAAAGGAGATGATTGCAAACTTACTCGATTTGGCCCGTATGGGACGTATCGATTTGAGTGAGCCTTTTATCATTACCGATTATGGCTGTGGTCAGAGCAAAGCGGCTAACGTGTTGGCTCAGGTAATTTCGGATACCGGCGTAATTTTGATGGACATGCTCAACAGCGGTTACAATTACGCTTCGCTTTTGGTGTATCTCGAGGCCAATATTCAAGCTGCAGACAGTATCGAGATTACCGAACTCGACCAGATTATGACTTATGGTCATGTAACGGTTCAGAGATTCGATATCGGTATTCCAAAGTTTTCGGCACCTCTTGCCCGCAAGGCAGATGTAGTTTTCTGCAACGACGTGTTCGAGCATATCCCTTATGAGGATATCCCTGCGTTCATCGCAGATTTGGAGAATGCCGGTGACTATGTGGTTGCATCTATCTCTTTGCGCGATGCTGTTAACTATAGCCGACTTTCAAAGGAGGTTTTGCTTAACGGTGCGGTTGCTATTGATGAGGCTCCTACATCCGGTATTATCCTTACCGAGGAGGGCGACGATGCTTACATTTTCTCACTCCATGTGACAATTATGCCGCAGGACAAGTGGCAGGAAATGTTAGGCAATGGTTGGACTTTGCTCCCTGCACAGGATTACACTGCTTGCTCGGCGATGAATTTTGAGCCTAGTCAGGAGTATCAGTCGTTCAAAAGAACTCTGATTTCACAGATTGGTTTTGCTGATTTCATTCCGTTCCCTACAATCGCAGGAACGAGATATGAGACGGACCTTACTCTGTTTGCGAGAACTGCAAAGATGCAGCCTCAGAAGCATGTTTACAAACTCAATGCTTTGGAACACTATCCGGACAGCGAGTTTAAGACAGTAGAAACAGCAGAGAGTATGGAGTTCTTGAAGTTCGTCGGTGCAACCATTCGCAAGAATACGGAGACCGGCCTTTGGGAGATTGAACATCTTCCTCACTTCATGGCGAAGCTCTATGCTTTGGACAAGCTCAGCAAGACCGGAACTGTTACGGCTGATGAGATTATTGCTGAATATAACAGCGGTAACACCGAGCGTATTGATAACTATATCAAGAAGCTCTAAGCCTGTATGTTTTGACTTCAAGGCGCTAACGTCAGTTAGCGCCTTGTCGTATTTATGCTAAAATATTTTTTCTATTTCTCAAAATTTGAATAAACGTCCAAATACATAATACAATATTTGCAAGAGCAGAAGGATATGCTTGTATATATAAATTATGAATAAACCATAGGCTCAAATTTGAAACTAAAGCCCATCGCATTTGTTGTTCATTTTTTGTAATATAGATGCAAAGAGTATAACTTGCGGATGCTATAATCGGTAACAATCCTATTATGCCAAGATTGTTAGCATATAATCCGATAATAATACTTATAATCAAAAGAACGATTGTTATATTTTTGGTTAGTTTATTTTTATAAGATAAAATATCACGAATTAGAGAAACAGAACTGATTACAAAAGCAGCATAGGCGTATAGAATAATGTTGGCAATACCTCCAAACAAAGTGCAACCGATTTGCCAATACATAAAATCCTTTTTACTTTTCTTTACTACAGACATGGCAATACAAATTGCACATAATAAAGAAAATATATTTCCGATAACCAAGTGTGTTTGCATATTTTTACTTATAAAAAACATTAATGTCGTAAGGCTGACAACAAGTTATGAAAATCATCGGTCCATAATGCAGTACCTTCATCAGTTTTTCCTTCACGCCATCCTTTTAAAGAAAGTAATTCCACAATTTCCGGAGCATTTTTATTATTACTCAAAACACCCCATTGAGGATAACGATGACTAAAGTCTTCTCTGTAACGTACAATAAAGGTCATACCTAAGCTATCAGCTATTTTAGTTAATATTGGTTCTACATCAAACGCTCTTGAACTTATATGAAAGAGAATAACTCCGTCTTCTTTTAATTTTGAGCGATAAATTTCGATAGCCTCCTTAGTTGTTAGGTGTACAGGGATAAAGTGAGAACTAAAAACATCCACCACTATTAAATCGTATTTATTATTTTCTTCTTTTTGAATTTCAACACGGGCATCGCCAACAGTTATTTCTGCTTCCGGAGCACATTTTTCCAGATATCTGAAATAACGATATTTTTTTGATATATCGACAATATCTTGGTCAATTTCAATAATATGATGTTTTGCTTCCGGTTGTGTATAACATATAATTGCGCCAGAGCCTAAACCTAACCACGCAATTGATGGTTTTTCCTTTTTATATACTTTGAAAAAATCTTCAACAGCGGCTCCTTTACCATAATATGTGTAGGGGCTGTATATATAGGTTGTTTCTCCTTCGTTTTCAAAAATATCTTGTCTTCCGTGCAAAGTATCTCCGTGAAAAAGCATTAATGTACTGAGATGCGGAGGAATTATTGCTTCTTTTTTTACAATAACAGTTCCGAAAAAATTACGTTTTTTAAATAAAAAATCAGAATTTTCTTTTATAAATAATTGAGAGAAAATACAACTTAGTGCGCATAAAAATATAAAACTTTTCTTTTGAGTAAATATAAATAACAGCAGTATGGCTACTCCTATATAAAATAGGATATGAGCCATTTTTTCTTCTATATTTATGTTTATATATGCAAAAGTTACAATTATTACAGATAATATTGCTATATTTCTTCCGATTTTTAGTAATTCATTTTTTGTTTCTGCCAGACTGCTCAATACAAAAGGTAATGACAAAGCTACAATAAAAGGATATTCGCCTACGGAGGTGAATAAATGAGGGGCGATAAAAGTATTAAATGTTCCGCCTAATGCACCACCTATAGCCAAACACAGATAAAACAATGTCAAATTTTCAGGTGCCGGTTTTTTCTGAGATAAGATACCGTGACAATATGTTGCAAAAATAAAATAAAGAAAACAGTGTATGCTGATAAACATAATGTTATCACTTAGTCCTGAACTCAATGATAAATTATAAAACAGGAAGATAGCAACTATTGCAGATATTTTATATAATCTTTTAATTTGTATAGCTATTTCACTGGTATAAAATTTTGAGAAAGTCCAGATAAAGGATAAAAGATACAGAGATAATGGTAAAATCCATAAAAACGGTAATCCGCCAACATCTGTTGATAGATGGCTGGTAACACCTAACATCAAACTTGACGGAACAAAAGCGAAAAATATCCAATAAAAAACACAAATCGGATTTGTTTTTAATTTTTCTTTTGTTTCATGTTGAATAGTATCTTGAGAATTTCTTAAATATAAACCGATTGATACAACACACAGAAAAAATACAGCAAATATAATATGCCACACTGTACCTTGTAAAGAAATTGCCAGTTGTTTTTCAAAAACTAAAGGGTAGGCATATAATGCCAAAAGGCTACCGATATTACTACATACATATAGAATATAAGGATTTTTGTTTTCCTTTAAATTTGAAGAGGCCAACCAATGCTGAATAAGTGGCGATGTGGTTGAGAGTATCATAAATGGAAAAAAGATATTTTTAAATAGTACCCATAAAGTGTCAGTAATCGGAGAAGACATCTCAATACTACCGGTTTGAAAATGAAAATTCACAACCCATAATGCACCAAACAACAGACAACAATGTACTAAAATCTGCTTTTTGAGGGAAAGTTTTTTTGAAACGATGTAAGAATATAAATATCCGACTAATAATGAAATTTGAAAAAATACGGAACAGGTATTCCATATATTGGGAGAACCGCCTACTTTGGGTAATAATATATTTGCGATTAACGGTTGAATTAAAAAAAGCAAAAATGCACTTGTAAAAATACATAAATTAAAAACAGCAAACATTTTTATCTCCAAAGTTTATATTATTACATTGTTTGCTGCGACAATAACACCAATAAAAAATCATTTCAAGTTGATTACAAATTTATCATCATTGAAAATATAAAAAACTTTAACTGGTTAGTATTTGATATTTAGTGTTTGTTTTTTTATGTTTTTGTTATACTATGCAGAATAAATATAAATTATAATAATTGCTATGGAGAGAGCTATGAAATTTTCAACTATTTTATCTACATTAATGGTTACAACAGCTTTAACTGCTTGCGGTGGTGGAGGTGGTGGCGGACATAGTAATATTCCGCATACAACATTGCCGGATGTCTCAAGTTCTAATGCTGAAGTTACTTCAATGTCAAATGTAAGATTTTCAAATATCAATAAAGCACGAGAAATAGTTGAAGAAGCAAATAATCAAATATCGGTATCCTTTTTAAATTTTAAAACGCTCGCAACATCATCTTTATCTGAAGAAGAAGTTTTTGAAGAATTCGGAAAGATGAAAGATTATTTTATTGATGGCAATGTTTTTGATAACAACGGTAATATAAAATTATCATATAATGATTTGAAAAAATATTTAATATTAGCGGGTATTGATTTGGAAACAATTAATTTAGATAATATCAGTACCACAGATAGCGATGAAGAAAGACTAAACAAATGGGTAGATATTAATTTTGTTCAAGTACAAAGAAAAGCTCAAGACAGATATCGCAAATATGGAAATAAACATGATACAGGCCTTGAAGATGCAAAATTAAATGTAGTTAACATAGGGGCAAAGCAAGACAGTTATGTAAGTTTTGCTCTTGATAAAAATGGAAAAATTGAAGTTTTACATTTTGATGTTGATATAGATTCTGCAGATGGACGCCAAATGACACTTGATAGAAAGCAAGGAATTGTTTTTTCTCGCACTGGAGATATGCTTGTTTATGGGGTAAAACTGGAAATAGGAAACACAGGTGCATCAAGAGATATTCGTTTGGAACTTTTTGAAAAACCAACAGATATTAATATATTAAGAAAAATGTTAATTGCCGCTCTTTATGAAGAAAAAGAAGATGGTTCATTAGAAAATGATGCAAATATAAATAATGTTGATGATTTTATAGCTTCTGCTATTTCAAAGATAAACTCATTGACCTTAGATTCTTTTAATGGCAAAACAGAAGATTCTGCTCAAGCAGGAGAAGCATTTAGTGAAGGAGCAACAGCGACAACTAAAGTAAAATATGAAACCTATGCAAAGGGTATAGGTAAAAAAGGCCTGCAATATTCCGATTTTGGAACAGTACATATAGATAGTATGGAAGGGAACGAAACAGTAAATGAAAAATTTGTTTTTGCCGGTGGATTAGAGGGAAAAAGAATTAGTAAAAATGACCTACAAGGACAAATGGAATTTGAAGGAAAATCTGTTGCAACTGTGATACATCAAGATGAAACCAATGGTGAGAGAATTGAAAATACAAAGAGTTTTGATGGAACTGCAAACTTGGTGTTTAATAATGGTTCAGAAACTCTCACAACAAATTTTGATAAATGGTATAATGTAACAGTAACTTCAAATACAAATAAAGATAATTATAATATTACATTTAGTAATGGTAATGGTGTGCATAAGAATAATGAACTTTACAAATTTAATGACAAAGACAGTTTTACTGTAAATGACTTTGTTGGTGATAAAAATGATGGTTCTTATGGTGCTGTAGATATCGGCTATTATGGCGATAATAAAACACCGCAAGAAGCTACAGGTTTTGTGGCTTATGGTCAAAACTTAAGTGATGGTGTTGATTTACATACTCAAATTGGTTTTGGAACACAAATTGTAAAATAATTACGTTATGACCAAAACCATTATCATATTGTTGGTGGCATTTTTATGGTATGGCAATAATATTGCTGAGGCAAATGAAGTGTCACCAACATCTGATTCTACAAGAGTTATTACAATGTCACATGAAGAAGTACTTTCTTTTGCATCAGATTTAATGAAGCAAGGAAAACTTGCTGATGCAAGAAAAGTTCTTTTATTGAAGCCATATAATAATAAAGAACTGGAAATAGAACGATTATATCTTTTAGCTCAAGTTGCAATATTAGAACATAAATATAACGAAGCAATTGATATTTACCATTTTATTTTAGATTATCAGCCTGATATTCCCAATATCAGATTTAGATTAGCAGAATTATATCTAAAAAAAGAAGACTGGATGCGTGCCGAATATCATTATCGTTTAGCTTTATCTCACAAAGACACACCGAAAGAAATACAACATAGAATACAATATGCTCTATATTATATTAGAAAAAATAAAAACTGGAATTTGTGGTTTAATGTAGGAATTGCGCCTGATAATAATGTAAATAACACAACATCAGGCGAACAATGTGTTAGTACATTGTTTGGTGTTATGTGTAATACATTAGATGAACCGGAAAAAGATGTAGGCTTAAATACAATGGTCGGTGGTGATTATGAATTTAAACTCAATGATAACTGGCGACTAAAGAACGAGTTTATGTTTTATAATTCAAAATATAATGATAAAAAATATGACGATACATATCTATATTATACATTAGGAGCAAGATACATTTATAATAAAGGAGATATTTTCTTTGGACCAACTTTTTCAAAGAGATATCTTGCTCATAAATCTTATAATTACTCAACCGGTTTTATGTTTGAAACAAGTTATGATATAACTAAACAATTAAATGCCAATTTGACACTTAGTTATACTCCAACATATTATGATGATTATTCTGATATTTTAGATGGAGATGTAAAAAGTGCAAGACTACGTCTTTTTTATGCTTTAGATTCTTCAAAATATTTCATATTTAAGACAGGATATGAATATGAAAAGACTAAAGATAAAACATATACAAATGACAGAATAAACCTTGCTCTCGGTTTTGGTGCAGAATTACCCTATGGTTTTCATATATATGCAGAACCATCTGTTTTATATACCCAATATAAAGGCGAACGTTGGACTGTAGATAATTATGAATTTAAGCAAGTTAAAGAATACGACACAACACAAAGATATTCCATATCTCTTTCTAATCGTAAAATATCATTTATGGGATTGATTCCGACCTTAACATACTCCTATACCGATAAGAGTTCCAATATTTGGCAAAGAGAATACGAAAAATCTTTAATAGAATTTACAATACAGAAAAGATTTTAGGCTGAATTGTGTGAGACTTTATAAAAACAGGCGTGTGACACTTTGCGATTATTAAACTAATTTTTATAGTTTCTTTGAAAAATAAAGAGCAACTTCATCATCATTTTGTAAATCTGCGTACGGCTCCAGTACTTTTCCCTTCCACCACAATCCTGATCCATCAGGTATGTATCCATGTTTAACATACATTCTTTGTGCCGCTCCATAATCACGATGCAATCCTACACCGATAACTACAGTGTCTGCATATTTCCGTGCTATATCTTCTGCAACTTGTATGAGTAAACTTCCAATTCCTTGATTTCTGTATTTTTTTAATACTCCTAAATCAATTAACTCAGGAAATCCTTGCCCGCCATATAAACCACACATTGTATTGGGATAGATGTTAAAATATCCTGCGACATTGCCTTTGTATTCAGCTACTATGGCAACACACTTTCCATCAGCAACATCTTGTAGGCGTTGCGTGTATTTTTCTATACTTTGATGTGTCCAACCTTGCAAATGTTCTTCATGTGTAATGATTTCAGGGTCTGATTCAACCATATCTCTGATAATAACATCATTTATGTTGTAATAAATCATTGTTCATACTTTCTAGAAATGTTTATTTTCTGTTACTATATAACCAACAAATTATTTTATAAAGAAAATTAAAATTTTTATCCTAAGTCCGAATAATTTGCAGAAATCTGTCGTTTTTAGGAATCAGATTGTTAGATTTTTACAACTCACTCCCACAAAAGTAAAAAAAGCACCTAAATAGGTGCTTTTAAAAAACTGGTGTGCGATATTGTGCGGGTATTAGAATAATTTTTATGAAAAATACAAGTAACAGTGATTTAACCACAAGCTGTTTTTATTATGTTTGTATTAATTTACAGGCGGAACTTCTTTGAAAATATTTTCATTAGCCATCACAAAAATCTGCCTAATTTGAAAATAATCATCAATATTTTTAAAACCTTTTGTTTTAACAATGGCACCAGCTTCTTCGGCAATCAAAACTGCGGCGGAATAATCCCATGGTGATAGCTTGAACTCACAAAAATAACCTATCCGTCCGCAAGCGAGATTGCAAATTTCCAAAGCAGCCGAGCCGCAGCGCCTAACATCAATTGAAGCCTTAAAACATTTCTTTGCATATTCAAAAACATCATCAACTTCAGATAAGTCCATTACGCCCGTTCCGAATGTTACAAGGCTATGAGCCAAATCGTCTTTTGTTGTATATATGGCTTGGCCATTTAACGTTGCTCCCTTGCCCTTTTCAGCACAAAATAGCTCATCTAAATAAGGATTATAAACAACACCTAAAACCGGCTTGCCTTCCTTTAATAAAGCAACACAAATCGAGCTGAAGTTACAACCTTTTACAAAATTTGTCGTACCATCAATCGGGTCACACACAAAACAATAACCACTTTTTTCGTAGTTATGCTCACCTTCTTCACCAAAAAATGAGGCTTCGGGCAAAATTTCTTTTAGTTTTTTTTGTAATATTGTTTGTACCTTTAAATCATACTCCGTTAATAAATTTCTTCTGTCTTCATTTTTGAGCATTACATGATGTATTTGTGCATTTTTGACAATTATGCCACATTCTTTAACAATTTCCACTATTTTGTTTATCATAAGTCACCCCCTAACTAAAATGTTACGACATACAAATTTATATCTATCAAATAAAAGAGACACAAACAATGTATTTTATTATTTTTTCTACAAGTTACAAATCTTAGTAAGGCTATAATACCTGCCAAATTGCTGTTTTAGGGATTTATAAATCGGACTTTGAGGGAAACAAACCCAAAAAGCAAAAAAAACACCTCAATAGGTGCTTTTTATAAAATGGTGCGCAATAGTTTGCGATTATCGGACTGAAAATTACGATGAATATAGGCAGCTGGAATACAAATTAGAATTAATCTTCAACTAAAAATTGAACTCAAGTTGATTTTTGTTTTTCTGATATTTCGTTGCTTCTTCCTCATCTGCATATCGCCAAATATACCCGCTAGCTTTAGGACGTATACCTTGGCATACTGCTACAATATTTCCACTGCTAATTTTCATTTTGCGTGATGCATCAGAAATTGAAATAAATGTTTGTACAATTTTATTAGTTTTAGGATCTATCATATGAACGGCTTTTCTTTTTATCTGAGTTACTTTTTCTATTCCGCATTTCATACAACCATAACCATATGCTCTGTGTCCGATAGTCGCTTCGTATTCATAACCACATTGTGAACATTTCCACCAAACCTTGTGATCAGACATCGGTTTAAACATATATGGTGTTAATTTTTCATTTTTAGTTGGATGCCATTCTTTTGCCAATCCAGGATAAAGTTCTCCAAAAGATCCTTTTTTATACTCTGTTATATATTCATTTAATATTTTTGCTTTATCTCTTTTTATATCAATATCATATGATGGAAATACATTTGTTCTCTTATTATCAAATTTAGAAATTAAAACATTTAATTTGTGCAAAATATACGGAATATATATGTTTAAATTTTCATATTTATATAAATCAGGAATACAAATACATTCATCAGCATTATCTATAGCTGAATTATTTTTTTCTTTTAATCTTATTAAATAAATATTGTTTTTTTTACATATTTTATATTTCTTTTGTTCCTTATGAATTTTATTGTTTTTATGCCAAGCTTCACCATCGTATTCTATTGCGATGTTTACTGATGGAATAAAAATATCCAGTTCCATTTTGCCTAAAAAGTCAGCTTTATAACGACTTATTGTATCAGGATAAATTTTCTTTATATAATAATAAAAAGCCTGTTCAGCAAAGGAAGTTTGTCGTCCGGAGTAGCATATAGGACAGCCTGTAGCATTATTCCCTGTTCTGTGATTTACAGTTGCCTGATATTCATGTCCATGAGGACAAAGCCACCAAACTTTTTTCCCGCAACCATAAGTGACATCTTCAGGCCCGAGCTGTCCATTTTTAACAGGATGCCATTCCTTTGCTAATTCGGGGTGTGTTGTCGCTAAATCATTTTTGCCTTTAACAATAGCTCTATTCATACAACAAGGACATCCTTTATCACTTTTTCTTGTCCTATTGCTTATGACCGCTTGCCATTCATAGCCACATTTTTTACATTTCCACCAAACTTTTTTAGGACTACTCGCTAATATCTGAGATGGCAATATATTTGTGTTTTTCTGGTAATTCCACTCTTCCAATAATTGTGGATTTGTAATAGCTAAATTTTTCTTATTCAAAAAATTCTCTTTTTTACAATGGCTACAACCATTATAATTTTTAATACTTTTTTCAATTTCTTTGCCACAAATATGGCATTTCCACCATGCCTTATATCGAGAACCTTTTGTAAACATATCTGGGGTTAATTTGCCATTTTTTATAGGATGCCAATCTTTTGCAATTTCTATATTTATCTGAGTATCTAATCCTCTTTTAATTTTAGACCAACGACCATGATGACAATTTGGACAACAACGTCCATCTTTTGCTCGATGAGAGATGGTCGTTTCCCAATGATATCCGCATAGTGAGCATTTCCACCAGACCTTTTTTTGACTGCCGCACGTAATTTCTTTGGGGTTCAGGTCTCGATTAGCTTCCCAATCCCATTCTTTCATCAATTTTTCTTCATAAATTAAATATTTTTTATTCGTAGCAAGCATATTTTTTATCCTTGCATAAGGATTAACTATTTAGCTAAATTTTGCAACTATTTTATAAAAATCTTATAAAATTTATCGGACTGGGATTGGTTTTCTCAAAATGCTTGATTTTATTGCTCTTTGCTTAAAAAGTCCGATAATTGATGAAAAACTGCCATTTTCGGGATTCATAAAATCGGACTTTGTGAGAGTCAATTATATCAACAAAAAAAAACACCTCAATAGGTGCCTTTTATAAAATGGTGCCGCTAGTAAGAATCGGACTTACGACCCCGTCATTACCAATGACGTGCTCTACCACTGAGCTATAGCGGCTTAACAAAAGTGAACATACATATATTAAAATTAAAAATCAAGTATAATTTTTAAAAATGTTGATTTTTTTATAACAATTATAAAAAGCTTGCTAAAAAACAATATATATGCTAAACTATTTATCAGTTAAATTTAATTAGTATGAAAAAGTTATTTATCTTAATTGCAGCTATTGCTGTTACATTTGGTATAACTTCTTGCACTGAGCAGGAGCGTACCAGAACATTCGGCGGAACTATGGAAATCAAGCTCGAGCCGGGTGAAAAGCTGATGATGGCGACATGGAAAGAGTCAGATTTGTTCTATCTTACCGAACCTATGGAGCCGGATTATCAGCCAAAGAGGAAAACTTTCAAGGAAAGTTCTTCCTATGGGATAATGGAGTCAACGATTGTTTTTGTTGAAACTCGCTAATAATCCCTATGGAGTTGCGATGAAGAGTTGTCTTATAAAAAGGACAACTCTTTTTTGTTATGTATTATTATTTTTTGTGCTTGATTATTGCTCTTATCGGTTGTTATATTTGAGTAGGAAATAATAAAAGGAATTAATAATGTCAGAAAAAAAGAAATCTCGTGCGGAAGAACGTTTTGAGCGTGAATCTAAAATGTTGCAGCGAAATTTGGAAAAAAGAAAAAAACAACAAGCTGCAATAAATAAACAAAAAGAGGAAAAGGAGAAACGTTCTAATGGATAAGCTAAAGATTAGAGGCGGAAAACGTCTTGAAGGAAAAATTTTTATCAGTGGTGCAAAAAATGCTGCACTACCATTGATTTGTGCTTCTCTTTTAACTGATGAACCGGTTATTCTTACTAATATGCCGATGTTGTCTGATGTTCGCTCAATGAATAAGTTATTGTTGCAATTAGGCACAACAATTGAAGCCAGAGATGAAATTATAAATAACAATGCTTGTAAAAACTATACTTATAGCACACCTAAACTTACCGGATTGATAGCTCCTTATGATTATGTGCGTAAGATGAGAGCATCATATTATGTACTCGGCCCATTGTTGGCAAGAGAGGGACACGTTGAGTTATCTCTCCCCGGTGGTTGTGCAATAGGTGCACGCCCGATGGATATCCACTTATCATCATTGGAGCAAATGGGAGCTAAAATTGAAATTAAAAACGGATATGTTCATGCTGATGTAAATGGTCGTCTAAAAGGAACACACCTTGTTTTTAACATAGCTTCGGTAGGTGCAACTTGCAATATATTGATGGCAGCCACTTTGGCAGAAGGGGAAACAATTATTGAAAATGCTGCTCGTGAACCCGAAATCGGAGATTTGGCAAATATGCTCAATTCGATGGGAGCAAAAATCAGCGGTATCGGAACTTCAGTATTAAAAGTTCAAGGGGTTGAAAAATTACACGGCACAACTCATAAAGTTATAACCGACAGAATTGAAGCCGGTTCTTATGCTGTTGCTGCTGCCATTACCAGAGGAAGAATAGAACTTATAAATGCACAAGCCTCAACCCTACAAACTCCGATTAAAATTTTGCGAAAAATGGGAGTACATGTTGAAGAATACGAAAATTCGATAGTCGTTGATGCAGTTGATTGTACTTTAACAGGACAAGATATTATGACCGATTATTACCCCGGATTTCCTACCGATTTGCAAGCACAGTTTTTAACTTTGATGTTGACGGCAAAAGGGGCTTCAATGGTTACGGAAACAATTTTTGAAAATCGTTTTATGCACGTGCCCGAACTTTTACGTATGGGAGCAAACATCAATGTTCACGGACACGCATCGGCAATCGTCAGAGGAGTGGATAAACTTTATGGTGCTCCGGTTATGGCTACGGATTTGCGAGCTTCTTTTGCTCTGGTGCTTGCCGGACTTATTGCCGAAGGTGAAACAATTGTCAATCGAATTTATCACCTTGATAGAGGATATGAAAAATTGGAACAAAAATTACAAGCTGTCGGAGCTGATATTGAGAGAATAAAAGAAACAGAGGAAGAATAAATGCAACCAGAAATTACAGTACTGAAAAATGGTTTGCGGGTGGCCAGTTTTTATTATCCGCAATTTGAAACGGTATCTTTGGGGATTTGGGTAAATACCGGTTCTGCTTATGAACCTGAAAACCTTAACGGTATTTCCCATTTTGTTGAACACATGGTATTCAAAGGAACAAAAAGTCGTAACGCATTTCAAATTTCTGAAGATATTGAAAACGTCGGGGGCCGTAGTAATGCATATACTTCAAGAGAATTTACCGCTTTTTATGCCAAAATGCTTAAAAATGATGCCGAATTAGCATTAGATGTCTTATCCGAAATGATGACTTGTCCGTCATTTTTGGAAGAAGAACTGATAAAAGAACGAGAAGTTGTTGTTCAGGAAATTAAGCAAACTTTTGATGATCCGAGTGATATTATTTTTGATTATATGCAGGCTCAAGCATATCAAAATCAAGCAATGGGACGGCCGATTTTAGGCACTCCCGAATTAGTTCGCAGTTTCGGTTCAAAAGAGTTGCGAGCTTATATGAACAGTAATTATGCTGCAAACAATATGGTTGTTTGTGCAGTCGGAAATATTAAACATGATGATTTTGTGAAAATGGTCGAAAATAAAATGTCTCTTGTTCCGCAACATTCATCATTTAGTATTGATAAACAAAAATATTATGGCGGATATTTTGCAGAAAAAAGAGATAATGAACAAGCCCAGATTATTTTAGGATTTGACGGTTTTAAATATGCTGATGAGCACTATTATTCATCAATGTTGCTGACTTCCATTTTAGGTGGCGGAATGTCTTCTCGTTTGTTCAAAGAAATCAGAGAAAAACGCGGATTAGTATACTCAGTATATTGTTTTCCTAACTATTACACCGGAAGCGGGTTTACCGGAATTTCAGCGGCAACAGACAGAGAACAAATTAATGAGATGATGCCGGTTATGATTGATGAAATCAAAAAAATGACTAATGAAAAAGTATCGGCTGAAGAATTAGTCAGAGCCAAATCACAAATGAAAGCAGGTATGCTGATGTCTTTGGAAAATTCTTCGGCAGTTGCAGAAAAATTAGCTCGTCAATTATTGTTATTCAATCGCTATATGCTGGTTGACGAAATGGTTGAGTATATAGAAGCGGTTACTGCCGATGACATATTAAAAACAGCACAAAAGATATTTGCAACCAAACCTACTTATACTTTAGTCGGAAATATTGATAATCATATCAGTTATGAAGAGGTGCAAAATCTTATAAAAGGCTAGACTATGGATATTTATTTGGCAAATCCTCGAGGTTTTTGTGCCGGTGTCAGAAGAGCGATTGACATTGTGCACAAGACTTTGGAGGAATATGGAAATCCGATATATGTTCGCCACGAAATTGTTCATAATAAACATGTCGTTGAAGATTTGAAAAATCAGGGAACGATATTTGTTGAAGATTTAATTGAGGTTGATAAAAAACGACCATTAATATTTTCTGCTCATGGGGTTTCTGATGATGTTAAAAATCAAGCCGTAGAAATGGGCTTAAACATAATTGATGCAACTTGTCCTTTAGTTTTATATGTTCATAAGTGTATAAAAAAATTAGAAAATGATAATGCTGAAATTATTATTATCGGGAAAAAGGGACATGCAGAAATTATTGGAACATTTGGACAAGTTAAAAATAAGCAACGAGTTCATATTATTGCAAATTTATCAGAAGCTCAAAATTTAAACATTCCTGAAAATATAAAAATAGGTGTAGTTACTCAAACAACTCTTTCGATAGACGAAACAAAAGAAATAACAGATTTTTTAAAACAAAAATATTCGCAAATAATTTTATATAATAATATTTGCTTTGCTACGACTAATAGACAATATGCCGTAAGAAAATTGGCGGAAAAAACGGAAAATATTATAGTGATAGGTTCCAAAAATTCTTCAAATTCAAATAAATTAAAAGAAGTAGCGATATGCTGTGGTGTAAAAAATGTACTATTTATTGATGATGTTTCGGAAATAAATTGGGAAATAGCAGATACTTTTAACAGTTTAGGTATAACGGCCGGGGCATCTGCACCTGAATATCTTGTAGAAGAATTGCTTAAAGAATTTAAACAACGTTATGATAATATTAATATTCACAATGTTATAGTAGCGGAAGAAAACTTTGATTTTTAGTCGGGAGAAAACAATGTCACGAGCAGAAGATATTTTTCAAAAATTGGTTTATTTCGGCGAAGAAGCTATTGATGAGTTTATACTAACTTCACAAAGCGAAGAGCTTTTTCTTGACTTCAAACAAGCAGATTCTTTAGGCAAAAACGGAAATTCTTTACATAAAGACGACAGACGTAATTTGGCAAAATGTATCTCCGGTTTCGGAAATTCGGAAGGCGGTGTTGTTGTTTGGGGAGTAGAGTGTTCCCGCAATATTGAAATTGGAGATGTAGCACGAGCAAAAGTTAAAGTTCAAAATGTTCATCGTTTTCTGAGTTGGTTGGAAAATGCTATTTCCGGATGTACAATTCCAAGTCATAATAAAGTGAGAAATCACATAATTAGCGTTGATGAAAATGGCGATGGTTTTGTTGCGACATATATTCCCAAAAGCGAACAATCCCCGCTGATGACAACAGTTGGCAATACTTTTTATATTCGTTCCGGTTCAAATAATGTTCCTGCTCCATATTCTGTTTTAGCCGGAATGTTCGGTCGTCGTCCGCAAGCAGAAATAGATTTGATGATTACAGACAAGCATCTGGAAATTTCAGATAACAGTGAAGCTGATATTTTGTATCCGGCCAGTATTGACTGTCCTCCGGACAAATATATGAAAATAGGTTTTACCATCAGAGGACATAATGAAAGCAATGTTATTGCCAGAGAGCTTTATTTATCTTGTACTACGACCTCAGATGGTGGAGATTACAATAAAGTAAGATTTTTAAATTATAATCAAATGGATACAATAGCCGGAATTGAGGGGCAATTAAATATCATTACTCGTCCGGAGTTGCGAGTTCCTCCTCGTAGTACTGTAAAATTTGTTAATGTAGAAATTATTTTTAGCCCATATATAGAAGAAGATTTTCTACTTGATGGAGTTATTGGAGCAGACGGAACAGCTCCTCGTAATTTCAGAATTTATATTCCTAAAAATAAATTACGCTCTTTTGTAGCAAGAGGAATGCGTGAAGATGCAGATGCCAATATTCTGTTAAATGAATTTTTTGCCGAATATATGGTAGGAGATTTATAGATGCAAAGAATAGAGATTTTCACGGATGGTGCCTGTTCCGGTAATCCGGGAGCCGGAGGTTGGGGAGTAATTCTTCGTTATAAAGATGTTGAAAAAGAAATGTCTGGCGGAGAAAAAGAAACGACCAACAATCGAATGGAAATGACAGCAGTTATAAATGCACTTAAAGCTCTAAAAAGACCTTGTAATATTACGATTTATACTGACAGTAAATATGTGTTGGACGGAGTTAATGAGTGGTTACCTAACTGGAAAAAAAATGGATGGAAAACATCTAACAAAAAATCAGATGTTAAAAACGTTGATTTATGGCAAGAACTAGACAGCCTAATACCTCAACACGAAATTCGATGGGTATGGGTTAAAGGACACAACGGACATCCCGAAAATGAGAGAGTAGATACTCTTGCTCGTGATGCAATTAAGAATTTGACCTTATAACCGTAAAATTAGAAATCAAACGATTTAACTGGTCATCGCTTAATATTTCCGGCAAAACAATTCCGTCCGGAGCCAGCGGGCTGAACAAGATATAAAAAGGGAGACCGCTTCGTTTATATTTTTCCATAAACATTAAAACTTGTTTGTCATAGTTAGTCCAATCAACTTTTATAAACTCAATATTCGGACTGTTTTTTATTCTTGCGGCAAGCGAAGGTTTTTCAAGTACCATAACATTATTATATTTACAAGTTAAACACCAATCTGCACCAACGGCCACAATAACGGTCTTCCCTTCCTTTATGTGTTTATTTATTTCATCATAATTAATTGTATCAACGGTTTGTTTTTTTACTTCTTCGTAGTGTTTGCTATGATTATAACCGCCATCAACTAATGCAATTATAAAAAATAAAGTAAATATTGAATAGAAAATTATATTGAATTTTCTTTTTATCTGTTTTTGCCTTTCTCCTTTAACTCCTTCATCGTAATTTTCATTGCTCAAAGAATTTAGCCATAATGCAAAAAAGCCGATAATAAGATAAATTGATAATCTGATAATATACCAAGTATTAGTTTGAACCTGCAATATTGATATCAGCCATATAAGAGTTAAAAATAGTGCCAATGTCATAAAACTGTTTAATTTTTTCATCCATGGTCCTGGGGTAGGAATTAGAATAATTAAATTCGGGAATAAATATATTAATATATATGGAAAAGCTAATCCTAGTCCCACTGCTAATAAAACACAATAAATATCGACAATTGTTCCGGCTAATGCAAAACCTATTGCTGTTCCTAAATAAGGAGCAGTGCAGGGGGTTGCCATTAAAACGACCATTACACCGGTTAATAAGTGAGGGACATTATCAGGGTTTGAGGTATTAATTTGTTTTTGCAACCACTTCGGAGTTTTAAAATGAACAACATCAAAAATGGTTAGAATAAATAACATTACGGCAAAAACCATTATGATAACAAAATACGGATTTTGAAATTGCATTCCCCAACCGATATTATGTCCCAAATATTTAAGAGTAGCCAAAAATGAAGCCAACATAAACATACTTATAAATATACCAATTAAAGTATATCGAAAATTTCTGCGAATATTAATATTTTGTCTTGCTCCAAACTTTGTCAGAGATAACAACTTTATAGACAACACCGGAAATACGCAAGGCATAAGATTTAGTAGCAAACCGCCTATAAATCCTAAAATTAGCAATTTAAGTGATAAATGAGGTTTTTCGTCAGGTTGATTATCTGTTATAGGAACAACATTGGTGCGTATAGGGGCTCGCGAATTTAATAATATACTAAATTCAAAATCATGTTCTTCGAGTTTTTTATCTTGAGATATTGGCAGAAAACGAACGGTTATTTTCTTTCCGTCAATATTAATTCTGGGAGTTTCAAAAGCAATATTATCTGCATTGCTGATAAAAATATCAAAATCAGATATTTTTTCGGATGCGGTTAATGCAACCTCAATAAAGTCACCGATATCCGGAAGATTTTTTATTTTTACACTATCAATATTTATATATTCAGATTTTTCTTGCGGAATATTCATATGCCTTTGATATATAAATGTAGCGACAGAGCTTTCTCTTTTATATTCTGAATTTAGTGTCAATTCAGGATTAAATGTTTCTGTTGAACATTTAAAATTTTCATCACATATATCAACGCTGATTTCTGATTTCAATATTAGAGGTTTTTCTGTATCTTCAACTTCAAAAGTTATAGGAATTGCCAATTCTTTGAAAAAACCGCTATAATCTTTTCCTGATTCAATAATTATTCTGGTCGGTACGGGGATATTGGCTTGCCAATTTTTCAAATTTTCTGATTTTTCGAAGTTTATTTTTGGACGATTATGCAGACCGTCAATTCCGATAATCATTCGATTATCAGGCAACGAAAAATGCACTAAACCACGGATACTTTTTGCATCTTTAATGCCGGTTTGTTCGGTTATAATTCTGACATAAGCATTTTTAGTTTTTTGCCACTCTCCGATACCTTTTTTACCGGTGAGAGGACTGGGATATAAAATATCATAAAATGGAAGTTCAACCAGTTTTATGCGAGAAGCAATATGTATTAGTTCGTCAAATTCTCCTTTTTTATTGAAGGAATATGAGTCTCTCAAAATTTTAGCTTCGACGGCTTTGCGGTCTCGATTACTTAAAGTATATGGAACAATTGTCTTTATATCGGAAATAATAACGGCCTCTTCACCGGAATCAATATAGTCCGGAGCCTGTCGAAAATCGGCAATTTGGTCATCATCGACAATTATGGCCGGTTCTTCCGGAGTTAAAAGGCTCTCTTTGTATTTTTCATATAAGTTTTTGAAATAGCGATAAGCTCCCAGTCCGTTTCGGATATACATTTGTAAATCGTATGCACCTTGTTCACTAATCCCCGGAAACGCATTTTTTATATCATCACGCATATCCTCATTGATTTTTTCTTTAGGGTACTGCTTATCAAAAAATTCTGCAGTTTTGAGTAAATTATTTAGCAATTTTTCTGTGTCAAATTTTTCAGTTTGAACCTCTGTTTCAGAATTGGTTATAATGTCTTCTTCCGCAAAACTAGGAAAAACAGGGATTAAAACAGATAATAAAATTGTCAGTAAAAATTTTTTCATCGCAAAATTTCAATATAAGGTTTAAAAACATTAATTTATGTGTTATTATATATGATAGTGTTTAATAAATGGTATAATACGGGGAAATAAATGAAAAAAGGCTATCTTACTGGAAAATGCCTTGTTGCAATGCCAAACCTTGAAGATGAAAGGTTTAAAAACACTGTTGTCTATTTATGTGCCCACAATCAAGAAGGTGCAATGGGTTTCATTGTTAACAAACAAATAAAAGAATTTTGTTTTTCTGATTTGGTCGGACAGTTTAATATTGAAAATATATCTCCGGTTGCTCCGATGATTTTGCATAGAGGAGGCCCACAGGAACAAGTACGCGGTTTTGTTTTGCACAGTAAAGATTATGAAAAAGAAGGAACAGTTTCTGTTGATGATAAGTTTTCGGTTTCTTCTTCTATTTCAATATTGAACGATATCGCTTTCGGAGTGGGGCCGACATATAATTTGATAGCTTTGGGATATAGCAGTTGGAGCCCGAAGCAACTTGAGTTTGAAATAATTAATAATGACTGGTTGGTTATTGATGCAACTCCTGAATTGTTGTTCAAAACTCCGGATAATCATAAATGGCAACGTGCAATAGATGAATTAGATTTTGACATAAATCGTATGAGTTTACGAACCGGTAGAGCGTAAAATACTTCTTATACAAAAGCTCGGAATAAAATTCCGAGCTTTAACTTATATAATATTATGTTTTCCTATATTACGTTCTAAAAGTTTTATTCCCATATCATGAAATCGTTGGTTTTCGCTAAAACAGTAATCTTTCAAAATAATCGGACGAATATTATTTTCTATCAAATCCATTGCTGTTTTATAAATGCAGGCATCGGTATCAAAACCGCAAATATGTACTTCATCAAAATTTTTCATTTCAGGTAAATATGACGAATAACCGTTTTTAGAAAAAATAATAGCATTTTTTTGTGGTATAAAAGCAAGACTTTCATCATTATATCCGTTCCAATTAAGAATTTTTAGAATAGGGGAATTTTTATTTTCAAATTTTGAAACAAATATATAGTTGTATTGGTTTTGCAATTTTTCTATTTTATCGGCAATCTCGGTTTTTGTGACTGCTGATGTCTGAACATCAATAATTAATAAAGCTTTTTTCATATTTTTTAATCCTAAATATTGCGTTTCTATTAAAAATTATAAACTAATAAACACGAAAAGTCTTTTAAAATCATAATTTACTTTTTTCAAATAAGTTGTATAATGCAAAAAATTTGAATTATTATAAAACATAAATTTTTAAGTATATGAAAACTGTAGAAACAATTACAACCGCTAAAGATATTTTAGCTTTGGTTGATTTTATCTGTTCACAAAAGACAGATAGAGAGTACAAACTGTGTGACGAACAAGAAATCCGGTTGGAATACTCCTTTCCGAAAGAAGCTCCTAAATGGATAGTTCCTATTACAATATCGGGTAAAGAGGAGATTAAATATTTTATATTTGATCATGAATATTGCTCGTTATACCTTCAAAAGGAGTATAAGGGACTGATATCTGTCGGAGGGTGTAAAATAAACGAAGTTGATGCGTGGAGTGCTTCTCACCATTGGCTTATTGAAGACGGAGCTGTAAAAACCGTATTTATCATTCCAGATGATGTAGAAACAACTAATATTCCCAGCTATTGGGTGTATCGTTGTTATTTTGAACATCAGCCCTCTTGTCCGGTTCTTTTTTTGACACCGGAGGATGTGATAAATGCTTTTCCGTTCAAAGATATTGTCAGAAATGTGAAAAGTATTGAGTTAAAAGTAACAAGCTATGATGAGCCGGTGTGGCTTTTGACTCAAAAAAACGGAAGACAGTATGTAATTTACCCTTGTGCGTTGCATCGTTTTTGCGACAAGTTGAATGTTACTCATGATTTTGCCGGTGAGCTGAGAAACCCGCAAAAAAATGAGGAGTTTCTTGTTTATCATTCTATCGGCGGAGAGGTTATTTGTTCGTTAATTGCCTTTAAAGTAAAAGGAGAGCAAGAGTTGTCTTTGCTACGTTTCAGTGAGATGAACTTGAACACAAAATGAATTTCACTCTAAACAAACAAAACCACAGATACATTATAATCTGTGGTTTTTTAGCATTTGTTCCGTATTTTAATTGACATAAAAATACAATAATCATACACTTAAACGCATAAAATCTTAAGGAGGTATTATGAAAAAATATTTGTATTGTCTAGCTGTTTTGCTCTCAATTAATCCCGCACAGGCACAAATGAACGAAATGATGGGAGTTTTAGGTATTGGAGCAACTCTCGATGCTAACTCATATAAAAGTGTCGGAACTATGAATAGTGCACTCGGACGTATGCAATTACAACAAGATATCGGATTTTTGGTTACTGAAATTCAAAGCAAATTTATGCAAAATTATCTTGATATTGATGTTTCGTTATTGTCCTTTAACGGATTACACGGAGTTAACTGGAATGTAGTTCCGGTTTCCTCTGCAGAATTTTATATAGATTTGCAAAATATTGATGCCGGTTCTTGCTTTCTAATTAAAGGCAATCCATGGGGGGCAAAACGCATTGAAATAAACGATGGACAAGATTGTCAAAATTCAGATAATTCCATAAAATTGTATTTTTAGTTTGTTTTAGTATTTTCATAAAAAGTATTAATAAACAGACGATAAAACAAAAAAGAGGAAGTGTAAACTTCCTCTTTTTAGCACAGACGATGAATAAACAAAAAATAAATTTCTTTTTTTATTCATCAACATCGAAACCATAGTGAACAGGTCTTCTAGGGTACCATAATCGTACGCTATAACCTGGAATCATTCGTGGCTGATTACGCAAATAAAACATTGGTTTTTCGTAATTTGTAATCGTGAAATTTTCTTTTACCCAAGGATCAGGATTTGCCCATCTGTAGTAATGAACAGTAAAGTCTTTTGTGCATACAACATCGTTTTTTCCTACTGCAAATTCTCGGAAAATCTGCATTTTTTTGAAAAAACATTCGTGCTCTTTGCCTTCATATTCTCTTTTGCATACAAGTTGTTCCTCTCCTTGTTCTTGTAAGAGAACATTTTCTTTAGCCTCATTCTCCGGATATTCGAAGATAACACTTTCAAATGGAACGGCCCAAATCTTGTCTGCCCCTAATGGCCAAATAAATACTCTTCTATTTGCCTTTGAAAAAGAAAAAATATTTTTCTTTTCAAATGAGTAGAAGACATAGTGTCCTTCGTGATTGGGGAGCTCAGAATCTCTAAGTAAAGGAAAAAACTTGTTAATAATACGAAGTTTTCCGGTTTTTACTTTTTTGATTTTTGAGCAAGTTACTTCCCGCACAATTTTTTTGATATCATCAGCCTTGATAGTATCCATCGAACGCAACATCTCTCGTTGTTCGTCGAAAAGTAAAAATAAGTTATACATAGTAAATTTATAATTTGATTGATGTTCGTACTATAAAATTACTTCTATTTTTTGTCAAGTGTTTTGTATTTAAATAGCTTGAATTTAAGCGAAATTTGAGAAAATAAAAAGTATGATTAAAAAATTTTGGATACAAAAATATCGCTCTAAAAGTGTGCTGTCTACGTAGATGATATTTTGCTCGCAAGTTATGAGCAGACACGTTCAATATAATCAAAAATTTTTTGATAACCTTTAAAATTTTTACACGTTAAAATCGGAATTTTGGTATTTCTTAAAAAATCAGCAATCTGTTGGTTAATTTCCTTGTTTGCTCTATCCCAATCCAGAATTTTAGATAAAGTTATTTTTCTGTAATGATAGGCTTGTATCGGTAAATCGGGAGAAATATCCTTACCTATAAGTTTTTTTGCTTTCAAAAAACGAGTAGTGAAACGCCATATTGCTAACAAGCGACTAATTCGCATATCTACAATTAAATCCGGTTTAGCTCTTTCATAAAGTGTTTTTTGGCAACCTTCCATAACCCAGCTTGAGTTGTTATTAAGAAAGCTATTTAAAATACAAAATTGTTCATCTTCCGAACGATAACCGCCGTTTTTAATTCGACATACCTCATCAAGATTCAAACGCGATAAGCCATATTTTTTATTTATGGTATAAGCAAGTGTAGATTTCCCTGCGCCGAGCGGCCCGATGATTAAGATTTTCATTTGTATTTTCTCAAAATTTATTATTTTGATACAGGTTATAATATTAAGCACACAAAGTAAATACCCTAAAGTTCGTAAAACTATCCAAGATGTTTTTTTGAAAAACAAACATCAGAACTTGTCAGAGCCTTGAAAATAAAAAAACGGCTGTTTTTACCTACCGTTTGTATTGGTGATGCTAACCTCGCAATTTGCGAGCTAAAATTTTTATTTTTCATTAAAAACATAACACACTTCCGCATACTCTTGACCTTGTATAACTAGGTTACGGTTAAATTGCTTAGCAATTATACCCCCGTTTTTTTCGTAAAAATGTGCCGCTTTAAAATTCTTTTCAAGAACATAAAGATAAAATTCTTCATTATGTATAGTTTGTCTATACGTTTTTATAAGCATTGAACCAACACCTTTTCTTTGTGCCGCAGGTTTAACATATAATGCACTGATTTCATTTTTAATGCCGTAATTATCACGAGCTGAACCCGCAGATAAATAACCCATAATTTCTCCGTCGTTCTCACAAATCAAAACAATACGTTCTGAGCTTTCAATAATTCTAATCCACGTTGATATTCTCTTATTATCGACCTTCCGCTCATTGAGATAAGTAGCATCAATTATTCCTTTGTATGCATTTTGCCATGTTTCAACGTTTATTTGAGCTATAACTTCGGCATCTTCAATCTCAGCCTTGCGGACTTTCATATAATTTTCTCCTTATAATTAATTCTACGGTAGTCTATATCTTTTGTAAAAGCAATAATTAAATTATTGGGAAAAAGAATAGCTTTTTCTAGCTCATAAAAATTCCTCAAATGCGTGTTTTTGAAAATATAACATTCGAACTCGTATAAAAGCTTAAAAATAAAAAAAACGACGCCTTAAATAAAACGCTGTTTGTATTGGTGATCCCAGCGAGACTCGAACTCGCGTTACCGCCGTGAGAGGGCGATGTCCTAGGCCACTAGACGATGGGACCATCAAAGATAGAGAACTTGTAATCTAAAAAAATAATTATGGCAAGTGTTTTTTTATATAATTGCTCCACTTGCTGCATCTTCCCAAGTGCTTAAACCTATCAAATTCCAGTCTACCGGAATTTGTTCTACTACTTTAAGATCAGCAAAATAACTTTCTTTTATATTTTCCAACAAAGTTTCAACGATTACAACTTCTTTTGAGCGACTGAGCTTTTCTCTTACATCGGGATGAATATAATCCAAAATTATTTTTTGTTCACTATTCCGCAAAAAGACGGCATGGTCTCGTCCGTCATATATAATCTGCGGAGAAGAAGGCTTATTAGACTTGGCTGCAATAAAAATATACAACTCGCCGCCATCGCCTTCTGCCACTACAAATTTCTTTTCGGTTGTATATTCGCTCATTATTCACCTCGTTAACCGTTTTGACAATCTTTCATCGCCATTAATGTAGGTAACTTAAACTCTTCTTTCGGAAAATGTTTCTGTGTTTCCGGGGCTTCAAAAAATCTTTTTGTAGCTGCAGTCAACCCTTTGAATGCACTTTCATTTCCTTTAACAGCTTCGCTACCGCTAGGATATGTTTTCATATCAGTCTCCTTGTAATAATTTAACGATAGAGATTCCTCTCTATTCAATTACCAGTTTAGCAGATTTTTTATATATTCGTCAACAAAATCTGCACGTTTATTTTGATAATCTAAATAATATGCGTGTTCCCAAACATCTATTGTTAAGATAGGCTTTAAGTTGTGAGCAACCGGAGTGTCGGCATTTGATGTTTTGATAACTTTTAATTTACCATTATCTTCAACCAACCATGCCCAACCGCTTCCAAATTGACTTATTGCCGCAGTCTTAAATTCTTCTTTGAATTTTTCAATGGTTCCGAAAGAAGCTTCAATTTTCTGTTTAAGCTCTGCTTTCGGTTCTCCTCCTCCGTTAGGTCTCATAGATTTCCAGAAAAATTCGTGGTTCCAAGTTTGTGCCGCATTATTGAAAATTGCGATATATTCCGGTTTATCGTAGGTGTTTTTGATGATTTCTTCTAAACTCATTGTCGCAAATTCTGTATTTTCAATGAGTTTGTTCAAATTATCTACATAAGTTTTGTAATGCTTGCCATAGTGATAGTCGAATGTTTGAGCTGATATATAAGGCTCAAGAGCATTTTTTTCATAAGGCAACTCAACCATTTTAAATGTCATTTTTTCTCTCCTTTTTATATGTTTTCATCATCTATATAGTTACTATATAAAAAAAGTTGTTAATAAATGTTAACATTTGCTAAAAAAAGTTAACAAATAAAAAAATCCTATGTATGATAGCCACAGTATAAAACTTTCTCGAGGAGAACCTGAATGCGAGTTTTGTTAATTGAAGATGATTATGCTGTATCCCAAAGCATTGAAATGATGCTCAAAAAAGAGGGGATGATAGTGGATACTGCCGATTTGGGCGAAGATGGTCTTGATATCGGTAAACATTATGATTATGACATTATAATTTTGGATCTTATGTTACCTGATATTAACGGTTATGAAGTTTTGAAACGTTTACGTTCGGCAAAACGCACAACTCCGGTTTTGATTTTATCAGGTTTAAATGAAGCAGAGAAAAAAGTTAAAGGTCTTGATTTTGGTGCTGATGACTATTTGACTAAACCGTTTGACAGAGCAGAATTGTTAGCCAGAATTAAAGCTATTGTTCGCCGTAATGAAGGACACGCAGATTCGGTTATTCGTACCGGAGATATTGAGGTTAATATAAACAATCAAACAGTAAGTGTTAATGGTGAAGTTTTACACCTAACCGGTAAAGAATATGGTATTATGGAGTTGTTATCTGTTCGTAAAGGCTCTACTTTGAATAAAGATCAATTCTTAAATCATTTATATGGCGGAATTGATGAACCGGAGTTGAAGATTATTGACGTGTTTATTTGTAAACTTCGTAAAAAATTAGAAAAAGCTTCCGGCGGAAAGAATTACATTGAAACAGTTTGGGGACGTGGTTATGTTCTCCGTGATCCGGATGAAAAATAAATAAATGCAATAAAAAAAGCGGTTATCTAAACCGCTTTTTTTATTGTCATAAAATCTATCAGAAAGTTATAATTCCTTTGGAAATAAGAATTTGGCTGACTAAATAAAGGGCATAAATTATAACAAAAAATGTTCCCTCAATTCTACTTATACGAGATTTTGTCATCATAATCGGAAGAAGAACAATTGTTGATAGCAACATAATCCACATGTCGTAATATATAAATTGTTGCGGTACCGGTACATCAATAACGGTTGCAGTAAAGCCCATAATGAAGACAATATTCCATATATTTGAACCGACAACATTACCTAAAGCTACACCATTTTGATGGCGAATAGCTGCCATTACGGTAGTTGCTAATTCCGGCAAAGATGTTCCGACAGCAATTATGGTAAGGCCGATGATTTCTTCTGATATTCCTAAAATACGTGCAATATTAACAGCTCCTTTTACTAATAAATCGGCTCCATAAATAATGCCGGTTAAGCCCAAAACTGTAACACCTACAACAAAAAGCCAATTTTTTTCAGCAATCGGACTTGTGCTTTCTTCATCGGGTTCTGAATTAACCGAATTGCGATAGTTGTAATAAATAAAAGCGAAAAGTAAAAGTAACATCACTATACCTTGCCACATAACAAAAGTTCCGGTAAGCGCAAAAGCAACAAAAATAATGTTAACGGCTAATAGAAAAGTGAAATCTTTTAAGAAAACACGACGTTCACATGTTATAGGATATATCATTGCTGCTGCACCTAATATTAAAAGTACATTTGCGATGTTAGAACCGACTACGTTACCGATAGAAATGCCGGCTCCTCCACTTAATGCAGCTCTGATGCTAACTACAAATTCGGGAGCAGATGTTCCAAAGGCGACAATGGTTAACCCTATGATAATCGGTGGAATTTTTAATTTATTGGCAATGGCGACAGCTCCTCTCACAGTATATTCTGCTCCAACCATCAATAACACAAAACCGACCAAAATTAAAAACGACGCATGTAACATACGAAAATCCTTTCTTTATATAATATTGTAAAGGTTATAACATACCGATAAATAAAAGCAAATTTTATTTACTTAAATAGTTATTTAAAAATCTTGCGTAACTTTATATTTATATGTATAATCATCTCGTTTTTTATGATTATTGTTTCACTTATTAAAATTTATAGCTTATGAAATGGTTTAAAATTATTTTGGCATTAGCAGTAATTGTTGTGCTGTTGATGTTTGTCAGATTTGAACGTCCGTCTGTTGTCAGGCAGCTTGACGATGGAAATGTTCTTCTTAGCGAGCCGGAATATTGTCCGCCAATTTATTGGAAAGATAGTCGGTATAACTATTACGACTTTAAAGAAGATTTCTTTTGTCGCAGAATACCATACGGCATTACCGATAAGATAAAGGTGTGGTGTGACGGTAAAGTTTACGAAATGAAAATTTGTAGCAAATACAAATATCAAGGAGAATTTGAAATAGTCAAGACTTACAAAACTGACCATGCCGGAATGGTTAAGAAATATCAAGAAGATATTGAACATGCTCTTCCGTCGTTGTTGAGTAAAACAGATGATTTTAACGAGATATCAATTCTTTTGTCGGACATGATAAAGAAACAGTATCCGCTTCAGGACTTTGAAATTATGAACATTAAGGTTAAATAGAACCGAATTATTTATTCATTTAAATTTTCAACCATGGTTAAGAAATCGAAAATTATGCAGAAATTGCTCGATGCAATTTTTGAGTTGGAGCTGTCTAAAGAAGAAGCTCTGGCAACGGTAAGCGAGTTTATTAATCGCTACAAGCTTGAAATGGCAGATTGTTTTCCGAAAGAAAATGCCGCATTTGTGGATTTTGCCAAGCAGGTGAAAGAACAAATTATGCCGGCTTATGTTTCTTTGAAGCAATTAGCCGAGTTTTGTGAGGTTGATACAAGTGCGTTGTTATCAACGGCACCTATAATTAAGGACGAAGAAGAGGTTAAGGATAAAGGAGAGACCGAAGCTCCAGAATCTTCACCGGCCACACCTCAAAAAGGGTACAGTAAAAACGGCAAAAAACTCGGACGACCTAAAAAAGTTGTTGTCAAAGTTGAAAAAGCTGAAGAAGTAGAAAGTGAGCCTGTCGGCGAAATCGTTGCCCCCCAACCAACCGTGCAAATCGAGGAAAAGCCGGATGAGCCTGAAACAGAGCCGGAAAAATCTTTTGAGGAAGAAGTTGAGGCTCTAAAGTTTGGAAAAGAATACTCTCTTTATGCTTTGTATATGTACAAAGACCGCTTTGTCAGGACTAATCGTGTTTTGACAGAAGCCAGAGCTATCGGAGTATTCATTCCGTATTTGCGTAGAGATGGAAACAAAGAGTTCATTCTTTATTATACGGACGAATATCCCGGTTTAACTAAGCGAGTTGCGTTAGCTTATGCTCGAAACAAACTTCCTGCTTATAACGGTGTTAAGTGGAAAATTAAGGAAAATATTCACGACGCCTCGATTAAAGCAGTTCTCCCTGAGCTCAATATGTTGCTCAAGAAAATGGGTGGAGATAAGTTTGAAGGTCATTACCAAGATCCGCATGAAACATATTTCGGAGAAAATTCTATGACTGACAAAAAAATCCGTTATGTTTGTGAAGTTGCCGAAAGCTAATAATCTTTGCGAATAAAAATATCCCGAAATTCAATTTTTCGGGATATTTTTTTATAAAACACTTGACTTGTAGACAAAATTTTTGTACCATATTGCCTAGTATTAACTTTTAATAAATTATTTAACTATGAATGCAATTTTTATTGTTGTACTTGCAGTTGTTCTCATCGGTGTTATCTTTGCTTTCTGGTCGCAGAACGCTAAGTTGGACAAGGCAAAGGCCGCTCGTACTCGTGCAAACGAAACAGCCGCAGAGATGAATGGTAAAATAGAAATCTACGAGGGGTACCTCAGTCATCTTGTTGAAAGATTGGATAAGGAGGCCCTTCCGGAACTTCGCAGCAAGTTGGTCGATTCTCGTAAAAGCGCTGAAGCTTTGAAGGATTCTCCTCAACGAGAGGGTGCTATCAGTGCGTGTCGTGAGTTGCTCGACTTGGTCGATGAGGCTAGTTGCAAGTAAGTCACATTACAAATGCAATCGAAGAACAGGTAGTTCAGAACTACCTGTTTTTTTGTGCTTGAATAAAAAGATTGCTTGCCCTTTTTAATAAATTTATTTAATCTGATATACAGCGAAAAATAAGGAGAAAAAAATGAAGAAAATAGCAGCAATTATGTTATTAACCAGTATGCTCACTGCCTGTGCCATAGATCCGTATACAGGTCAAAGCAAAGTTTCAAAAACCGCTTGGGGAACAGGTATAGGAACAGCAGTAGGAGCCGGTGTGGGAGCTTTAATCGGTGGTGAAAAAGGTGCCTTAATCGGAGCCGGTGTTGGTGCATTAGGCGGTGCGGCAACCGGAGGATATATGGATGTTCAAGCTCGTAAACTTCGTCAAGAATTAACGGGCACAGGTGTTCAAGTTCAACAACTTGAAAATGGTCAAATTTTATTGATTATGCCGAGTAATATTACTTTTGCTACTGATTCAGCCATATTTCAAAGCGGATTTAATTCGGTGTTAGATTCTGTTGCTAAAGTTTTGGCAGAATATAACAAAACTATTATTTATGTAACCGGATATACTGATAGCACCGGTTCTGATTCGTATAATAATACATTATCACAAAGTCGAGCCTCAGCAGTTGCAAATTATTTGTCGTTGCGTGGTGTAAACACTTCTCGTATGGTTGTTAGAGGATTGGGAAAGACAAATCCGATTGCTTCTAATGACACAGCAGAAGGTAGAGCACAAAATCGACGTGTTGAATTGAGCATTCAACAAATAAACTAAATTATTTCAAATAATTAATATAAAGTCCGGAATAAATTTTCGGACTTTTTATTTTGGCTACTTGAATTATCGAAAACGAATATCATATCAAATATACCAATTAACAGAAAGAGGATATGATAATGAAAAAAATAGTCACTTTGTTTATGTTTACGTTTTTGGCTTTGACCGGATATTATGTAGGGGTGGCTGTTGCTCAAAATAATGCTGAAGAGATGAAATCGAGTGAACCGGTTGGTGTAATGGTTGTTGAAGAAGAATATAGTGTTGAAGCTACACCGGATATGACCAAAGAACACGATAAAGACGAACATGCAAAAGATACCGGTAATGAAAATGACGATACTGAAGCAGAAGTTGTAGAAGAAGATGTTACAGAAGACGACGAAGAATAAATAAACTAAAAATACACATTCCACCTGAGACTGCCCTCCGAGAGAATTACCCCTCGCTCTCGGAGGATTTTTATAATAAAAAACTGCGGAAATCCGCAGTTTTTAAGATGCTATTTTCTAAATATATATTTGAAACCTAGGGTATATTCGCTTAGGTGGTCATAACTTTCAATTTGGTCGGTATGGATATATCTTCCGATAAAATGAACAGACCACTTCTCATCAATATTATAGTTCAATCCTGCTCCGAAGCGATATCCCCAGCCGGAATCTTTAATCGAAGGACTATTATAAAATTTATGTTTGAAATTATAATTTCCGATACCTGCAGTAGCCAAAGGTGCGATTCTTCCTTCGCATCCCAAAGGCAAATAAGCAATAGCATCAAGGCCGAAAGCGCTGAAACGAGTGCTTTTTAAATTAAATGTTCCCAATTCATCTTTGTCTGATTGTTGATAAAAAACTTCTGTTCCGAAATACTTATTATAGACAGAACCGACAACGGCGCTGACTGAATTTTGGTGAGAGTGTACATTTCTTGCACTGCTTTCATTATACGCATAGTTCAACCCGACATAAGGTATATATTCGTTTTCAATGGCAACGGCATTTGTTCCGATAATTGAAGCTAAGCCTATTATAGCAACTTTTATGCTTATTTTTTGCATTTTTAATCCTTTCTTTATTCCTTTTTAATATAATTTAAGCTATACTTAATAAAAGTAAAGAAATTTATTTGGAGGTTGTGATGAAAAGAACCCAAAATCAAAAAGGTTATACACTTATTGAAAGTATAATGTTTATAGGGGTTATTACTGCCGTATCTATCGGTATTATAAATGTAGTAAGCGGTATGCTTGACAGGTATAAAATCAGTCGTCTGACCTCGCAAGTTGCAGAATTGCAAAAGTCAATTAATGTTCGCTTTGCCGCATCTGAAAACTACAAAAAGTTGACTGCAAAATTGATAAAAGATGAAAATCTGGCTCCCGGTGATATAAGTTGGGAGGGAGAAATTATGATACATAAATATAATGGCAAGGTTGAAGTTTTGCCTACTTTGGGAAACAGAGCATACGAAATAAAATTTAACGATCTTCCTAAAAAACCTTGCATGGAACTTGCTATACAAAATTGGTCTCACGACCAATATTCAAACCTAATTCACATGAAAGTTAACGGCGTTCCTGCCAAATGGAGAAATGCAACATATATAATGCCCTTATCTGTAACACAGGCAGAAACCTTATGTAACAGTGAACTTAACAATAATATTATATGGAGATTTCAATAAATAACGGTAACAATACGATTTTAGCGTAAAAAAGACTCTTTTTTCTTGATTGTGCTATAGAATTATTTGTATATGTTACCTATTATATATTTAATTATAAAAAAGGAGAGCAAAAATGGTAGAAACATCAATAATTCTTCCTCCCGACTACAGACCTTCAGCCGACGAAGAATATATGAACGAAATGCAATTGGAATATTTTCGTCAAAAACTTGAAAATTGGAAAAAATCTTTAGTCCATCAAGCAGAAGATACTTTGGAAGATTTGCGTCAAGGCGGGTTAAATCAACCCGATGATGTTGATAGAGCATCATTAGAAACTGACAAGGCTCTCGATTTGCGTACAAAAGACCGAGCACGCAAGCTCATTTCAAAGATTAATGCCGCATTACGCCGAATTGAAGATGGCGAATACGGATATTGTGAAGAAACCGGCGAACCTATCGGTATTGAACGCTTAGAAGCTCGTCCTGTTGCAACATTGAGTATTGAGGCTCAAGAACGCCACGAAAGAATGGAAAAAACTTATAACGAGGACTAACCTCAATATGTCGAAAAAAGATTTTATATTGGCATCGGCTTCACCGCATAGGTTGGCTTTGCTTGAGCAAATTGGCTACACACCCAAAAAAGTAGCTCCTGCAGATATTGACGAGTCGGTTAAAAAAGGAGAAAATCCGACAGCTTATGTTAAACGTATGGCTTTAGAAAAAGCCATTAAATCTGCGTCACTAAATCCGAATGAAAATATTTTAGCCGGTGATACGGTTGTTTGTGTCGGTAGCCGTATTTTGCATAAGTCCAAAACTGACGAAGAACAAACAACAGTTATGAAGTTGGTTTCAGGACGTTCAAGTCGGGTTATCAGTGCGATATGTCTTATCAGCAGAGACGGGAAAATATCACAAAGATGTGTAGAATCCAGAGTTATCACTAAGAGGTTGAGTGATGCCGAAATCAAAGAATATGTTGATGGTCACGAATGGATTGGTTGTTGCGGATATAAAATAGACGGATGTTTTGCCGGATATGTGCAAAAAATTATCGGTTCATATACCGGAATTGTCGGGCTGCCGCTATTTGAAACGCAAAATTTATTGAGAGGGATAGGTGTAAAATGATAGATACCATTGTTTATGATAAAAATTCTCAAGTTACAGGTATTGCTTTATTAAAAAGCGGAGAAGTAAAGAATATTGAAATTATCAGCGGAAATCAAGCTATAAGCGGTAATGTATATCTGGGTAAAATCACAAAAAAAGTTTTGCTCGCTCATGATAGAGAAGGTTTTTTTGTAAATATCGGAGATGGTAAAGAAGCTTTCCTAAATGGTGATGAATATGGCATGAATGAGGCAAAACTCGTTGAAGGGCAAAGTGTTGTAGTTCAAGTTGCACAAGAACGTCATGCTGAAAAAAATGCTCGTTTGGTTCGCTCTATTCAGCTCGTAGGAACTTATGTCGTATATTGTCCATATCGTATGGATGTCGGAGCTTCAAATAAAATTGAAGATAAAAATAAAGTTGCGGAACTGATAGAGGCCGTAAAAGGTGAGGTTACCGGACAAGAAGGTTGGGTATTGCGAACAGCTGCCGGAGATGTGGATTTCTCAATTATTGCCGCAGAAATGAAACAACTGCGCGATACTTTTGAAAATATTCGCATTAAGGCTCGCAATGAACAAGCTCCATATTTGTTATATAGCAAACCTGATTCTATTTTGGAATATATCAATTTTTATAAAAATTCATTGGAGAAAGTTATAACCAACAATCATAATTTGAAAGATGTATTACCTGATAATATTGAATGTGTCATCAGTTCCAGTCCTTTTGAAGAATATGGTGTTGACGAAGTTATCGGCGAAGCATTAGAAAAAACAGTTGTTCTGAAACACGGTGGTAGAGTAACCATAGAAGAGACTAAAGCTTGTGTTGCTATTGATGTTGATAGCGGAAAAGATAACGGCGGTGGTGCTCTCAATCGCTTAAACGAGGAAGCGGCTTATGAAATTGCAAAACAAATTCGTTTACGTAATTTATCCGGAAAAATTGTTGTGGATTTTGCCGGACATTCAGAATATCGCTATATTAAGCCATTGTTGGAAATTTTGGAAAAAGAATTGAATAAAGATATGACTAAGAGCCGAGTTGTAGGTTTAAGTCACGGCGGATTAGTAGAAATTATTCGTGTTCGTAAACGTCCGACTTTGCAAGAACTTATGAGCGAAGAATGTCCTACTTGTCAAGGAACAGGTCGAGTAGAAAAGGGTGAGTAATGAGTGAAGATATAAAAACATATTGCTGTCCGATATGCAAAAAAAAGTTTACGGACACGCAATATAAGCCATTTTGTTCTAAGAGATGTGCTGATATCGATTTAGGAAACTGGTTCAACGGTGAATATCGTTTTGAAGCTCAAGAAATTGATGAACAAGATGCAGAAGAATTGGAAAAACTGATTACTAAACCGGAAGAATAGCAAAAGACCGCTCTGAAAATAGAGCGGTTTTTTGTTATCAATTTAAATTTTTATCATCGTGAGAAAATTTTTAATTTTCGTGGCAATCCATTATCCACATCGTCATTGCGAAGCCCGTTAGTGCTGTGCATAACTTTTTAACTGGGTTGATGACGATTTTTCTTTTGTCATTGCGAGGAGTGGTAGCGACGTGGCAATCCATTGATTTTTATAGCATATAGTTTCTGGATTGCTTCGCAAGGATTGACGTCCGCTCGCAAAGAAAAGAAAGTGAAAAATTGCAAAAAATGGGCTGAAATGGTGTTTTTTAGGAAAAATATCAAATTTTATCATGTAAAAACAATAAATTGTAATAATAAAAAACGTACCTTTTTTTTGAGCAAAAATCAAGACCAAAAACCAAGGCTTACAGAAGAAATTTTACGTTCCAATTAAAGGTACGTTTAATTAGAGCAAATAAAAAAGAGAAAAATTATGAATAAAAACAATCAAATAGGTCGTTCCATGGTGGAAATGTTAGGTGTATTGGCGATTATAGGTGTTTTGTCGGTAGGAGGTATCGCCGGATATTCAAAAGCTATGGAAAAGTTTAAAATCGGCAAATTGCTCGATCAATTGGTGATGATAATTACTAATGTTAGGACCTTATATTCAGGTCAGCCAAATTATGAAGGCTTAAATAATGTTGTTGCAATACAATCTGGGGCAATACCAACAGAAATGCTAAATGGTAAATCTTCAACAGTAGCCACGGAAATTTATCATGCGTTAAATGGAGAAGTTGCTATTGAGGATTATTCTTCTTCTGATGGTATTCATGGAGCACACTTTTCTATAGTTTTTCATAATTTACCTGTAAATGCTTGTGTAGCAATAGCGAGTGTTGATTTTGGAGATGCAAATTCAGGGTTGGAAGAGGTTGTTATCGGCGGTGTAGGAGATACAATATTTTTAGCAAACGAACTACCTGTTTCGGTGGCTAAAGCGACAGCTGGTTGCTTAGAACAATATGATGGCTCGGGATTGTATGTTTACCTAAGTTTTAAGTAAAATAATTTCCTCATTAACCGTGATTTAACAGTGTTATGCGATAATCACATTAAGTGAGGTAAAATATGTTCAAAAATATAGTTACGGTTTTTGCTCCATTCACTCCCAATATGGGAGAACAAAATCAAATTAAGGGATTGGTTACATGGCTTGCTCGTTGCAGTAGAAATAATAAAAATGCCAAATTTATTACCAATATGGACCTTTTTATGCAAAATATTACCGGCAATTCATTGCGTTGCTCTGATTATACCTCGTTTTCTGATTTTGAAAAAGACATGTTTATCTGTTTTGATAACTATTTTAAAAATCGTCTTATTAAACCTCGGCTTTTTGTTACGGCGCTGACACAAGGAGAAAAAGAACAGGCTGTTTATAATGCTGAAGCGGAGTGTCGAGCCATAAAAAATTATTATCAGCAAAAAAAATGGGGTAATATAATGACGGTTATTATGACCGCAAAATATGGCAATTATGAGGTCGCCGATTTGATAAATTTGCCCGAACATCAATTATCAACGCAAGAATTTAAACAAATTAAAGAACTTCCGGAGTTAACGGAAAAAGTATTTTTTTCTTTGGGTATCGTACATAATTTAACCAAAACGTTTATCCGTCAGAAATATGGTCAAAAACGTTTGCAAAAGATAGCGGAAAAATATAAAAATAACAAACCTAATGCGGTTTTTTGTCTGGGCGGACGAGCATTAGGTGACGATATAGTTTTTGATATTGATGTTGCTCAAAAAATATGGAATAAGGCACTTGAAATCAAAAATAAAAACTACAATGTGATAATTGTTAACGGCCCAAGAACTCCAAACGATGTTACCGATTTTTTATATAAAAAATGTGTCGAAAACGGAGAAATAGATTTTTATAATTCTAAAAAAATTGCCGAAAATGACGAGGAAAGACAACCGGATAAATGGCGAATATATTCCGGTAATTTTGAAAAAGAATTTATGATACAAGCCAAAAAATGTAATAACATATATCCGGGAATTTTAGGGTTGCCGAACACAATAGCAATACACACTTTTGATTCTTTTGCAGCTTGTGAAACTGCATCTTCCGGCGTTCCAACCGCAATCTGTCGTTATGTAAAAATAAATGCTCAAACTCGTCCTGACTGTTATCGCTTGGCAAATAGTTTGTTAAATGGTGATTATGCTATTGATTTAGATGATTTTTCCGGAGAAAATGAGCCGATAAACATAAAGCTTAATCGTTTGCCGTCAGTTAGTCGTTTGTTTGCCGATAAGGTTATTGAAAAATATTTGCTTTTCAAAAGAAATGAATGATTTTTTTCTTGACTCTTATACTTAATCTGCTATCTTACAGCAAATTTCAATGATTTTTCATTGTGAGCAATAGTTTTAACCACTCTACGGAGTGCCGCCAGTCAGCGAGGGTTCGCACACTGGCGTGCAATATTTTATATAGGTGAGAATGTTTGACAGTTTAACCGACAAACTCGGCAGCGTATTTAACAAAATAACCTCAAGAGGTGTGCTGAACGAGAAAGATATAGACGAGGCAATGCGCGAAATTCGTATTGCGTTGTTGGAAGCTGATGTCGCTTTGCCGGTTGTCAAAGATTTTATTACCAAAGTTAAAGAACAAGCATTGGGCGAAAAAGTTGTTCGTTCCATTCAGCCGGGACAAATGGTGGTTAAAATCGTTCACGAAGAACTGATTAAGGTTTTAGGTAGCGATGAAAGTGCTCTTAATCTTAATACAGTTCCGCCGGCAGTGATATTGATGTCGGGTTTGCAAGGTTCGGGAAAAACTACCACCTCGGCAAAATTGGCAAAATTGCTCGCTAAAAAAAGAAAAGTTATGTTGGCATCTCTTGACGTGTATCGTCCGGCAGCTCAAGAACAACTTGAACAGTTGGCAACACAAATCGGATGCACCAGTTTGCCTATTATTAAAGAACAAAAACCGCTTGATATTACTAAAAGAGCTTTAGATACAGCCAAAAAAGGCGGATACGATGTTTTGATTTTGGACTCGGCAGGACGTTTGCATATTGATAATGAGCTTATGAATGAGCTTGTTGAAGTCAAAAAAATATCAAATCCAGCAGAAACATTGTTGGTTGCCGATGCTATGATGGGGCAAGATGCTTGTAACGTGGCAAAAGAGTTCAACGAAAAATTAGGTGTCAGCGGAATTGTTTTGACCAGAATTGACGGTTCTTCTCGTGCCGGAGCAGCACTTTCTATGCGTATGATTGCCGGAGTTCCGATTAAATTTTTGGGAACCGGTGAAAAAATTGATGAGTTTGAAGAATTTCATCCGGATAGAATTGCCGGCAGAATTTTGGGACAGGGTGATGTTATCAGTTTAGTTGAAACGGCGATGGAAAAAATTGACCGTGAAGAAGCTGATAAAATGGCTAAACAAATGATGAAGGGCAAGTTTGACCTCAATGATTTGTTAGCTCAAATAAGACAAATTCAAAAACTTGGCAGTTTAGGAGGCATTATGTCAATGATTCCGGGATTGTCAAAATTTAAGAACCAAATTGAAAATGCAGGCATTGGCGACAATTTGATAAAAAAACAAGAGGCAATTATTCTTTCGATGACTTTGAAAGAACGTAAAAATCCAGATTTGATTAAGGCCTCTCGCAAAAAAAGAATTGCAGCCGGTGCAGGTGTAGAAGTTCATGAAGTCAATAAACTCCTCAAACAATATGAGCAGATGGCTTCAATGATGAAAAAATTCGGACAAGGTGGCGGAATGAGCGGTCTTGCTTCGATGATGAAAAGATTCCCTGGAGGAAAATTTCCGATGGGAATGGGGAACAAATTTCCGTTTTAAGCCATTAGGACGGAAGTTGTATTTTAACTTTAATTTAGAAAGGAATAAAAAATGGCAGTTCGTATCAGACTATCTCGTGGCGGTTCTAAAAAACGTCCGTTTTACCGTGTTGTAGCAGCTGACTCTAGAGCTCCTCGTGATGGTAGATTTATTGAAAAATTAGGTACATACAATCCTATGCTTCCTCAAGATCATGAGGAAAGATTTGTTATCAACGCTGAAAGAGTTAAATATTGGCTCGGCGTTGGTGCTTTGCCAACAGACAGATTGGCTAAAATGTTGGGCAACCTCGGCTTGGTAAAAGCTCCGGTTGTTAAAGAACAGCCTAAAAAATCTGCTCCAAAAGCAAAAGCTGTTGAAAGAATGAAAGCTAAAGAAGAAGCTGCTAAAGCTGCTGCTGAAGCTGCAAACAGTGCTGAATAATTTTTCCAAAGGCAACAATAATGACGGCTCAATCCAAAATTTGTTTAGGTGCTATTGTCGGGGTTCACGGTATTAGAGGTGAAGTTAAAGTTAAAAGCTTTACCGAAATTGACCGCAATCTTGATAAATATGGCATTTTGACAGATAAAAACGGAAAAGAGTTCGAAGTTAAAGTAGTTGGTCATTCGAAAGAATTATTACGAGTTAAAGTTAAAGGTGTCGACGATAGAAACCTTGCAGAAACACTCATCGGTACACAACTTTTTGCCGATAGAGATGTACTTCCACCTCTTGCCGATGACGAAGAGTTCTACCAGGCAGATTTGGTCGGTCTAGACGTTCGCGAGACTGCTTCGGGCAATGTGGCAGGTAAGGTTGTCGGAATTTATAACTTTGGTGCGGGCGATATACTGGAAATCAAAGTTAAAACAAGCGGAAAGCTTGAAATGATACCCTTTAACCACGAATATGTACCAACGGTCAATATTGAAGATGGTTATATTATTGTAAACGCGGTTTCAATGCAATTTGAGCCAGATGATGAAGGAGAAAAAGGTGCTGAAAGCTAAAATTTTCACCATCTTTCCGGAGTTGTTTCCCGGCTTTTTAGGTTATTCCCTTACCGGAAGAGCTTTAGAGGAGGGGATTTGGTCGGTTGAGACTGTTAATATCAGGGATTATGCGTTTGATAAGCATGGATCTGTAGATGACACTCCCTGCGGTGGCGGTGCCGGAATGGTTATGAGACCGGACGTGTTAGGTCGGGCATTGCAAGAAAATCATAAAGGGGGCAAAATTTTGGCGATGAGTCCTAAAGGCAAACCTTTAACTCAAGAAATGGTTAAGAGTTTGACTATGGAAGAAAATTTGAGCATTGTCTGCGGGCGCTTTGAAGGTATAGATGAGCGTGTTATTGAAGCTTATGAGATAGAAGAAGTGAGCATCGGTGACTATATTCTGACCGGAGGCGAACAGGCTGCACAGATTTTGTTGGATGCAGTTGTCAGATTGTTACCCGGAGTTTTGGGAAACGCAATGTCTACAATGTCGGAAAGTTTTGAAGACAATCTTCTTGAATATCCGCAATATACCCGCCCGACAGAATGGGAGGGACGTAAAGTTCCTGAAATATTACTCGGTGGTCATCATCAAAAAATTGAAAACTGGCGTAAAGAACAGGCAATGAAAACCACTCAAGAAAGAAGACCGGACCTATGGAAAAAATATCTTGACTCTAAAAGGGTTTAAGCATACAAAGTAACAAAATATTTTATAAGAAAAGGTAACAGTTATGAACATTTTACAACAAGTTGAAAAAGAGCAAATTGCTAAGCTCAGCGAAGGCAAAAACTTTCCGGAGTTCAAAGCCGGCGATACTTTGAAAGTTCACACAAAAGTTAAAGAAGGTGACAGAGAACGTATCCAAGTTTATGAAGGTGTTTGTATTGCTCGTAAAAATGACGGATTAAACTCTTCTTTCACAGTTAGAAAAATTTCTTTCGGTGAAGGTGTAGAACGTGTATTCCCGTTATATTCTCCAAACGTAGCAAAAATTGAAGTTGCTCGTATCGGTAAAGTACGTCGTGCAAAATTGTACTTCTTGCGTGCTTTGCGTGGTCGTTCTGCTCGTATTGCTGACGACTTGTCTGCAACTGCAAAAGCTAAAAACGCTGAATAATTTTAGCAAATTTATGCAAAGAAAAGCTCCGAATAATTTTCGGAGCTTTTTTGTTATTTGTTAACCGCAGGGAGACATTTCTATATAACCGCCCCCTTCACCTTCTGCAATTTGTTCTTTGCAAATTTGTTGTGCCTTAGCAGGAGATAGAGGTATTTCTGTTTTGGAAACAAGATGATCGCCATACCCACCTATTATAAATTCATATCCTACCCAATTTGCAGTTGCGAAATAAACACAAGAAGATACATCTGGTAATCTAAAAATTAAATCGCATACACCTAAATCTACAGGTAAATTAAAAGCATTATATATTTTTGTAGCAGTTGCTGTTGATTTTCCATTTAGCATTTCTGTTGGTATAATTCCAGCTCTAATAGCTGTAACATTATCTACTTCTCCCCACGCCTTCCTATCTAGTTGCAATTGAGTAAGATTAGATAATATTGTTTGTAATTGTTCAAAAGCTTTTTGATTCTTGAACTTTTCCATAGCTTTTGAGTATCCGGCGATACCTCCTACCGACAAAACACCTATAATCGCCAATACACCTAACATTTCCACCATGGAACGACCTATTTGATTGTTTTTATTCATAATTTTTCTCTTTTTTGTTTGCCCTAATTAAACGTACCTTTAATTGGAACGTAAAATTTCTTCTGTAAGCCTTGGTTTTTGGTCTTGATTTTTGCTCAAAAAAAAGTACGTTTTTTTATTTCGTACCAAATTGTTTTTACATAGAAAATATTTTAAATTAATAATAAAAATATCGCAATTTTATATATTTTTTGCTTTTTACCATAAATGGCTCTGTTTCTCTGCATTGTGAGAAGGTGATTGATGTATTGGTCTAGTTCTAATAGAATTAACAACAAAAAAGCACTCAAATATGAGTGCTTTTAATAGGTTTCTTAAAATTAATTAATCATCATTTTCGGCTAATACGCCTTGCATAAGCAAAAACTTCGGAGTATGTCCCTTAAATGTATTGTTCTTTTTAGATAAATTAAGAGCTTCCTTATCAAACAGTTGCTCGTTTTTAGAAGTCTGCTTGTTTTCTGTTTGAGGTGCAGCTTCTTGTGCTTCGTGTTCCTTATTTTTATCTACCTTAATTTCTTGCGGAGATTTTAGTATTTTATCTAAAATATCTTGTGTTTCACGAGAACGACGATTGGTATAAACAATATTTTGCTTATCAGCCGGCAACATTTCCAAGACTTTTTCCATATTAGCCGTTTGTTTGTTTTTCTTGATAAGGTTGATGTCATCAACAACCAAGATATTGATTTTAGTTAAATCAATACTTTTATCTTCAGATAATTCCAACAACAAATCAGGAGAACCGATAATAACATCGGATTCGTGTTCGTTGTTATCATCTCCGGTTTCTTCGTGAAAACGATTTAGCATCGCTAGAGTATCAGAGATAATAACTGATTTTTTTGCATCTGATGTCATAATCAAAATATTGGTTCCGTCGTTACGACTTATTATATCAATCAACGGAAGAACATAAGAAATTGTTTTACCGCAAGCTCCGGGAGCAATGGTGAAAATATCTTTACCTTCCAAAATTGCCGGAATGACATCGACTTGAACGGTTGTCGGAGTAACAATTCCACTTTCATTAATTGCTTTAACTGTTCTTTCGCTTAACCCTAAATCTAAAAAATTCATTTTTTTACCTTTTTTATAATTTGTCATAACTAGGCACGTCCGTATACATCTTCAAGACGAACAATATCATTTTCATCGAGATTGTCTCCGGCTTGAACTTCAATAAACTCAACATCTTCAGTCGTTTCATTAGCAATTCTGTGTTTTGTTTCTACCGGAATAAAAATATGCTCATCAGTTTTTTTAGTCAGGATTTCGTCGCCCAAAGTTACTTGTGCCGTTCCTTTAACAATAATCCAATGTTCGGCTCTGTGATGATGGAGTTGTAACGAAAGTTTAGCTCCGGGGATAACTTTTATACGTTTAACACAAAATGTTTCTCCGCAATCCAAAACTTCCCAAGTTCCCCAAGGACGAGTATCTTTGTCACCACGACGATAGTTATTAGCCATAAAATTACTCCTTATATGTATAAATTTTAACTTGATAGAACTAAATATAAATAATATAAATAAAAGCACAACATAAATTTAGAAAAGATGGACAATTTTTATGCAATCACCGGCAATAAAACAAGCACTGGGCATTTTGAGACAATTGCGACAAATTACGGAAAATAATATTCCGGTTTCGCAAAAGTTGTCATCTATTTTGGAAACAATTACCGGAGTTATGCAGGCAGCAGCATCAACTTGTTATGTTTCTGTTGATGACAGTTACTTGGAACTCTTTTCTACATACGGTTTTGCCAAAGATGCCTCACATCAGATGAGAGTGCGTTTTAACGAAGGAATGATAGGGGAAATTGCTCAAACTAAACGTTCTTTAGCACTTAATAATATATGGTTATATCCTAAATTTGTGTTACGTCCCGAATTGGAAGAAAAAGATTTTAAATCGTTTATCGGTGTTCCTATCATACAGTGGAATCGCACAATAGGTGTTTTAGCGGTTTATTATAGCGAAGAAACCGAATATTCTGATGTAGATGTCGAGTTGCTTGAAACTATTGCGATGTTCTTGGCCGAAATTATTGTTTCGCCGGAAATGTCAGAATATAAAAAGTCCCTCAGTAAATCACGAGGTTTAAGCACAAAAGAAAAAATTAAAGGTGTCAGTCTAAACAAAGGATACGGGATTGGTTTGGCCGTTGTTCATCGCCGTCGTCAATCAGTTACAAATATTTTTGCCGAAGACAAAGAGAAAGAATTGCGTCGTTTGCAAATTGCACACCAACAAATGAACGAAGATTTGGATAATAAATTCAACTCGACAAAATTGGGTATCGGCGAGCATGTAGATATTTTAGATGCGTATAGGATGTTTGCCAAAGATAAAGGTTGGTATCAAAAAATTGCAACAAATATCAATGGCGGTTTGGCTGCCGAAGCAGCGGTTGAACGTGCGTATGAGGATATGTGGAAACGTTTGTCGGCAAGTACGGATAGCTACTTAAAAGAAAGATTGCACGATTTAAGAGATGTGGCAGACAGATTGCAATCTTATTTGAGTGGAGATCGTCAGGAAACAAAAAGTTATGAAGGAAAAGATATTATTCTTGTTGCTCAAACAATGGGACCGGCTGAGCTGATGGATTATGACTATAATCGTATCAAAGGGTTGATATTGGAAGACGGAACTCCGACTATGCACGTAGCTATTGTAGCCAAAGCATTAAATATTCCGGTCTTGGCAAAAATTAAGGGGATATTTGCCGAAATTCAAAACGGTCAAAAAGTTGCAATAGACGGAAATGAGGGGTTTGTTTTTGTTAATCCGTCGGTTTTGGTTGAAAAAGATTTTGCTAAAAAAATCGCAGAAAAAGAACAATTAGCTAGAAAATTGGCCGCATTACGAAATCTGCCGGCCCAAACGTTGGACGGTAAAAAGATAGGAATGTATATAAATGTCGGATTACCGTTAGACTTTGATTATATCGAAACGACAAATTGCGATGGTGTCGGACTATACAGAACCGAAATTCCGTTTATGGCTTCCGAAATTATGCCCAATGTTGATAAACAAGTTTCGTATTATAAAGATTTAATGGATAGATGCGGTCATAAAAAAGCCATTTTCCGCAGTCTTGATGTCGGCTCCGATAAACTTTTGCCATATTGGGCATATGGTGGAGAAGCAAATCCTGCAATCGGTTGGCGTTCTATTCGAATTACACTGGACAGACGAGCAATTTTACGTAAACAAATTAAGGCATTTTTATTGTCGGCAGCGGACAAAGAACTATGTGTCATGTTTCCGATGATTTCTGATTTGTCCGAGTTTGAAGATGCAAAAGAAACATTGTTTATGGAATATGAAAAAGAAAAAAGAAGAGGACAACCGGTTCCTTCTAAAGTAAAAGTCGGTCTAATGATAGAAGTTCCGTCTGTTTTGTTTCAACTTGACGACATTTTGCCGAAAGCTGATTTTATATCCGTAGGTACAAACGATTTAGCCCAGTTTGTTTTTGCTTGTGATAGAGGAAATCCGAAGCTTCTGGAAAGATATGATGTTCTGTCGGCTCCTTTTTTGACCGTGATGAAAACGATTATTGATAAGGCTGATGAATATGGTGTTTATTGTTCGGTTTGCGGAGAGATGGCATCTAATCCGATAGAGGCTTTGGCCTTGTTAGGATTGGGATATAAAAATCTTTCTTGCAGCGGTTCTGCGTTTGGCAAAGTTAAGAGCATGATAAGAAGTGTTAATATTGCGGAACTTTCGGATTATATGCAACTTTTATTAAAAAGTTCAAAGTCAACTTTACGCCCGCAATTAATTTCATATGCCTATGATCACGGTATTGAAATTTATTAAAAGATGTGTTAAAAACAGTTAGTTTAATTATGGTAAGGAAAAAATTCGTGTCTGAAGAAATTAAAACTCCTAAAAAAACGTCTTCAACCTCCAAAAAAATAGTAAGCAAGACGACAATTATACAGCTTCAAGAAACCAATAATGATAAAATTGGAGCTGTATTATATCACGAAAGACTGAAAAAAGAATTGAGTTTGGAAGAAGTATCTCAAATATTATGTATTCGTAAGTCATATTTGGAAGCTATTGAGAAGGGTAATTATTCAGAGTTACCTCCTATGCCTTATTCAGCAGGATTTGTAAATGGCTATGCAAAGTTTTTGGGGTTGAATAATACTCGTGTTACCCAACTGTTTCGTGAAGAAATAAATGCTAAACCGAATGATGCTAAAGCATATATTAATGAAGAAACTCCGGCGGAAGCAAGTTTACCTAACAAAATATATGTTATAAGCGGAATTGTTGCGGTAATTTTGTTGGCTCTGCTTTGGGGGGTATTGTCATCTGACAATAATGAAGAAGCTATTGTTGAAGAAAATATAATCGAAGAAGAAGTTGTCGATGAAACTACAAACACCAATGCTGAAGTTGAATATTTTGTAAAGGAAGAAACTCCGGTTTCTGAGAAAGCAACAGAGGAAACAAAAGAACTTCAAAAAAATGAACCTGTTTCAGACAACAAAGTTGAAGAAGAAGTTGTACAAGAAGAAAAGAAAATTTCTGAAAATCCGGTTGTTAAAAACGGTATAGAGATAAGAATTACCAAAGAAGATACTTGGTTTGAAGTCAAGGATGATAAGAAAATTTATGCTAACAGAATTTTGAAAGTAGGAGAAAACTATATTTTGCCCAAAAGAGAAGGGTTAATTTTATCTGTCGGTAAATTTGATGGTGTGGAAGTTTATGTTAATGGCGAACTTACTCCGGTTGTAAAACCGAATAAAAAGACCAATATTAACCTTGATAGTATATTAAAAAACAATCATTAGCGAGGATAAAAACAAGGCGGAAATAGTCGTTATCGGCTATTTTTGCCTTTTGTTATACAGAGAAATTTAACTTTTAAGGAAATAAAAAATGAGTTTTGCAGAAAATTTAGCCAATGTTGTAAATAGATATGATGAAATTTCATCATTATTATCATCTCCGGGATTGTCGGCCGATGAAATGGTTAAGATGAACAAAGAATTGGCAGAACTTTTGCCGGTAGTTGAAGCTATTCAAGCATATAAAAAAGCCGAAAATGATATGAAGGATGCAGAGGCTATGATGAATGATGCCGAAATGGATAAAGAAATGAAAGATATGGCATCGGCAGAATATTATGAAATAAAAGAAAAGCTTCCTGATTTGGAAAAACAAATCAAGGTGTTATTGTTACCTAAAAATGAAGAAGATGAAAAGAATGCTATTTTAGAAGTCAGAGCAGGAACCGGTGGTGATGAAGCTGCGTTATTTGCTGCGGTTTTGTTTGAAATGTATCGTCGTTATGCTGTTTTACAGGGATGGAAGTTCGAAACTTTAGACACTAACGAAAACGGCCTCGGAGGATATAAAGAAGCTTCTGCAAGCATCAGCGGTAAAGATGTTTTTTCGAAATTGAAATTCGAGTCCGGTGCACACCGTGTTCAACGTGTTCCGGTTACGGAATCTCAAGGACGTGTTCATACATCAGCGGCAACTGTTGCAGTTTTACCCGAAATTGAAGAAGTGGATTTTGAAATTAATCCGGCGGATTTACGCATTGATGTTTATCGTGCGTCAGGTGCAGGCGGACAGCATATTAATAAAACAGAATCAGCTGTTCGTATCACTCACATTCCTACCGGAACAGTTGTTCAATGCCAAGACGGGCGTTCACAATTTAAAAACAGAGAACAAGCAATGCGCCAACTTCGTGCAAAATTATATGATCAACAAAAGACGTCTATTGATTCTGCCTATTCCGAACGTCGAAAATTGCAAGTGGGCAGCGGTGATCGTTCTGAACGTATTCGTACATATAACTATCCGCAAGGACGAGTAACCGACCATAGAATTAATTTAACATTATACAAACTGGAAGAAGTTGTATCCGGTGATGCATTAGGTGAAATTGTTGATGCTTTGTTAGCAGAAGACCAGGCTCAACGTTTGGCAGAGTTAGAATAATAAATTTATGGGATGAGAGGTATAAAAATGAGCAAAATAGCTGTTATCGGTGCAGAAGAAAGCATAGGTAGAGAAGTATTAAATTTTTTGGCAGACGGAAACTATAAAGTTTCTGATATTGTGGCTCTTGAGCCAAAGGCTTTACTGGGGGCTACGGTTTCTTACGGAGAAGATGATGAAATCGATGTACATAATCTTGATACCTTCGATTTTTCAGGCATTGATTTAGCTGTTTTTGCAAGCAGTGAGGAAATCTCTAAAAGATTTGTCGGCAAGGCTTTGGCTAAAGGGGTAAAAGTAATTGATTGTACAACCCACTTTTTCAGTGATAGTGATGTTCCGATGATTGTTGCCGGTGTAAATGATGAGCAATTAAAAAATGCAACACGCAATTTGGTAAGTGTTCCGTCGGCGGCAGTTACACAAATTTTATTGCCCTTGGTAGAAGTTGATAAAAAATATAACATTACCCGTTTGGTTGTATCTACATATACCTCAACTTCTGTTTACGGAAAAGCAGGAATGGACGAGTTGTTTTCTCAAACTCGCAAAATTTTTATGAATGAAAGTTTGGCGGATAATCAAAAAGTTTTTGAAAAACAGATTGCGTTCAATGTAATTCCTCAAGTTGAAGATTTTATAGGGGATGAAACTAAATATGAATGGAGCATTAATGCCGAAACTAAAAAAGTTTTGGGAAAAGATGTAAAAGTTCATGCTAACTGTGCTTTTATACCTGCTTTTATCGGTAATGCTGCTTATGTTAATGTTGAATGTGAAGACGATGTAGATGTTGATGATGTTGAAAAATTAATGAAGCAAACAAAAGATGTTATCGTTTTTGATAAAAAAGTTAAGGGGGGATATGTTACTCTTAATGATGTTCAAGGCGAAATAGAAGTTTATGTCAGCAGATTGCGTCAAGATGTATCGGTAGAAAATGGTTTTAGTTATTGGTGTGCAGCTGATAATTTACGTTTTGGTGTAGCCGGAAATGTATATAAAATTATTCGTTTATGGATGAAATAATAAAGCAGAGGAGACTGCAAAATGAAAAAAATGTCATATTTTATGTGTATATTACTGACCTTTTTTGCTTTGTCCGTAAAAGCAGAAGATAATATGGCCAAGAAAGAAGTAGATGCACAAACTTTTGTAGTCAGTTCTGTGGCGGTAGAACCCGATTATAATGCCATAAGCAAAGAACTTAATGTAATTGAAGAAACATTAAAGTCAACGACGGCAGATTCTCAAACAATTAAAAATTATGTTTCTTATCTGAGCACAACAAGGGGGCAACTGCATGAAAGCAGAAGCAACCACGATAAGGATTTAAATGTAATTAATAAGCGTTTAGAATCTTTAGGGGAAATGCCTAAAGACGGTGAGGAAGAATTACCGCATATTGCCCAAAAAAGAAAAGAATATAACGAAGAACTTATATATCAAAAAGGGCGAATAGCCGAAGCCGATTTGTTAATTCACAGAACTGATGAATTAACAAACCTTATTTCTACAATTCGCAAACAAGTTTTGATTAATAACTTGCTCGTTTATCAAGATCCGATAGTGTATCCTCGCAACTTTTTACATGCTACCGGTGAATTTGTTAATTTCGGATTTAGTATATTAAAATCACCGATTACTTGGTATAACGAACTTTCTTCCGAACAAAAAGATGCTGTAAATTCCAATGTATTTTGGGTATTGCTTATGGTGTCTGTTGCTTTGGGAATAGGTATCTTTTTAAGATTGAAAATAATTCGCAGATTGGGATATAAACATGACTTTGAAGGAATACCGCCATATTTTACGAAAGTTGTTGCCGCATTTTTTGTGGCTTGTGCTTATGGTGTAATTCCTGCTGTTTTATTAGGCGGATTTTTACTTTGGGCTATCCATACTCAAATATTAACTATTGGATTTTTTGGTTTAGTATTATCAAGTGCCTTATACTATTCTCTTTATATATTTTTATCAAATGCAGCAATAAGGGTAGTGTTTGCTCCATACAATCCTAAATGGCGTTTGGTGGCGATGGATGACGTTAAAGCAAAATCTATTACTAAAGCCTTCTATTTAAGCTTTTTCCTAATCGGTATCTGTTCAATGGTTGAATATATTGCCAATCAAGCAAATTCTTCGGTTGAACTTTTATATTTTATCTCACTCATATCAACGTTTGTTAAAGCATTTTGTTTGGTAAGGGTTATTAAAAAGTTTTTCTGGGAAGATAGTTTTTCGGCAGATGATGATATGTCCGATGAAGATAATTCTGAAACCGATAGCAAAACACAAAGAGCTTTGCGAGTTATTTTTGTAAGCAGTATTTTGGCTGTTTCGGTAATTGTTATCTCGCTGTTAGGCTACCCCAGATTGGCAGAATTTATAATAAACAGAACGTTGTTTACTATCTTAATAGTAGTTGCAACCCTTATTTTAAGAAAGGCAGTATTTGAACTGACAACCAAAATATTATTGTTAAACTTTTGGGTGAAAAAACTTCATTTACGCAGACAACTATTACAAAAAATGGACTTTTGGCTAGATATGATTATCAGTCCGATATTTGTTGTGTTAGGTGTTTTGGCAATATTGACATTATGGGGTGTTTCTACCGACATTTTGCTTCACAGTATCAAAAAATTACTTTTAGGTTTTAAAATCGGTGGAGTTGAAATTTCATTATTTCAAATTGCTTTGGGTATTGCCATATTTTTTGCAGCTCTTGCCGTGGTTAGAATTTTGCGTCGTAAATTGATGGAAAATGTACTATCTCACGTCGATATTGAAGACGGAATAAAACACTCTTTAGCTTCAGGATTTGGTTTTGTCGGTTTCATAATTGCCGGATTTTTGGCAATAGCGGTAATGGGAGGCGATTTAAGTAATGTTGCATTGGTTGCCGGTGCATTATCAGTAGGTATCGGTTTAGGTTTACAAGATATTGTAAACAATTTTGTATCCGGAATTATTCTTTTATTTGAACGTCCGATAAAAGTCGGAGATTGGGTGGTTATCAACGGCGAAGAGGGAAAAATTAAGCAAATAAATATTCGTTCTACCGAAATAGAAACATTCAATCGAGCAAGTGTAATTATCCCCAATGCGACCATTTTATCTAATTCGTTGACAAACCTAACTCACGAAAATAATTGGATGCGTTTTAAGATTCCTGTCGGTGTGGCTTATGGTTCCGATACGCAAAAAGTTAAACAAATATTGTTAGAATGCGCAAATGCCAACAAAAAAGTCTTAAAAAAACCGGCTCCGTATGTTTTGTTTCAAAACTTTGGATCCAGTAGTTTAGATTTTGAGTTACGAGGCTATAGTAATGATATTTGGGAAGGGTGGGAAATTCCCAGTGAATTACGTTTTGAAATAAATCGTCGTTTTATTGAAGAAGGTATTGAAATTCCGTTTACTCAAATGGTGGTTCACCAAGGTAGTGATGTTGCATCCAAAACTTCAAACCAATTCTATGCTCGTGGCAAGAAATCATCAAAAATGCAAGAAACTCAACCAAAGAAGGCAGAAGATGAAAATAAGTAATTTATATAATAAAAAAGTCGCAGTTTGGGGATTAGGGGCAGAAGGTAAAGAGATAATCAATTATTTGCTATCTCATAAAGTTACTGATAATATTGTAATGGTTAATGATACAATATGTGAAAAACCTTCGGAATTTGAAAAATATCCATTGTTTACGGGAGAAGAAATCGCACCGGTTTTAGATGAGGTTGATATAATTATTCGTTCTCCGGGGGTCAGTATTTATAAATCAGAATTACAAAAACATAAAAACAAAACAACTTCGGTAACCGATTTATGCTTAAATGAAATTAAGCATAGTCGTAAAAATTGTAAATTGATAGCAATTAGCGGTTCAAAAGGTAAAAGTACAAGTGTAAGTGCTTTGGCTTTTATGTTGAAAGAATTTGGTTATAAAGTCGGATTAGGCGGAAATATCGGTCGTCCGCTAATTGAACTTATAGATGATGAATATGACTTTGTTGTTGCTGAAATTTCAAGTTATCAAGCTTCTGATTTGACTGTTTCTCCGCATATTGCAATGTTTACCAATTTGTTTTATGTGCATAGCGAGTGGCATAACGGACACGAAAATTATTGCAAAGATAAAATTCATTTAGTTGCCAATCAAAAAAGCGATGAAGTATTTTTTATTAATGAACGCAATGAACAATTAATGGAGTATACGAAAGATATTTCTAATCGAAAATTATATAATACTAAAGATACTTTTTATGCCGAAGATAAAGATTTATATTATAAAAATGATAAGTTATTGAATATTGATGAGCTTAAAATAAGCGGTAATCACAATTTAGATAATTTATCCGGTGTGTTCAGCATATTAAAATATTTAGGTTTAGATATATACAAAGCTGTGGAAATTTTGAAAAATTTTGAACCGTTACCCCATCGTTTGCAAAAGGTTGCAACCAAAAATAATGTTACATTTATAAATGACAGTATTTCAACCGCTCCGGAAGCTGCAATCGGCGCCATAAAAAGTTTTAGCGGAAATTTAGTGCTTATTTCCGGAGGTCAGGATAATTTGCAAGACTACAACGATTATGCCAAATGTATTGAAGATAATGATAAGGTCAAAGCGGTTATAACACTGTTTCAAACCGGTCCGAAAATTGCAGAAACAATCCGCAAAAATGTAAAAAGAGCAGATTTTACATTAATAGAGGGGGATAGTTTGGAAAAATCTGTTGCAACCGCTTATGATTTATTGCAAAAAAGAGGAGGAGGAACGGTTTTGTTCACTCCGACAAGTCCGAGTTTCGGATTTTATAAAAACTTTATTGAAAGAGGGAATCACTTTATTGAGGTGGTTAAATCTTTATAGAGCCGCTTTAGCTCAGTTGGTAGAGTAGCTGATTCGTAATCAGTTGGTCACGTGTTCAAGTCACGTAAGCGGCACCATCTAAAAGCCTTGATAATCAAGGCTTTTTTCTTTTAAACATTATTAAAAAAGAAAAAGGAGTGATTACTCACTCCTTCTCTCAACTACAGACATAGATAAAACCTTGTTCTCGTTCCTAGGGTGACGAAGTATACGTACAACGTCTCCCTTTTTAAGCTCAAGTTCAGAAACTTGTCTTGAATGAGAAAAACGCAAAGGTTCATCCTGTCCTTCAACAAACATGACATTGCTGCCAATATTGTTGATAGTAACAAGCTCCTGTGCCTCATGTGCCTTATCGTAGTTTTTTACGTCTATTCGCATACCGCAAGCAAACATAAACATAACTACCATAGTGCATAATACACAAATGGCAACGCCTCCTTCAAAGTCATCTTCAAATGCTATAGAAAAAGCAATGAAAGAACCTAAACCAATTGGTATAAGACACCACCAAAAAGAAGTCGTTAACCATATGATTACTGCTGCAAATGTTGCATAAGTGAACATCATTTGCATCAGCATTAATTCGGAACGTTCCTTCTTAATGAAGGCATATATCGTTATGAGAGTAACCAAAACAACCCAAACTATCTGTGCGATAGTGATTGTAGGTACCCAAAACAACATAATGCAAGAAGCAACATTTATTAGAACTGTAAAAATTCCAACAAATGACCATAAATCAAAGCAGAACCTATCGGAACTCTTTGAACGGGTGATAATAGACATCATATATTCAGAATAATCTAAATTAGTTCAATACCAGCACCATTTTTTATTTATGTAAAGTTTTTTGTCAGTATTGACAAAAATATTAATATGTATAATATAAAACATTATAATAATTTAATACGGAGTTTTATTATGAGTATTTCAAAGCCATTTCAATCACGCAATGCTTCCGATATAGAATATGTGAATTTTAATGATGCTTTTGAAACCGAAAATTCTATTGATAAACTCGATGCGGAAAAATTGTTGAGAATTGTTTATGAGGGGATATATAACGATACATTTCCCATTCCCAGTGAACGCGAGGATATATCTCTTTGGTTAAGTAATTTAAAAAGCGGTAGAGAAAAAGGTCAGCAGTTGTTTTCTGTTTTCGGTCGTAATTTAGATAAAGATAATCCTGAAATAATGGGATTTATTTGCTGTAGGCTTATGGATGACAGTAATTGCGGGTTAATCGAATATATTGTCAGAGACAAAAAATATGCAAAAGAATTGCACGGAATTGAAATGTGTGAATATATTGAAAAAGAAGTGCAAAATCTCAATATCAAAATCAACAAGCAGCCATTAAAAGCGATTTTTTGGGATGCAAACAATCCCGAAAAAGTTAAATATGATGAAAATAATCCGGACCCGATGATTGATTGTATGGCACCACAAAAAAGAATTGATATAATAGAGAAAAAATTCGGTTGTGAAAAACTCGGTTTTGATTATGTACAAGGTCCGCTAAAACCATGCTCTAATCAAAAAGAAATAGATGAAAGAGTTTGTGAAGAACTGTCATTATACCAATATAGAGCAAAAAATTATAGAGATGTTACTGCAACAGATTTGAAAAAATTCATAATTAATTATAATAAGGCGACAAATCAAGAATGTGATCCTTATTATCTTAATCACCCTTCAATAAATAAGATGATGAATCAGTTGTCTCTAATGGAAAAAGAAAATATTCCGATTGTTGCAAATATGCAAACAGAAGGACAAAAATTGAAAATTGCAGGATGTAAAGATAATAAACCTCAATGTAAATAATGATAAGAAGGGTAAAAAATTGAAAAATAAGGTTGCAAAAAGAGTAGGTATATTTGCCGGATGCCTTTTAATGGGGATTTCCGGCTATACATATTTGCGAAATATTGCAACCGATAATGCTCCGGAATTTAGCAAAACTCAGGTTGTTGTCGGTAAAGATACTATCTCAATGCAACAGTTTTACGACAATTTAAGCTATGATAACGGAAGTTGGCAATATATAGATAAAAACGGCAATTCTCTGAATGTTGATAGTTTGTGTGATGTTTCTAAAAGAGATAGTGTTGCTCATGCTTATATAAAAAATGTTAAATTATCGGAAAAAGTTGATACCGTATATGTTTCTTATGACGAAAATTATGACTATATATATCGTATTGGCGAGCGCGATAGCTTATTTCACATGCCATCAATGGGTGTGCATAACTATGATATGTTAACGGTTAGAGAATTTATTACCGATAATCCTCAACTGCAAAAACGTATGGACGTATATAATGATAGCTATAATTGCACATATAGACATGAATATCAGCACTATCTGAATATGAAATCGGGGATGAGAAATTGGAACTCTTATCCGATAAAATTTGCGGAAAATTGTTTGGATGAAATTTCGGCAAACATTGCACAATGCCTCGAACAACGCCGAAATTATGTAAAACACAATCGAGATATAAATTACATTACACATCGTTTTAAATTTTATAAAGATGCCGTTTGGGATGGTGCGGTTTATCCGAAAATGGGCCGGATTTCGGAAGATGAGCTGAAATTTATAGCAAATGGTGTTTTTGACTCATGGATGCATGATAAATATGATTTATATGAAGAAAATAACTTTTCCCGCACAAAGTATTATTTAGAAAATGCTCCATATATGGCTACTCAAGAAAATAAAAAAATTCACGAAGAAACAATGAAGAAAATTTTTACTATAAACGGATATGATTTTTGGAAATATATTTCTGCTCGTGAACAAGAAATATATGATAAAATTCCTAAACGTCATAAAAATATGTATGCCTATTTGCGACAAAAAAAATATAAACAAATGACTTATTTAGATAAGTTAGAAGAATATAAATATGAAAACGGAGAAAAAGCTTTTCAGGAAAAACTGACCGAAAATTATTTTAAGGCAAAAATCATTGCATTGATGGGGAAAGATAAATAATTTCTAAATAATTAAATGCTATATTGGGTCATATTTGAAATTTAGGTATGGAATTGTAGCTATGACATTTAATATTTCAGAATTTCTTAAAGTAAATCGAGCTTATTTTATTTGGGCTGTTTTCCTTTCACTTTTATACATGTTTAGAGATATGTTCGGGTTGGTATTTATAACCTTTATCATGTGCTTTATAACCTCGAGTATAACTCACGTTATTCGTCGAAAATTTCGCTGGAGCCGTAAAAAAATTGTGGTCACGGTTTATATTTTATTTTTGCTTGGAGTGGTTGCATTTCTTGCGATTATCCCGCCGCATTTACTATCTGAGACCATAAATTTTACCGAACAATTACCTAACAGTATTCGTACTCTTAAAAATTGGGTAAACTCAAATTGGGGCGACAATGAAATGCTGGCTCCTCTATTGGAACAAGCAAAAAGTATTATGCTACCTGAAACAGCCTTGGTTAGTGCGTGGAATATACTACGTGGTTTAATGGAAAAACTTTTCCATTATGTCGGATGGTTTTTCCTGGCAATGTTGTTCAGCTTTTTAATTATGCTGGATTTACCTCGTTTTTCTCGAGGAGTTCGTGGTTTGCGTTTTACACGTTTGGCAGAATCATATCGTGAAACTTCTGACAGTATTGTATTGTTTGCCAAAGTTGTTGGAGAAAATTTTAGAGCTCAGCTTATTATTTCTGCCGTAAATACAATTTTAACCGCAATATGTTTGTACATTTTGGAGGTTAAAGGAATTGCACTACTTTGTACGATAGTATTTATGTGTGGGCTTATTCCTGTTTTGGGAATGTTTATTTCATCAGTTCCGATAATATTGATGGCAATTAATAGCGGTGGTATAACTTTAGGACTTTGGGCGGTGGTTATGATTATTGCGATTCACATGCTTGAGGCTTATGTGCTAAACCCGAGAATTGTATCTTCGGTAATGCACATCAATCCGGTTATGACACTTATAATCTTATACATAGCCCATAGTGTTATCGGAATGTGGGGAATGTTGTTAGGGGTACCTATTGCCGTATATATATACAGAAAAATTACCAAACCGGTTATTTCGGCATAAAATATTAAAGCCCTCAAAAGAGGGCTTTAATTAATCAATTTTTGTTACTAACCGCATTGCTAATTTTAATAGTTCATATTTGCTGTTTTGACGAATTTCATCACTTTTCCAGTCACGTCGGTTCCACATTTTCCCGTCAAGACAATCTGCTCCATATAAAATTTGTGCAAATTTTATATTATGATATTGAGCAACGGCACCAAAAGTTGCATTTTCCATTTCTACACATATACAATTTTCCTTTTGTCTTTCTGCAACTAAATCTTCCGTTTCTCGATAAATTGCATCTGTGGTCCAAGTTTTTCCGCAAACAAAAGGAATTTTATTCTCTGCTAAAAAGTCAGTGACATTTTTTATTACTTCCGGGTTATGTTTAATATAACGGGAAGCGGGTACATAATGATAAGATGTTCCTTCATGTCTTAGAGCTTCGGTAGGAACAATCAGATGTCCTCTTGCAATTTCTTTATTTAATACACCGGCACTGCCGACTGCGATAACTTTTTTGCATCCGAAGGCAACCAAGTCTTCCATTACTGCGGCAGCTAAAGGTCCACCGATAATTCCCTGAATTAAAACAATGTCATTTTCTTCAAAATTTACCTTATAAATATTTTGCGACTCAATTCCGCATCCACAAACTTCTCCGATAATTTCCGACGGATAATTTTTTATAAAATTCTCTTTAGTTTTTATATCAAAACATATTACTCCGTATTCTATTCCTAAATACGGACGTTCTTCTAACAGCTGAGGAGTAATTTTTGCATTTTTATTATTATCAAATTCTAAAATCGGAAATTCATTTTTATTAATCATAACTTATTTTCCTATCGTTAATGATATTATGATTAAATACTATATATTTTTCACCATCTTGCAAATATTTTTTATATTCCCCCTTGTTTTTTATCATATTAGAACAATATAATATACAGCAGTAGTTTAATTTGCAGATAAGTATGGACTAATGATTAGAAAAAAGAATTTTATAAGTTTACAAGCTTTGTTTATTTTAGCGGCAATAGATAAGTTGGGCGGAAAAAGAAAAGTATCGGAAATATTGGGAATATCAATAGATACGATAAATAAATATATTGCTCTTTTTGAAGAAGAAGTCGGATATGAACTGGTCATTAATGACAGTAAAGGCTCTCGTTTAACAATGCGTTGTAAAGATTTGGTGCGTCATGCTCACATAATTGAAGATATTTTCAATAAAATATATAACGAAGATTTTCTCAATAAAGATTTAAAAGGCGATGTCGTAGTCAGTATGCCCTTAAGTGTATCAACAAATTTACTTCCTACCAGTATAAAAGATTTTTATGAGGATTATCCTGAGATTAATATAATAAGTAATACATTTATAGATAATACCGATTTTCGAAATATGGATGCAGATATTGGTATAACATTTTTACCTCCCAATAATAATGAAGTTGTGATTTTATACGCAAAAAAAGTTGAATGCGGATATTTTGCATCTCCTGAATATTTAGCCAGACACGGCTATCCCAAAGATTTTGAAGATATGCTTGAAAACCATTGGATTGTTACCAGAGTTCAATTGAGCAATTTTATGAAAGAGTGGAAAGAAATTGAGAAGAAGGCAAAACATACAAGATTTGTAACAAATTCGACCTATGCTGCTACAGAAATCGTCCGTTGTGGCGGAGGAATTGCAATTATGCCATTACGTTTTAATCGGGAAGGATTGGTTTGTTTAGATAATTTTAAGTGTGACAAAGCTCCGATGGTATATTTGGTTGCCAAAAAGAAATCAAAAGATATTCCCAGAGTAAGAGCTGTAATCAATTTTTATAGAAGCTTGCTTGAGCAGATGTGATTTGTTGACACAAATTATGTTTTGTGATACAAGTTGAACTACAGTAATCTTATTTAGATATTATATGTTCACCCCCTAAAAATCTTTAATGTTATGGGAACTAAAATCAGAAAAAAGCCACGTTCAGACAAATGGGTCAAAGTTGGCAACACGGTTGTTTTATCGGCGGTTGCAGAAGAAACTCTTGCCGGTGCAGTAAAACCTTCTCCTGCAGAAATAGAAATGCAACAAAGGGCCGTTGAACGTCAAATTGCAGAGGGAAAAATAGTGAAGGGAAAAGACGGAAACTATTACCCTACGGAAAAAGCAGCTAAAATTCTCAAGGATATTGATGAATAGCTGTTGGAAAGTATCACAAGTACCGACAATGTTCGGTACTTTTTTATTTATATTTTTGTTTTGCTGTGGTACTATATCACAATAATTAAATATTGGCAGAAACGTGATGAAAATTAATTTACATTGTCATAGCGATTATTCCGATGGTTACGAATTTCAAAATAGCGGACAATATTTATTTAGCGATGAAACACATAAAAATAAAAGAGATAGGGAAATTCCTGCAGAGTTAAAGGGAAAAAGAAAGTTTTATAATTCAGACGCTCATGCCTTATGTTTTGTAAGCAGAACTGATGGCAATTTTCATATATCAAACATTGATACCGTAGAAGACTTAATTGATTTTATTAAAACACCGCAGAATTTTAATAATATTTTGACAAATAAAATACAATCAAATCAAAAAGATTAAGTTGACTATTTTTTATTTTAGGCTAAACTCCGGACATAGAAATCATATTACTACGAATACTATTTTAAGACCCCATGCCAAAGGACATGGTATTTTTTGCGTTATGTTAATTCAGTGTGATTATCAAGTTGGAGATTTTTCCATCACAAGAGGAGAAATCTGTTACAAAGGAACAAAAATCGCCGACACTAAAATTACTCCGATGATGGTTGGAGGTTCCGACGAGTTGTATCTTGTTCCTGCTAAGTATCCGATGCAGTGTTCATGGTTGGTTATCATCCAATCTCGCTATCCTGTTTTCTACGAGTGCCACAAAGTTGCATTTGATAGAGGTAAGGTTGCAATGACATTGACTAATGGCTCCACAATGACTGTAACCGCTTATGGAGGCGGATATCCTCATGAAGATTCCGGTCATTCTCGTTTGCTGATTAACTATGTGTAATATATGAGCCTCGCAGTTGCGAGGCTTGTATTTTATGTAGATAACATTGACAGAAAAGCGAATTTTATATATAATACCGCAATATAGGAAAAATAAATAAAATGACTATGGCAGAAGAAAAAATAAGTAATAGTACATATAAAACCAGAGGTGCAAAAACTCAGGAAAATCCTTATGGTTGGTATGACTTTACCCCCGATGTCAATAAACCTTGTATTTTGATGTTACCTGGAGATGGAACCAGTTTTGACTCTGCAGCAAATGCTCAACTGAAAAAAATAGTTGAATTATTAGAAACAAGAGGATGTGAAAAAGAAGTCGACGCTTGTATAGTTGTTTATGACTTTGGTGTTAAATTTTATGAAAATAAGCAAGAAGCACGCAATTTATTGATGCACAAATATAATAGAGGAACTAAAAACAACACTTCTTCAAATAAACGACCAGATAAAGAACTCATTAATCCTCAATATATAGACGATATCTTTGATAGATTTTTTGAAAACAGGATTTCTAATGAAAAAGGGGAAAAGCTCCCTTATGATGAAGCTTGCAAACGGGTTAGAAATTTGACAATTTTTGCTCATTGCCACGGAGCGTACAGTTTCTTAAAGCTGGAAGAAAAAATGCAACACAGAATGCAAGAATTAGGATATTCGAAAGAAGAAAGAGCAGGGATTCAAAAACAAATGCTATGTACAGCCTATGCTCCGTATTGTCCGCTCGGTGTTTCTAAATCGACGATGATTTCTTTTTGTTGCGCAAAAGATATGGTTGTTCGACACGGAAATAATTTTCAAAGAAATATACAACAACTCAATAATAATAATCGACTTCAAATAAGCTATTTTCCAAAAGAAAAGGGAGAGGTTTTTGTTGTTCCGTCGTTTATGATAGATGAACTTGATGGTCATAATTTTATTTGGAGTTTTACTAAAAGAAAAGAAATATTATATGACCTAAAACCGACATCTCAAAACAATTGGATTACAGAAAATAATCCGATAAAATCAAGTCAGGCTCTTATAGGAATGATGGGAAATGTGCTGGTAAACGGAGTTTTAAATTCTATCGAAAAAAAGCCTCTACCTGGTACAAAAGATTTGGTTTGTCAATATCGAGAGTTTGGTAATAACAATGCCCTGGCAAATTCACAAGTTTCTGATGTTTTTAAAACAATATACGAAATAGCTGAGAATAATGGTAAAATATATTGGGGAGCTATTCACGGCCTAACCCATGATTCTGCTAAACAAAAAAGTGAATTAAAATCAAAAATTAAAAGACTGCGTAAATATGCAGAACCTAACTTAGGCAAACCTAAGAGAAACAAAATTGAAAAGTTTAGTGTCGGCGCTCAGATGTGTTTTGATAAAATCAAAAAGAAACTAAGATAAATCTATCTTTTCAAAAAAATAATCTAATGTATGAACTAATTTTTGCTCTTCATACAGTTTTTTAATTTCATTCGGATAAAGCCACATTGCTTGCTCGACTTCATCTGTTGTTGCGTTGTTTAAGTTTATATCTCCATCATATTCAAAAAGCCACACATCTAAAATATCATTAAATTTTTCACCATTCACATACTCTCTAATCCTTGAAAAAATGATTTTTCCTCTATTCGGTTGTAATTCGATTCCGACTTCTTCTTTAGCTTCTCGTAAAGCTCCGTTTAGGCTGTTTTCACCTTTTAATACCGAGCCTCCGCAACATTCCCACATCAACGGATTAGATTTTCTGCTTTCTGAACGTTGACTGATTAAATATTGTCCTTTAGAGTTTTTTACCCATATATGAACTACCAAATGAAAACCGTTTTCCGGCAGTTCTTTACCTCTGATATGTTCGCCGATAATATTTCTATATCTATCGTATAAATCCCATATTTCCATTTTATATCCCTAAACAAGCTTGTAAATATCTGTCAAACAGTTGTTTGTCAATCTCCCTTTTATTGAACGAAGAATATGTTTTTTCAAGCTCTTTTTTGAAAAACTCATCAAAAATAGGAATATTAAGAACTGTATCTTTTTCTAAACCTTGCAATTTTATATCAATAATTTCATTTAGTTTTGACATAACGTCTTTGGGTAATATCTTAGAAAATTCCGCAATTGTATCTCTCATTTTTAGAGGAGGAACTTTATCAAATTCATATACGTATTGGGCATTTAACAAACCTCTCATAGCATACAAGTATTTTTTGTATGATCTCAATTTGTCATTTTCTATATCAAAGTGATAAGATTTCTTGAATAAAGAAAAATAATGATAAAAAAGTTTTTCCTGACTAAAGTTTATGTTCATATAATCTTTGAGCACAATATTATTATTTCCCAAATATACTATCGGAGAGTTTAGCCACTCTATAGCTGTCGGGTTTGACGAAGATAACAGTTTAAGATATTTGAAAATATCAAATCCGCACATATCGACAAGAGAACCTTGTACCTCATGAGGATTAAAATTTTCATCATAGGCAAGGGTAATAACATCTTCCGGCTTATTTAGGCTTATGTAATCTTTAAGCGGACGATAAAACACAAAACGCACGTCGTAGTCGCTGTCTTTACTATCCATTCCCCATGCTCTGCTTCCGTTTTCTATCGCAAACAAGATGGTTATGCCATATTCTTTTTCAATATTTTTTAATAAATCACGTATCTTTTGTTTCATAATTTATTCCTTTTTATTTTTTCCTTCTTAAGTTTGTAGTTTCTCCGGCTTTGAAGTTATAAATCGGTTTAATGATTTTAACAATTTCAGCCGTAGGAGTAATGTTTTTAACTATATCATCCATGTTTTTATATGCCATCGGACATTCATCAAGGGTATCGTTGTTTATGGATGTAGTATAAATTCCTTCCATTGTTCGTTTAAATTCTTCGATGTTGAAAATCTTTTTAGCCTGTATTCTGCTGTATAATCTTCCGGCGCCGTGCGGTGCTGAATAATTCCAATCGGGATTTCCTTTACCGATACAAATTAAACTTCCGTCACGCATATTAATCGGTATTAACAGTTTTTCTCCTGCTTTAGCAGAAACAGAGCCCTTTCGCAAAATCATTGCTTCTGTATCAATATAGTTATGAATAGTTGTAAAACTGTCTTCAACATTGATATTAAGAGCATTTATAATATCTTCAATCATTGCTTTGCGATTGTAAGTTGCGTATTGTTGAACAATTTTCATATCATGAATATAATTATCAAACAATTTTCCTTCTACATAAGCTAAAGCCTTGGGGATATTAGAAATATGTTGTGATTTTAACATATTAACAGTTTTTTCTATTTCAGAATGTTTACCTTCTTTTTTTAGCTGTTGTATGGTTTCTTCAATTTGAACTGACGAGTTTTTATTAAGGTGTTTATATGCTTCCTCTTGATAATATTCTGCAACTTGTTTTCCCAAATTGCGACTACCGGAATGGACAACTAAATAAATATAGCCCTCATCATCTTTACTTACTTCAATAAAGTGATTCCCGCCGCCTAATGTACCCATACTGTGAATTGCACGATTTTTATTTATTTGACTTATACAACGCAAACTCTCTAAATCTATATTTTCTATAAACTTATGAGGGGTTTCCCTAATGTTCATGCCGGCAGGAATTGAGGAGTATATAAATTTATCGAGTTTTTGTAAGTCGATATCTTTTTCTTTCAAAACACAGGTTGCCATCCCGCATCCGATATCAACACCTACTAAATTCGGAACGATTTTATTTTTGATTGTCATTGTTGTACCGATAGTACAACCGGCGCCGGCATGAACATCGGGCATAATACGTATCAAACTGCCTTGAGTAAATTCTTGGTCGCACAAAGTTTTAATTTGTTCAATTGAGGTATTATCCATAATATCTGTAAAAACTTTTGCTTTATTATATTTACCTACTATTTCTTTCATCGCCATACTTTCTATAAAATACAAGAACTTTATTTGTATATTTTTATGTAAGTTTTTTTATATTACAAGAATTTTATTAATTAGAAATGTCAATAGCTGACATAGATAAGAAGATTAAAAATAGTTAATAACAAAAAAGTTGAAACATATTAGGGATGATGATAAAAATAATTTTATTGAAAAGAATAACAAAAAGGTAAAAAAATGAGTGTTGAAAAAAATGGCATTATAACTTTAAGCAATTCTGTTGCCGAGTGTAAAATTTCTCTTTTTGGCGGCAATATTGTGTCATATCGTCCGAAGAGTGAAGAACAAGATATTTTTTGGTTGGGTGATTTAAATAAATTTGACAATGTGCAAGCTATCAGAGGTGGAATACCCGTGTGTTGGCCTCGTTTTGCTGAAGAAAAATTGAATAATAATCTTCCTCGCCACGGATTTGCTCGTCTGTCAAATTGGAGTGTAGGCAGTATTTGGGTAGATGAAACAAAAATGGAAGCAGAGCTGTTTTTGATACCTGATGCAAAATATGGTGTAGATGTAAGCGCAAAATTGTTTATCAAAGTTACGGATAAGCTCGAATGTAAACTTGAAACAACCAATAATGGCGATAATGAATTTATGTTTAGCGAAGCTCTACACGCATATTTTAATGTTTTTTCTCGTGATGATACCATAATAAAAGGGCTTTCCGGTTGCCGATATAAAAGCTCTCTTGACGGAAAAGTTTATGATTTAGAAAAAGATTTGCAAATTAAAAGTGAATTTGACTCAGCTTTTATAAATCATACCGGAAATGTAGAAATAGAAGATAAAGAACTAAACAGAATTATTACTTTGGAAAAAACAGGATCAAATACAACGGTTGTTTGGAACCCTGATAGAGATTATGCCGAAATGAGTCCTGAACAATATAAAAACTTTATTTGTGTTGAGCCGGCTAATAACGGAGATTGTTTTGTTACACTCCCGTCAAAAGAGAAACATACAATTTCAATGACGGTAAGTGTCAGGAAAATAAAATAATAAAAAACTCGGGATTAATTAAAATCCCGAGTTTTTGCTTTGCTATTGTCTTAAAACAGCATCTGTTTTTTTGCCAACTTCAAGAATAACTTTTTTCATCAAGCCTTCCAATTCTTGATCGGTAAAACTCTTTTCTTTAGGTTGGAAAGTTAATCCGATAGCAACAGACTTTTTGCCTTCCGGCAAATTACCGCCTTCGAATACGTCAAAAATACGAACGTCGACAATATGTTCCTTATCGGCATTTTTAGCTGCAGTAATAATGTTTATGGCCGGAACATCTTTGTTTACAACAAAGGCCAAATCTTTATCAACGGCTTGTAAACTTGAAAGTTCAAGTTTCTTTTTAGACTTTCCGGAACCGCCTCGCGGCAAAGGAATATTATCCAAAAATACTTCAAATGCCATAACACGTCCTTTTATGTCATAAGCTTTTAACACAGCAGGGTGTAACTCACCGAAATAAGCTAAAACATTTTTACCTAAACGCAAAGTTCCGCTTCTGCCCGGATGATAATATTCCGGAGCATCGGTGGTAACTTGTGCATTCTCAAAAGGTCCGTTAGCGGCAGCAATAGCAGCTAAGGCATCAGCTTTAGCATCAAAAACATCATAAGCACGTTCATTATCTAACCAATGTTTTTTTGATGTCATTCCATAACGAATACCGGTAGCAACGGTTCCTTGTTCTTTCGGACGACGGCCATAAAATTCCGGACCTACTTCAAACAAGGCCAAACCGCTTACTCCTCTTGCGATATTATTGCGAGCGCCTAACAAAAGGTTAGGCAATACGGAAGGACGCATTTCATCTAATTCGGAAGCAATCGGATTCATTAATAAGACAGGTTCTTTCCCTTTGCGGAAAGGTTGAGCTAATTTTGAGTCGGTAAAGCTCCAAGTTACTGTTTCAAACATTCCTCGCAAAGCAAGTTCGTGTTTTACTGTAACAACCCTGCTTTGAGTATCGCTCAATGTTTGTTTAGGTAATTTATCGTTAGGTAGAGAAACGGCGGGAATATTGTCCAGTCCTACTATACGAACAATTTCTTCCACCAAGTCTGCTTCAAACTCAATATCACCTCTCCAACTCGGAGAAACTGCTTCAACTGTTTCTCCTTTGTCAGTAAGATTAAAACCGAGTGCTGATAAAATACGAATAATTTCATCTTTGCTAACATCAATACCGGCCAAAGTTTTAACTCGTTCATAGTGTAATTCGACCGGAGCAGATTTATAATTTTCTTCACCGCAAACTACAATTTCAGAAGCTTGACCGCCACATATTTCTAAAATCAAAGCAGTAGCATAATCAGAGCCCAAGATATTTGAATTAGGATCAACCCAGCGTTCATAACGATAACGAGAGTCCGATTCTATTTGAAATTTACGACCGGTTCTTGCAATACACTGCGGTTTGAAAGTTGCACTTTCAAGCAAAACATTAACCGTATCTTCGGAACAGCCTTTTGACAGACCGCCCATCACACCGCCCAAGCACTGGACACCTTCCACATCACAAATTCCAAGACTTTGAGTATCAAGTTGATATTCTTTTCCTTCCAGTGATGTGAATGCTTCATTTTCTTCAGCCATTCTGATTGTCAAATTACCACACAATTTATCAGCATCAAAAACGTGTAACGGACGAGCTAAATCGTAGTTAAGGTAATTTGTAACATCTACTAACGGTGAAATGGAATGTAATCCGATTGCGGATAATCTGTCTTTCATCCATTTAGGCGTTTCTGCTTTATTGTTAACTCCTTTTATATAACGACCGGTATATACGGGACACGCATCAAAATCTTTAACTTCAATTTTAATCGGGCAGGGGAAAGATGCCGGAGTTTTATTAATGGTTAAAGGTTTTAGTGTTCCTAAACCGGAAGCAGCCAAATCTCGAGCAACACCACGAACACCCAAACATTCTGCACGGTTAGGTGTGATAGCTATTTCAATAACCGGGTCGATATTTAATATTTCTGCAGCCGGAATACCGATAGGAGTATCAGCAGGAAGTTCAATAATACCATTGTGGTCATCACCGATACCAAGTTCTTTTTCGGAACAAAGCATACCAAAGCTTTCAACTCCGCGAATTTTGCCAACTCCGAGTTTTTCTCCGTAACAAGGTATAACAACGCCGACCGGAGCAAAAATTCCGATAGTTCCGAGTTTTACATTGGGAGCACCGCAAACAACCTGCAAATTTTCTTTGCCGTTATTAACGCTCAATAAATGTAAATGGTCTGAATCAGGGTGCATTTCGCAACTTTCTACTTTTGCGGTAATAAAGCCTTCTAATGCAGCTGCCGGATTGAAAATTTCTTCAACTTCTAAACCGATTTGAGTTAAACGAGCTGATATTTCATCAATATTTGCATTTGTATCTAAATGGTCTTTTAACCAAGATAAAGTGAATTTCATCGTGACAATCCTCCGTTATTGCTCAAACCGCCGGTCATAGATGATGTATCAAGCGGCACAAATCCATAATGTTTCAACCAACGTAAATCTGATTCGAAAAATGTGCGCAAATCAGGAATACCATATTTAAGCATTGCCAAACGGTCAATACCGACACCGAAAGCAAAACCTTGATATTCGTCAGGGTCAATCCCTCCTGCACGTAAAACATTCGGATGTACCATACCGCAACCCAAAATTTCTAACCAATCGTCACCTTCGCCGATTTTTAGTTCTCCTTTTCCTTTTTTACAACCGATATCCATTTCGGCACTAGGTTCGGTAAACGGGAAATATGACGGACGATAACGAACTTTTATGTCATCAATTTCAAAAAATGCTTTCACAAAATCGTATAAACAACCCTTCAAATGAGCCATATTGGTTGTTTTATCAATGACCAAGCCCTCTACCTGATGGAACATTGGGGTATGGGTGGCATCATAGTCACTACGATATGTACGTCCCGGTGCAATAATTCTGATAGGAGGCTTTTTAGCTTCCATTGTTCTGATTTGAATACCTGAAGTATGTGTTCTGACCACAAAACTGTCATCAAAATCGCTGCTGTCCGGATTGGCAACATAAAAAGTGTCTTGCATTTGACGAGCAGGGTGATTAGCCGGCATATTCAATGCGTTGAAGTTATGAAATTGGTCTTCAATATCCGGACCTTCCGCTACTTCAAAACCCATTTGTCCGAAGATGGCAACAACTTCTTCATAAATTTTAGAAACCGGATGAATGCGACCTTGAACCTCGTTTCTAATCGGCAAAGTAACATCGATTCTTTCGTTTGCTAATTTACGATTGAGTTCTACTGTTTCCAATTCTTGTTTTTTCTCATCAATGGCGGCTTCAACAGCAGATTTTAAAACATTCAAAGCTTTACCGGCAGCGATTTTTTCTTCTAACGGCAAAGAGCCTAAAGTTTTCATTTTTTCCGTAATGGTACCTTTTTTACCTAATACGGAAACTCTAACATCATCTAAAGCTTTCAAATCCGTTGCAGAACTAATGTTTTGCAAAATCTGGGATTTTAATTCTTCTAAATTTTCCATAAAATTTCCCCGTTGTTTAAACATAAAAAGAGTCTGGCTCGATTGCTCAAGCAGACTCTTTTTTTTTGCATTTTTAAAAATTGCTTATTTCAAAGCGTCCTTAGCTTGCGCAACTAACTTGGCAAACGCCTCGGGCTCTTTTAATGCGATATCGGCTAACACTTTACGATCAAGCTCAATACCTGCTTTGTTGAGCCCGTTCATAAATCGAGAGTATGTCATATCGTTGAGTCTTGTTGCAGCACTAATACGTTGAATCCACAAACTGCGGAAGTTTCTCTTCTTAACACGTCTGTCACGGTATGCATATTGCAAACCTTTTTCAACTTTTTCAATAGCAACTCTGAATACATTTTTCGAACGACCGCGATAACCTTTCGCCATTTCAAAAATCTTTTTGTGACGAGCACGAGCCGTTACACCTCTTTTAACACGAGACATCTAACTATCCTCCTACAAATATGGCAAAAATTGTTTAACGATTTTAACATCATTGGTATCAACCAAAGTTGTACCACGTGCTTGTCTTTTCATTTTCTGTGTTTTGCAGAAGAGACAGTGTCTCTTGTTGGCAAAATTTCTTTTCAATTTGCCTGTTCCTGTTACGCTAAAGCGTTTTTTTACGGAACTTTTAGTTTTCATTTTTGGCATTTTGCTTCCCTTTCTATTAAAATTTGGATGCTTTAACCGGCAACAGGCATGCCTTCTCGCCTGCTAACCGAACTGAACAGTTTTTTATATATCACAAAATAATGATTGTCAACATTTAATCATCAAATTAATTAAAACTTGCAAAGAGTACTTTTCTCATATATATCTCCTATAAATATAGGAGTTTTTCGATGATATTTAACAAATTTGAAACTATGGTAGCAAAACGTTACCTCAGAGCTAAAAGAAAAGAGGGATTTATATCGGTTATTACCGGTTTTGCGTTTACCGGAATTGCGCTCGGTGTTGCAACATTGATTATCGTTATGTCGGTTATGAATGGTTTTCGAAATGAACTGCTTAGCCGTATTTTAGGTATAAATGGACATATCGGTATTATTTCTAACATATCTCAACCTTTTAACAATTATGAGCAAGCAACTGCAGATATAAATGCTATCGGAAATGTTGTGTCGGTTATTCCGATGATAGAAAAACAACTTCTTGTGTCTTCGGGACGCTCTGCCGAAGGGGCAATGGTAAGAGGTATCAGAGTTGAAGATATTGATAAGAGAAAAACTCTCAAAAACGGAATGCTTACCGTTAATATGGATGAATTTGTCGATAATAATGTGATTATAGGCTACCGTCTGGCTCAAAAAATGGGGCTTATGGTCGGTGATGAAATTACTCTTATTTCTCCAAACGGTAAAATTACGGCTTTCGGCACAATTCCTAGAATGAAATCATATCGCATTGCCGGAACTTTTGACCTCGGAATGTATGAGTATGATGCAAACTTTATCTTTATGCCGTTAGCATCAGCCCAAAAATATTTTGGTATCGGCGATAGTGTTACCAACATAGATGTAGAATTAAAAGATGCTGAAATGTTGTCTCAAACTAAAGAAATTATCAGACAAAGTGTCGGAGATAGCGCCTATTTGTTTGACTGGAAACAATCTAATGCGGCCTTTTTTAATGCAATAGAAGTTGAGCGCAATGTAATGTTTTTGATTTTAACACTAATCATTTTAGTTGCAGCATTTAACATTATCACCGGTTTAATTATGCTCGTGAAAGACAAGGGGCGTGATATTGCTGTTTTGCGTACCATGGGGGCAACAAAGGGTATGATTATGCGTATTTTCTTTATAGATGGCGCATTTATCGGTGTTGTTGGAACATTAATAGGGGTTATTTTAGGCGTTTTGTTCTGCGAAAATATTGAGAATATTCGTCAGTTTTTACAAAACATATCCGGTAGAGAATTATTTTCGGCAGAAATATATTTCTTATCACGTTTACCGGCAGAAATGGATGTTGTTGAGGTTGTGGTAATATCATTACTTTCCTTGTTGTTGTCATTTTTAGCAACCATATATCCGGCTTATCGTGCCGCAAAAATGGATCCGGTGGAGGCCTTACGCTATGAGTAAACAATCTATATTAAGCTTAAAAAATATTTGCAAAAGTTTTAATCAAGGTTCACAAAAACTTGAAGTTTTACGCAATGTAAATTTTGAGATTAAAGAAGGAGAAATTGTAGCCTTAATCGGTCCGAGCGGTTCAGGAAAATCTACATTGCTTCAAATATCGGGACTTCTAGAATTACCGACCAGCGGGAGTATTTTGTTAAATAAACAAGATTGTTCAAAATTAAGTGATGTAATACGCACATCATTACGCCGAGATTATTTGGGTTTTGTTTATCAATATCACAATTTGTTACCTGACTTTAATGCGGTAGAAAATGTTATGATACCGCAACTCATAGCCGGAAAAAAATATAACGAAGCGGAAGACAGAGCAAAATGGTTGCTCGATAAAATGAAGCTTGCTGACCGTTTTAAGCATCGTCCGGCAGAACTTTCCGGAGGAGAACAACAAAGAGTTGCTATTGCTCGCTCGCTTGCCAATACACCAAAATTATTATTGGCAGACGAACCGACCGGAAATTTAGATCCGAAGACATCGGATATTGTTTTTGAAGCTTTATTGAATATAATAAAAGAAACAGGTTTATCTGCCTTAGTTGCTACTCATAATATGGAATTAGCCAAAGCGATGGATAAACAAGTAGGGCTAAAAGACGGACAGCTTGTAGATTTCGGTTTGTCGTCATTTATCGGAAGTTCTAATTTTTATTAGGAGGTGAAAATGAAGAAAATTTGTGTTATTTGTTCGGCTTTATTGATGGTATGCTCTGTTGTGAATGCAAAACCCAGAATGCCGGATAATTATGTAAGCCAATATATGCAAACGGCAATTTATCAAGTCGGTCAATATGACAAAGATGATGATGGTCGTTTGTCTGCAGAAGAATTTGGAGCAAAAGATTCCAGAAAATTGACACGTGATGACCGTCGTCAAATCAGAAAAGCCAAAAAGGAAGGTATATATCAAAATAGTACGGACCAGTTTGCAACAATAGATGAAAATGCAGACGGATTTTTGACTGTAAAAGAATTGGAAAAATATATCAAAAATCAATCAGAAAGAACTAAGGGCAAAGTTAGATACTATTAACTATTTAAAATAAACAGAAGATGCTTATTTCTTTGTTGTGTATATAGCAAAGGAGAAATGAGTATGAAAAATATTGCCAATAACAAAGAATATGATGTACCGGTTAAGGCTAGCGGAGAATTTCGTAGCCTTATTCATCATTTAAGACATATTTTTGATTCTACACCATCGGAAAACGATATGTGGTCTATGGAACCCAGAATTGATTTTTCCGAAACCAAAGAAGCAGTTAATATTTCGGCTGAGATTCCGGGAATTGATGAAGAAGATTTAGAAGTTCAAATATCTTCTGACGGCTATTTGACGATCAGCGGCGAAAAGAAACAACAAATTGAGCACAATAAAAAAGATAATTATTTTTCGGAAATATCATACGGAATGTTTCAACGTACCGTGCCATTGCCATGGGATTTAGATTATAGCAAAGCCGAGGCAGAATATACAGACGGAATGTTGAATATAAAAATTCCAAAGACCGCCATTGAAAAAATGAAAACCAAAAAACTTCCGGTTAAAAAGAAAAAGGCTGTTCAAAAAACAGTAGAAACAGCTAAGAAACAATAAAAACTTTTCTGCCAAAAATAAAGCCACGATATATTTCGTGGCTTTTAGTTTTTTATTTTTTATGAACGGCCGCCCGATTTTCCTCCAGGTGTCCCTCCTCTACGTCCTTTAGATTCCGGAGTTTTTGAAGTTCCGCCTTTGCCTTTCTCTTCTCCGATTAAACCATCTCTTTTAGCTTGTTCTCTGGCTTCAGTAAATTGATAACGAGGTAGAGAAAATCTGGTTAAGTAAATTTTCTTCAATCCGCAGTCATCTAGCTGTCCGTTAACATCCTCAATACGAGCTCTAGCATTGTTCAAAGCATCAGAAATTATCGATTTATCCAAATTATCGTTTTTACTTCCTGTTTCTTTATTGATTTTTAATGCTTCGATGTAACGATTGTTAAGGTCTTCTTCCGCAGCTTTAGTCTGAGTTTTGCACATCTCTTCATATATAGCCAACATAACTCTGGGGGACAAATCGCGGACTTCTGTTTCCGGACCGTCTTTTCCGCCTAAAGCATTACGAAGAGCGACTCTTTCGGAAGAAGTAAGTTTTCCTTTTCCTTTCAACAAGTCATTAACAGTATATCCTTCACTGGTTGCATGTTCAAACATTTGATACAAAGACACCACTGCCATTGTTGCACCGATTACTTGCGGAGCACCATTTTGTGTTTTTTTGGCTTCACCCATTCCCGGAGTTGCTTCCGAAACTTTCTTTTCAAATGTATCACGCAAACGGAAGTCTTCCCATAAATCACGGAACGGATAAAGTTGATAAGCACCGACTGCCCATCGAATACGACGACAGTCCGGATTATTTCGGTTTTCTTCTTTTTTCCAATTAACCCCTTTTTTGCCTATGAATCGAGCCATTTGCATCGCTAAATCATATTTATACTTATACAACTCAGGGCTGTTTTCATCTAATTTGCCTTTAGCTGTATTAACCATTTTATCATAGCGTTCAGCATTGATTTTGTGACCGACCGGAATTAAAGCACGTTTAGCCAAAGCACCACGCATAATTGCTTCATCATCATCAGGCATACCGGCATACTCTACATATTTGATACCTGCATCTTTGAAAGCCGAGGCTAACAGATAGGCCTGGTCATCGGTTAATCTTTTACCCGGAGGCAAAGAATATGCAATCTCTACCTTGCCGTTCGGACCGATACGAGTATAAATCTTAAACTCATAATTACATTTAATATCCTTAGTTTTAGGGTCAACAGTTATCGGTTTGCGCAAAGGATCATCACTTTCACTTGAATAATAAGTAAAAGTTTTCCAACCGCCGCTCCATGAATGTCCGGGATACCAACTGTAATTTTTTCTTTTATTTTTATTCATCCAGTTTTCGATACTGGTATCAAATTCCATTAACTGTTCTTTGGCGGTCATTTTCTTTTTAGCCGGTTTTTTAGGTGTTTTTTCTCCTTTTTCTTCTCCACCTTTTTCTTCTTCGCCTTTTTCTTCTTCAGTAGGTTCAGATGTATCTCCTTCTGTTGTTCTTCCGGTTTCTTCCTCTCTTTCTCTATCATCTTTATTCAGTTCATCAACTAAATCAGGATCATCAATCTGACGTACTTTACCGACTTCTCTTTCTTCGATACCGTTTTCTTCAAACCATTTTTCAATTTCGGCTTGTTCTTCAGCTAAATATGAATCTTCATATTCTTCACTGTGTGCTGTTCTGGTATAAAGATTTTCAATTTCATCTTGAGCTCTTTCTTCAAAAATTTCTTTCGCACCTTCGAAAATTTCTTGAGTTTTTTCATCGGCATTTTCAAGTTTTAAGTTGTCGGTATCAACGATAATGCCATGGCGTTGCAAGAAACTTACCATTTCTGCCATTTTTTCAGGTGTCATATCTTCCGGAGAAAATTCAACTTTGCCATCAACAACGGTAATTGATGCACCGATAGGATGTAACATATTAATTTTTAAAGAAAGATTATTGTCATCATCTGTTTTAATGGCAAAAGCTTCGGCTGTTCTTGTATCTTTTTCCTCATCTTTAGCTACAACTTCGGAACTGACAGTATCTTGAACAGAATATAGGGCAGCATAAACTTCTTTATTATTCTCATACAAAGCAAGCTGATTTCTTGCACGGTCAATTTCCATTTTCTTTTTACGATTCAACATCTCTTTATATTTGTCATTTTCATCAACAAATATACTTTCCGCATTATGAAGTCTGCTACGCAAATTTCTTTCTACTTCATCTTGCGTAATATCATTATCTCTTTTGCTAACAAAACTGAAATATGGTCTGCCGTTTGCCATCTGTAAATCCTCCGGATATTATAAATATAGCCTAATAATATCATGGTTGACAAAAAAATCAAGCTGTTTTTGACAAAAATTAGTGGTATTTTCGCATAATTCCTCTCAAAATTCCCTGAACTCTAACTTGAGACGGATGTAACTTGCGTATTTCATAGTCTTTATTACATGGCTCAAGCCATATTTCATCTTTTTTCTTGCGCCATACTTTCAGAGTTGCTTCGCTTTCTTCCACTAAAGCAACAACAATTTGTCCATTTTCTGCAACATTTGAGCGTTTTATTACGGCAATATCTCCATCCATAATACCGGCTTCAATCATCGATTCTCCTTCTACTTGAAGTGCATAAAATTCTCCTCTTTCAACCATGTCGAACGGAACCGATAATGTATCGTTTTCATAAGCTATAGCTTCAATCGGTGTACCTGCAGCAATTTTTCCGTATAAAGGAATTTGTGCCGAAGAGTTTTGTAAGGCTAATTTAATTTTCTTTTCTTCCTCAATTATGTCTCTGGGCTTAAAACGAGGGATTCTTACAACTTCCAATGCACGAGCCTTATGAGGGATTTTGCGTACAAATTCTCTTTCAATAAGCTCTTCTATCAATGCGTGAATGCCTGATTTAGATTTAATTCCGACAGCTTCTTTCATTTCTTCATAAGACGGGCAACAGCCTTTTTCTTTGATGGTGTTGTCGATAAACATAAGTAATTTGTATTGTTTAGGTGTAAGCATAATCGTTTCTCCGTTCATATATCCTATATAAATGTTCTACTTTAGTTCTTTTTTTAGGTCAAGTTTTTTTTATTTTGGTTGCAAGTTTTTATATAGTTGTTTATAGTAGTCGGCAGTTTAATAATTGAATTAGGAATTAAATTAATGGCAAACGAAACAAATATTCATAGAGAATCAAGATTGGTAAAGCTCTCTGCTTTACAGGAAAAAGACTACAACCCTTATCCTTATTGCTTCAAACCGAATGCTTTTGCGGAAGAATTACAAACTAAATATGCAGAACTTCCGGCAGGAGAAAATACCGAGGATCGAGTTGTTGTTGCCGGTCGTGCAATGGCTGTTCGTAATAGCGGTATGTTTATTGATTTAAAGGATAAAAGCGGAAAAATACAAGTATTTTGCCATAAATCTCATTTAGATGAAGAAAACTTGGAACTTTTGAAATCTCTTGACGTTGGTGATATTGTCGGTGTAAGCGGATTTGTTCGCCGTACCCCGCGAGGTGAACTTTCAATTGCTGCCGAAAAATTTGATATTATCAGCAAATCTCTTCAGCCGTTACCGGAAAAATTCCATGGTTTGACTGATATTGAAGCTCGTTATCGCCAACGTTATGTCGATTTTATTATGAATGATGATAGTCGAGAAATTTTCAAAAAGCGTTGTCGTATAACTTCAGCTATTCGCCACTATTTCGAACAGCACGATTTTATGGAAGTAGAAACTCCGATGTTGCATACCATAATGGGGGGAGCAAATGCAAAACCATTTATTACTCACCATAATACATTAGATATGGATTTGTACTTGCGTATAGCTCCGGAATTGTTCTTAAAAAGATTGGTAGTAGGTGGATTTGATCGTGTATTTGAAATCGGTCGTAACTTTCGTAATGAGGGTATTGATAAAAAACACAATCCTGAATTTACGGCTTTAGAAGCTTATCAGGCTTATGCCGATTATAACGATATGGCAGAACTTATCCCTGATTTGTTGCGTTTTGTATGTAAAGAAGTTACCGGAAGCGAAACTATAGTCGTTAACGGCAACGAGATTGATTTGTCAAAACCTTGGGAACGCAAATCTATCGTTGAATTGGTAAATGAATATGCCGGTATTGATTTAATGCAAGCAAAAGATGTAGATGAGGCTAAAGCTATGGCAAAATCTATCGGTATAGATGCCTCTGATTGCAGTAACTGGGGAAAAGTTGTTCAATTGCTTTTTGATGAAAAAGTAGAACCGAATTTGATTCAACCGATTTTGGTAATGGATATGCCGAAAGATATTTCACCTTTGGCCAAAACTCATCGCTCTAATCCTCGTTTGGTAGAGCATTTCGATGCCTATGTTGGCGGAATGGAAGTAGGTTGTGCATATTCAGAGTTGTCTAACCCGCTAGAACAAAAGGCTCGTTTTGATGCACAATGTGCAGAACGTGAAGCCGGTGATGATGAAGCTCAAATGTTGGATGAAGATTATGTTGTTGCCTTAGAAAACGGTTTGCCTCCTACCGGTGGTATGGGTATGGGTGTTGACCGCTTGGCAATTTTGCTCACCGGAGCTGACACAATTCGTGATGTTATTGCCTTCCCGACACTTCGTAATAAGTAGGGAAATATAAAATTGCGACAGCATAAAACCGCATATAAAAATATTGAAAAACGGAGACGTCAAAAGACGTCCCGTTCTTCAAATAAGGGAATTTTCTCAAAAATAATGTTCGTGCTAAATATTATTTTGAGTTTGTTTCTGATATTTTTATTGTTATCTGATTATGTTTTTAGACAAGATAAAAAAAATGATGTTGCTCGTCCGAAACATATATTCGGAATTAGAGATATTGCTGATGACACTATAATAAGACAAACTGAAAAAGATTTTTTAAAAACTGCGCTTAATTTTGATGAACTGCAAAATTATCAAATTTTTCAATTGGAGAAATCTTTACAGGAAAAAACTTTTGACATTGTAGATGTTTCAAATATCAATGATAAAATAGCTCATGTTGATGAGCTGAATTTGAGCAATGAAGAAGTTTATAATATATACGAAGAAAAACTTCCGGATGATGTTGTTGAACACGATTCTAAAGTTATTCAAAAACAACAACCGATGATTGCCATTGTTATCGATGATATGGGGATAAGTGCTAAAAGAACAGCCGATATAAGCAGTTTAAAATATCCTATTACGTCTTCATTTTTAACTTATGCCAAAAATTTAAAAGGTCAAATATCAAAAGCTAAAAACAATGGGCATGAAATTATGGCACATTTGCCCATGGAACCGAAAGTTATGCAACACTACATAGATTCGATGCTGCTTACATCTATGAGTGATAAAGAAGTATTAAAAACTTTACGAAAAATGCTCGATACAATCCCCGAAGCCAAATCGGTAAACAATCACATGGGAAGTAAATTTACCGAAGATAAGCACAGAATGGCAATAGTGATGAAAGAATTGGCAAAAAGAAAAATAGCTTTTCTCGATTCGAAAACTACTCCAAAATCAGCAGGCCCTAAACAAGCAAAAAGATTCGGAGTTTCCTTGACGATGCGTAATGTTTTTTTGGATAATAAAGATGATTTTGATTATATTACCAAGCAACTCCATCAGACCGAAGAAATAGCTCGCAAAAACGGTTACGCAATCGCAATAGGTCATCCTAAGGCTCAAACCTATCGAGCTCTTAAAGTTTGGTTGCCGACACTTAAGAAAAAGGGAATTATGCTTCTTCATTTAACTGAATTATCAAAAAGAATAGAATAGTGGATTTTTCAAATATAAAAAAACTCTCATTATCCTTAAAACAAAAAACCTTGACTTAAATCAAGGTTTTTCAAAATTGGTAGGGGTAGTCAGACTCGAACTGACACGGCCTGAGGCCACAAGATTTTGAGTCTAGCGCGTCTACCAGTTCCGCCATACCCCCACAAGACGAATAGATAAATACATTAATAAAATTAAATCGTCAATAGTTTTTTTACTAAAAATGTGATAATATTTATTTTGTTTGTAAAAATAGGGAATTGTTAAATGCAAAAAAACGAAAAAAAAGCACTTGAATACTACCGCAAGAAAAATTATTCATCTGCACTAAATGAGTTTTTTAAATTAGACGATTCTTTTTTTAAGCAAGAAAAGTTTTTGATATTAATTGCCAATTGTTACGATGCACTGAGACAAAAAAAAGAAGCTGTCGAATATTATAAAAAGGCTCTTAAAGTTAATAAAAAATCAGAAACGGCAACATCTAATTTAGCAATAATTTTTTATGAACTTAAAAATATTTTTCAAGCCAAAAGATATGCCAACAAAACTCTGAAAATTAATCCTCAAAATGTTTCGGCGTTGGTCGTTTGGGGGAACATCAATTATTGTGATAAAAAATATTCGAAAGCACTAAAATATTATCAACAAGCCCTACAAATTCAGCATAATTTTTATACGGCTAATTTTAATACTGCCGGAATTTATTTTGATATGAAAGACTATCCTACGGCATATTTTTATGCCCACAGAACTGTTCAATTGTATCCTGATTCGCAAGAGGCGTTGGCTCTGCTTGCAAATATATGTATCGAGCTTAATAAAGCAGATGAAGCGGTTGAAGTTTTAACATATTTATATCAAAAAAATCCTCAAGACTATTGGGTGTGTAATTCTATCAGTCAGGCGTATCAGCAACAACAAAAATATGAATTATCTCTTGATATGGGATGGCGCGCAATCTCGTTATCAAACGGAGAAAACTCTCAACATATAAATTTTGGTTATTTGCTATATGAAATTGCGATTGAATCAAAAACTACCGATGTAAAAAGATATGCGAGAAAATGGTTGCAAAAATATCCTGAAAATCAAGTGGTTCGCCACATGGGAAATGCTATATTAAATGCAGAAAATGTCAGTCAAATAAATAGTCTTTTTGTGCGTGAAATTTTTGATGCTTTTGCAGATGATTTTGAAGATGTTTTACAAAGTTTAGACTATTCTGTTCCAAGTCTGATGTCAAAATATTTGGATTCGCTTTTTGCAAATGTAAAACTTTCAAAAATGAAAATTTTAGATGCCGGATGCGGTACCGGATTATGTGGAAAATATTTGAAAAAATATGCAAAGTTCCGTGGACTTGACGGTGTTGATATTTCTTCAAAAATGCTTGAAGTCGCAAAACGTAAAAAGTTATATACTCATTTGTATTGTCAGGATTTAAACGTATTTTTATCGGAAAAAAATGATGAGTACGATTTAATAAATGCTGCCGACGTTTTCACTTATTTTGGTGAATTGAATAATATGTTCATTTTATTATACGGAGCGCTAAAAAAAGATGGAAGAATTTTATTTAGCGTGAGTGAAAATTATGAGAATGATAAAGATTATTTTTTACATGCTTCAGGTAGATTTTTGCATAGCAAAAAATATATAGAAGATTCGCTTGTCAGACAAGGATTCTTCGTTGAAAAAATTAATAGATTTCGCTTGCGAAATGAAGGTGAAAAACAAGTTTTCGGTTGGATAGTAATGGCGCAAAAAAAATTATAATTTTCATAACAAAAAACCTCTCTTTTGAGAGGTCTTTTTATGCTGTTTTTCTATCTGAAAAAAACTACTTTTTTGCGGTAGCTTTTTTCTTTGTGGCGGTAGCTGTTTTGCTAGCAGCAGTTTTGCATGCAGACTTTGTTACGGTCTTTTTTGCAGCTGCTTTTTTGGTGCAACAAGAAGATTTTGTGCACTTGCTGAATTGTTCTACAGCCATTGCCCAGAAGTACTCATCTTTTCCTTGCGGACAACCGGCATTTTGCCAGTTAAAATAAGCAGCTTCTCTGATAGCATCTTCATTAAAATTTACCATGACTTACTCCAAATAAAAAGTTCGGTTAAACAATACCTAATATACATATAAAATTTTATCCGTCAATACAGAAAGTTTACAAAATTTTTTGATAATATTAGAATTAAACTTGCAATTATAAAGATAAGATTTTATAGATTAAAAACAAGACTATTTCCTCATCAATTATTTCAAGAGGTATTATATGGAAAATTTATTATCAAAATCAGAAATCGAAACCGTTATTAACGGCAATCATGACAATATATTTGCAGTTCTCGGAATACACAGAGATAAGGGAAGTAAAAACACATTCATACGTGCATTTCAGCCACATGCAAAATCTATCGAAATAATCAAGAAAGAAGATGGTTCATCTTTAGGACAGATGGATAAAATTGATGATCGCGGATTCTTTCAAATCAGCCTCGGAAAAGTTGGAGATATTGCATATAAATTCAAAATAGAAAATGATGCCGGTCAAGTGTATGAAGCTGAAGATGTTTATCGTTTTGCTCCGACATTGGGTGATATTGACGTTTATCTTTTCAGCGAAGGTAATCACCTTGAGATGTATAAAAAATTGGGTGCTCATGTAATTACTATGGATGGTGTAAAAGGTGTCAGTTTTGCAGTATGGGCTCCTAATGCGAAAAGGGTTTCTGTTATAGGTAATTTTAATAACTGGGATGGCAGATGCCATGTTATGCGTAAATATCCTTCTTGCGGTGTTTGGGATATATTTATCCCGGGGCTTGGTGAAGGTGAAATTTACAAATTTGAAATTAAAACCCAACAAGACTATATTTTGACTAAAGCCGATCCGGTTGGGTTTTATGCGGAACACAGGCCAAATACCGCATCAGTTGTATACGACTTAAATCATTATCGTTGGAATGATGATGAATGGATGCAAAATAATCAAAATCACAATGCTATGGATAAGCCTATGTCCATATACGAAGTTCATGCAGGTTCTTGGCGTCGCAAAGGTGAAAACGGCAGTGAGTTTTTATCATATAGAGAGCTTGCTGATACTCTGGTTCCGTACGTTGCTAATATGGGGTATACCCATGTTGAGTTTTTGCCGTTATCAGAGCATCCTTTAGATGCTTCTTGGGGATATCAGGTTTTGGGAATGTTTGCTCCGACCAGTCGTTTCGGAACCCCTGATGATTTACGTTATTTGATTGATAAATTTCACCAATCGGGAATTGCCGTAATTATGGATTGGGTTCCTGCTCACTTTCCAAAAGATGGGCACGGATTATGCGAGTTTGACGGAACTCACTTATACGAACATGCTGATCCGAGAAAAGGAGAACACAAAGATTGGGGAACAAAAATTTATAACTATGGTCGTACCGAAGTTATGAATTACTTATGTGCCAACGCTCTGTATTGGATTAAAGAATATCATATTGACGGTTTGCGTGTTGATGCCGTTGCTTCAATGCTTTATCTTGACTATTCTCGCAAAGCAGGTGAATGGATTCCTAACATTTACGGCGGTAATGAAAATTTAGAAGCTATCGCTTTCATGCGTAAAATGAACGAGCTCGTTTATGGAGCTAATCCTGCTGCTTGTACTTGTGCAGAAGAGTCTACTGCTTGGCCGATGGTTTCTCGTCCTACATCAATGGGAGGTTTAGGATTCGGATATAAATGGAATATGGGCTGGATGAATGATACTTTGCGATACATCAATAAAGATCCGATTCATCGTAAATATCACCATGGAATGCTGACTTTCGGTTTGTTATATGCATTTAATGAAAACTTTATCTTGCCGATTTCTCACGATGAAGTTGTTCACGGAAAGGGTTCTATGCTTTCAAAAATGCCGGGTGATGAATGGCAAAAATTTGCAAATCTCCGTGCATATTACGGATTTATGTATACTCATCCCGGTAAAAAACTTTTGTTTATGGGATGTGATTTTGGACAAGATTGGGAGTGGAATAGTGCCGAAAGTTTGCGTTGGCATTTGCTTGATCATCCGATGTATAAAGGGATGCAAAATTGTGTAAGAGATTTGAATCTCATGTATAAAGGAAATTCTCCGTTATATGAAGTCGATTTTGATTATAACGGTTTTGAATGGATTGAACATTCAAATGCCGCAGATAGTGTAATATCATATATTCGTAAAGGTAAAGAGCCGGGAGATTATTTGATTGTAATTTGCAACTTTACACCGGTTGTCAGAAATAATTATCGTATCGGGGTACCCGAAAATTGTGCTTATCAAGAAATTTTTAACAGTGATGACGTAAATTACTGGGGAAGTGGGGTTAAAAATGACGGACAACGTCAGGCTCAACAACAAGGGTGGAATGATAAGCCGTTTTCAATAGAAATTAATTTACCGGCATTATCCACTGTTGTTATTAAGCCCGTAAGATAATATTTCTATACACCGGGAGGATTTTGGATGGCAGAAATAAAACCGCAAAAAGGAAATGTATATCCGCTTGGTGCAACGTATGATGGAAAAGGCGTAAATTTTGCTCTGTTTTCGGCTAATGCCGAAAAGGTAGAATTATGCCTTTTTGATGAAACCGGAAGTGTGGAAAAAAACAGGTACTCTATTGATAAAAATGATAACAATATTTGGCATATTTATTTGCCGGATATAAAGCCGGGGCAAGTTTATGGTTATCGTGTATATGGTCCTTATAAGCCCGAAATCGGGAAAAGATTTAATCCGAATAAACTTTTGATAGACCCTTATGCCAAAAAACTTGTCGGAAAATTAATATGGCATAAAGCAATATTCGGATATGATACTGAAAGTCCGAATAAAGACTTGTCTTTCAGTGAATTGGATAGCGCCCCGTATGTTCCGAAATCAGTAGTTGTCGATAGTGGTAGTTTTAAGTGGAATGATGAGAATTTTTCTCCACGCTCTTTTCCGGAAACAATTATATATGAAACACATGTAAAGGGATATACTAAATTACATCCGCAAATTCCCGATTCTTTACGAGGACGTTTTTTAGGTTTAACTTCTCCGTCAGTAATAAAATATTTGAAATGGCTAGGCATTACGGCGGTAGAGCTATTGCCTGTTCAATCGTTCTTTGCAGATAAATATTTACAGTCTAATCAAAAACAAAATTATTGGGGGTATGAAACATTCAATTATTTTGCTCCCGAGCAATCATATTTAAGCCGTGATGATATTAATGAATTTAAAACGATGGTAGATACATTCCATACTAACGGTTTGGAAGTTTTTATGGATGTGGTTTACAATCACACCGGAGAGGGCAATCAGATGGGGCCGACTTTGAGTTATCGAGGAATTGATAACCAGTCGTACTACTCTCTTAATTCGGAAAATCCTCGTTATTATTTTGACAGTACCGGTTGCGGCGCATCTTTAAATGCAGAAAATCCGTATGTGGTAAGAATGATTCTTGATTCGTTGCGTTATTGGGTGCAAGAAATGCACATTGACGGTTTTCGTTTCGATTTAGCAACATCGCTCTGTCGTCGTAAAAATAACTTTACTACTGAAAGCGGTTTTATATATGCAATTCAACAAGATCCGGTTTTGCAAAAAACTAAGATGATAGCAGAACCATGGGACGTCGGAATGGGAGGTTATCAGCTGGGAGCATTTCCATCCGGTTGGGCAGAATGGAACGATCGTTTTCGTGATGTTGTACGCAGGTTTTGGAAAGGTGACCAATATCAAACAGCGGAACTTGCAAGTCGCATTACCGGTTCAAGTGATATTTTTAATTATAATAACCGCAATATATGGAGTAGTATTAATTTTATAACTGCTCATGATGGTTTTAGTTTAAATGATTTAGTCAGTTATAATCAAAAGCACAATTCGGCTAATGGAGAGGAAAATCGAGACGGTTCAAATTCTAACTGGAGTTGGAACTCCGGTGTTGAAGGAGAATGTCATGATAAGATTGTGAAAAATAATCGGGCAATACGTGCGAGGGCCATGATTACAACTCTATTATTGTCATTTGGTACTCCAATGCTATTAGCCGGTGATGAATTTCTAAATACACAGATGGGAAATAATAATCCTTACTGTCAGGACAACTGTTTAACATGGCTGGTGTGGGAGGCAATAAGTAAAGAAGACAAAGATTTTGCTCGTTATGTCAAAAAAGTTATTGCATTGCGAAAGAAATTAAAATTTTTCAATAAAAAGGATTTCTTTACCGGAAAAATTGATGAAACAGGTAATAAAGATTTAGCATGGTATAATGAAAATGGCAAAGAATTTATTGATGCCGATTGGTATGACGGAAATCGTAAGACAGTTTCCTGTTGTGCACATTATCGTAATCGTTTTCTATATTTTATTCTAAACAGTGACAGTAATGATATAAAATGGAAACTTCCGCAATTAGAATATAAAGAATGGAATTTGCTTTTGGATAGTTCGGAAAAGTTCTCACCGCCCAAAATTTTGAAATCGGGTAAAGAAATTAAAGTTCCGGCATGGAGTGTTTTATTATTTGAAGTTAAATAAGGAGAGGATATGACTGACAAATTAAGACTTTTGGCCTCTAAAATAGGTATCGCAACGGAATACAATGATGCCGGATTAAATGCAAAAACATATTATGTTGAAGATGATACAATACGTTTTTTTGCAAATGTTTTAGGCTATAAAGCAGATACTGAAGCAGATATAGAAAAATCACTTAAAAAGGTAGAAAGCAAATTTTGGCAGTCTGTTCTTGAAAGTGTATATGTTCGTGAACAAAAATCACTTAATTTTACTGCAGTAATTGAAACTTCATTAGTTGAAAGTGATTTTGCAATAAAACTTTATAATCAGCAAAGCTCAAGTTTTGAAAATGTTTCGTTTGTTGTAAATGTAACCGAGGAAACACACGGAAAATATACAAAACTTCTTATAGAAATTACTACTCCGCTTGCGATAGGTTATTATGACTTATATTTTTCAGTCGGTGAAAAAGAATATAAATCTGTTTTGGCTGTTGCCCCCGAACATTGTTACCAGCCAGAAGTTTTGGATGGTTCAAAATTATGGGGATATGCCCTGCAACTATATTCATTGCGAAGCAAACGTAATTGGGGGATAGGTGATTTTACCGATTTGGAATCTTTTATAAAACTTTGCGGTCAAAATGGAGCCGATGTGATAGGCTTAAATCCGATTAATGTTCCTAATCATTGTTTTCCTGAAGAAGCAAGCCCATACTTATCTACCAGTCGTTTGTTTTTAAATCCGATATATATTGATGTTGAAAAAGTACCGGAATTTAAGCCGGAAGATATTGAAAATTATCGAGAAAAAATTGCTCAACTAAATACTTCGGAAACGATTCTGTATGGTGAGGTTTATCCTCTTAAAATGGCCTTTATGGAGAAGTTTTATCCACGTATGCAAAAAAATGAAAAACGCAAAAAAGAATTTGAAGATTTTTGCAAAGAAAAAGGCCAAGAACTGGAAAATTTAGCCGCTTTCCAATGTTTGTACGAGCAAAAATGGCAAGACCATTGGGGCGGATGGAAAAGTTGGGAAAAAGAATTTTTGAAACCGACAACGGTCGCAATGAAAAAATATAAAACGGCTAATAAAGAACGTATCGGATTTTTCAAATATCTTCAATTTGAGGCTTATCGTCAATTTAATTTAGTTGCTCAATCGATAAAAGAACAAGGGCTGAAAATTGGTATTTATCGAGATTTGGCTGTCGGAGTAGGGCGAGACAGCGCAGAAGTTTGGGGCGATGAGGGAGCATATCTCAAATCATCGGGAGCAGGTGCTCCTCCCGACGCTTTTTTCCCAGCCGGACAAAAATGGAATTTAGGGGCTTTTCATCCGGTTGAGTTAAAAGAAAGAGCTTATCTACCATTTATAAAAATGTTGCGAGCCGCTGCCGAAAATGCCGGTGCATTGAGAATTGACCACGTAATGTGTTTAATGCGTTTGTTTGTAATTCCGGAAGCAGCAAACAAGCAAGGAACATATATTTATTATAACTTTGATGATATGCTGAATATTGTTGCAATAGAAAGTCACTTAAACAAATGTATGATTGTCGGTGAAAGCATCGGTAATGTTCCCGACGGATTTTTAGAAAAAATTGAAAGTAAGAATATTTATTCTATGTCGATTTTGTGGTCAGAACGTTGGGATGCCGGTTGGGGAGATTTCAAACAACCGCATTTTTATCCGGAAAAAACATTTACCTCAATCGGAACTCATGACATGGCTCCGCTAAAAATGTGGTGGTTCGGATATGATATATCAACTTCTCGAGAACTCGGAATTATGACAAGTGATGAAGAAATGTATAATGCTTATCATAAAAGAGAGGCAGATCGATGGAAATTGTTAAAAGCCATGGATGAACAATCTGTTTGGCCGGAAGATAATTATCGACATGGTGATTACATGTATGGTGAGGGTTATCCCGAAGGTTTAGAAGAAGCGGCTCATCGATATATGGCCAGAACAAATGCTAAAGTGTTTTTAGTTCAGCCGGAAGATGTTTTCCAAGTAGACAAATTGCAAAATCTTCCCGGAACGGATAGGGATAAACACCCGAATTGGCGTCGTAAGTTGCCGATTAATATCGAGGATATAGAGGACAATATTGCATATAAACGTAATTTATCGGCAGTAAAAAAAGAAAGATAAAAGAAAGAAGGGGATGTCTTTGACTTCCCCTTCTTTTTACAGCTGAGAATATATCTCATCCCAAACCTGCTCATCATAAGATGTGAACACCTTAACTTCGTCAGGAAACACTCTTTTAGCACGATTTTCGAAATCAAACGCCAAAAAGATAGTTCCTTCATAAGCCATTGTTGCTCGATATTCTGACATGGCATCACCCATCGCCAAAATACGATATCCCGGATATTTATCCAAGATATTCTTGATGTTTTCTTCTTTAGTCTTTGGTGCACCCAAAATACCTTCGAAAACATCACCGAGACCATGGTGTTCAAGACCTGCCTGAACAAGATTGGGTTCCATTCCTGTAAGAATGAACATTGGACAGCCCATCGCCTTCAGGTCACGATAGAACTTTTCAGCTCCGTCATAAACCTTTCTTCCTACATACTCTTCCTTGATGAATTCGTTGAGACGTTCGGTAACTGCTTGTCCCTCATCTAAAGTGATGATTCGAGCATAAACAACCTTAGCAATCTCTACGAAAATTTCAGCCATTGGACGACCATGCATCTTGCGATGAAGCTCAGTCGGCAAAACGTCAAAATTGACAGCTTTACCAAACTCAACATTACAGAACTCATTAAGACAGTCGTCTTTTACTGAGTTCGTGTCACGAATTGTTCCGTCGTTATCGGCGAGAACAATAAAACCCTTAATTTCCTCCATAGTAATAATGTTAAGTGTACATAGTATATCAAATTTTAGACAAAAAGCAATATTTTTTTGTTAGTCGTTGTAATTACTAAAAAAAATAAAAAATATTAAAAATATTAAAAAAAATGCTTGACCTAATATATTTTTATATGTATATACTAACCCAGTCATAACGATGGTCCCATCGTCTAATGGTTAGGACATCACCCTTTCACGGTGGTAATATGGGTTCGAATCCCGTTGGGATCACCAATACAGAAAACCTCTCCTTGTGAGAGGTTTTTTGTATTGGTAATGGTAACAACAGGGATTTGAACCCATAGAAATGGGTTCGACTACAAGCGAAAGGCGGGTGAAGAACGCCGGTCAGCGTAAGCCGATGAGCGCAGAGGAACAAGCATTGCGCAAGCAATGTCGCGGACAATCCCGTTGGGATCACCAATACAAAAAACCTCTCCTTGTGAGAGGTTTTTTGTATTGGTAATGGTAACAACAGAGATTTGAACCCATAGAAATGGGTTCGACTACAAGTGAAAGGCGGGTGAAGAACGCCGGTCAGCGTAAGCTGATGAGCGCAGAGGAACAAGCATTGCGCAAGCAATGTCGCGGACAATCCCGTTGGGATTACCAATACAAACAACAGCCTGCAAAATGGCTGTTTTTTCTTTTTAAATCAAGTGCTTATATGAGTTCGGATGTTGTGTTTTCAAAAACAGGCATTTGGGGAAATTTTACGAACCGGTTTCGGCAAGTATGTAATAAAATTAAGCTGCTAATCTTTCTTTATTCTTATTGATTTCATTTTGAGTTTACTTTAGTATACCAGTAAGAAATTATCTGAAAGGAATAAATTATGAATAACACAAAACAACGCTCTCCTTTGCATTTATTGTGGTTAGATAAGTATGAAAAAGCATTATCTGCAATGGATCAAGCAACAAAATCCGGTAAAGGTATTTTGATTGAAGTTGCAGCACAGCATCCATTAAAGGAAGGAATGTATCCGGCCGAAGAATTTCAGGCGAGATTAGATTTAGCTTTGAAAATATATAATGAATTGGAAAATAAAAAAGATATTAAGTTTTATATTCCCGGTTCCAAACATCAAGAAAACGGGAAGGCTGATTTGGTGTCTCTGTCGGAGGCAGGTAAAAACTATCTTATCAGTAAAGGAATACCTCAAAATAATATTTTTGCTGATGATGCAAATTATGAAATTATGGGTGAAAAAGGTGTTTATAATTCAACTGATGAGTGTTATGTTTCGTGCAAGTTATTTGAAAAATATAATTTTAAGGAATTGCATTTAGTTTGCTCACCAAATCAGATGATGCGTAAAATGCTCTGCTATATAAGTTTTGGATATTTTCCACATATTCATACAGCTTCGTGTGATAAGATGTATCACAATCCAATCAATGAGATTTTTGAATGTATTCCAAAAGTTATAGAAAATAATCAGCAGGCTCAAGATGAAATAAGAAATGCTCGCCGAGTGAGTTAGCTTTAGCTCGTAAATTGCGAGGTTAGCATAACCAATTTGAAAGCCTCTCTTTACGAGAGGCTTTTTTTGTGCTAATCAATTTTTGTAATAATCAATTTTGTATTAATTAACAATTTGTACAAATTTGATTTAAGGCAATGGGATAGCAACAAACAAAAGTAAAAAATATGTTAGGCTTACATAAAGATAAGGTTAGTTTAGTTTCTCACAGTTCAAATTGGCATACTGAATTTGAGCAAGAAAAAGAGAAACTTCAAACAATATTAGGAAATATTGCATTGGCTATTGAGCATATCGGCAGCACCTCCATCCCAGGATTGAGTGCTAAGCCGATTTTAGACATTGCGGTAGCGGTAGAGAATATTGAAGCATTAAAATCTGTTATTCCTATTTTGACGGAAGCAGAGTATGATATTTTAGATTCAATCGAAACAAAAGGTGAAGTTCTTGCCAGAAAAGGAACACCCGATAATAGAACTCATTATATTCATGTAGAAATATTTGGGGACACATATTGGAATAATCACATTATGTTCAGAGATTTTCTGTTAAAACATAAGGAATATATTGAAGAATATGAGAGGTTAAAAAAAGACTTAGCAAAGCAGTACAGTGACGACCGAAAAAAATACACCGCTGCTAAAAATGAATTTATTCAAAATGTATTAAAACTAGCACAAAAAGATGAATAATTATCGTATTGATACGACTACAATTTCCGGCAAGTTATTAAAGCGTACAGGAATAACACTGCTTCCTAAACCTGAGGAAACAATCATTGTTTTATCATTTTTATCAAAACGTCCGTAAGTATATTTTCTTCCGCTATTCGTATTTATCGCCAATGCACCTAAAAACGGCAAAACAATCTGTCCGCCATGTGTATGTCCGGCAAAAGCAATATCGAAATTTTCATCTAACGCGTCAAATACATCAGGCGAATGCGTAACAAAAATGACAGGAGCATGAATTTCTTCAAATGCTTTTTTTACATCAGGCTTGTCTGTATCATAATCACTTACACCGGCGACATAAACTTCCTTATTTTGCAAATTTAATTTGATGTTACGATTGTTTAAGACAGGGATTGAAGCATTTATGAAAGCTTTAATAATATCATTTTTTCCGTAATATATATCATGATTACCTAAAACAGCTACTTTGGGTGCTTTAATATTTCGTATAACCTCAATAATTTTTTGAGGAGCCATGGTAGATGTTTTGCTGTGGCGATTTACATAATCTCCGCCTAAAATAACCAAATCCGGATTTTGTTCATTTATTGTGTTGACTATTTTTTGTAATCTCCATTTTTCCCATTTATACGGTGCAATATGAAAATCTGAAGCAAATACTATTTTTAGTCCCGAAAGTTGTTGATTCGTTATATCATAAGACGTTATCTTGAGAGAATACGGTTCATAGATAACGGCCTCTGTAAACAGTATTACTCCCAAAATAACGATATATTTTATCAGACTTTTAATTTTGTTCATTTTATAAATCTTGGCAAAATTCCTTAAGTCGTTTTATTGCTTCAATTATTTGTTCTTCCGAACAAGCGTAGCTCAAGCGCACATATTCCGGAGCTCCGAAAGATTCGCAAGGAATAACGGTTAACAATTTTTGTTCCAACAATTCTTGAGCAAAATCTTTTGCCGTTTTTCCGGTTTTTGCAATATTACACATTACATAAAAAGCGCCTTGCGGTTCAATGAAATCGATTTGCGGAATATCTTTCAACAATTTACACAACAATTCTCTGCGACGAGCAAAAGTTTTAACCATATTTTCAACTTCTGCATCTGCCTTTCCTTGTAGGGCATCGACAGCGGCATATTGAACAAAAGTTGTAGCATTACTTGTTGCATGGCTTTGTAAAGCCGAGATTCTCTTAGCCAACCACAAAGGCGCCACCAAATATCCCAATCTCCAACCGGTCATTGCATAAGCTTTTGAAAAACCGTTGATTGTAATGGTTAAATCGGCAATTTTATCATTTAGCGAAGCAATACTGATATGCTTTATATTTTCATCATAAATCAGTTTTTCGTATATTTCATCAGACAAAACCATAATATTATGCTTAACCGCCAAATCGGCAATCATTTGTAAAGTTTCTTTAGAATATACCGCACCGGTAGGATTGCTTGGCGAATTAACGATAATCAATTTAGTGTTCGGGGTTATAGCTTTTTCTAAATCTTCTTTTGTAGGAGCAAAATTATTTTCGGCTTTAGTATTAACCACCACTGTTTTTGCGCCGGAAGCCTTTATCATTTCAGGATATGACAACCAATATGGAGCCAAAACAATAACCTCATCACCCGCACCGCAAAGAGCGGTAATTGTTTCAAACAAAGCGAGCTTTGCACCGGTTGTCACAATAACATTATTTGCGGTGGTTTTTACTCCGTTTTCGGCCATTTTTTTAACAATTTCATCTTTTAATTCCGGCAAACCGCTTGAAGCGATATAGCGAACTTTTCCCTCATTTAAGGCTTTGATAGCTGCATTTTTAATTGCTTGCGGAGTGTCAAAATCGGGTTCTCCTACCGACATAGAATATACATCTAATCCTTGTTTTTTCAGTTCTTTAGCACGAGCGGCCAGAGATAAAGTAACTGACGGCGACAATGTACCCAACGGGCTGAAATTATTTTGCAAATTTTCCATTTTCTACTCCTATTTATAAGGGAAAGTTTGAACAATACCTTGTTTTGCGATAGTGCAAAGCATACTCAAAGCTTTTTCTTCGTTTTCATCAGGCACCGAAACGGCATATTTCATCGGTTTATCGGTCAAAACGGCAGTTGCCAAAGCACAAACTGTAGTTGCAATTCCATAATATGTTTTGCCTTTTCCTTCAATAATTGTCATTCCTGCACGTTTAACTGCTTCGGCAAGTTCTTGTTTTTCTTCATCCGAAAAATCGACAGGTTTTCCATCGATAGTCACTTCATTCCACAACACAATTTGCTCATCGCCATGTTCTCCGACCACCGGAGCATTAATGGCAGATGCCGGCTTATTAAATCTTTCGGCCAAAAGGGCGACCATGCGAGAAGTGTCGAGTGTGCAACCGGTACCAAAAACTCTTCCTTTAGGCATTTGCAAAAATTTTGCCGCATGGTTAGCCAACACATCAACCGGATTGGACACGACAATAACGACAGCATTGGTATTTGTATTTTTGATTTCGTTGCAAATACTCTCCATAATTTTAGAGTTTTTCATCAACAAATCGTTACGGCTCTCTCCAACTTTACGAGCAACACCGGCCGTAATCACGATAACATCGCTATTTTTACAATCGTCATAAGTTCCTTTTTTTACGACAGTTTTGCTAATTTCGGGAAAACCATGACGAATATCCCAAACTTCGGCATTTGAGCGTTTATCATCAATATCAATTAGAGCGATTTCGTCGGCAATTTCCTTAAGCATCATAGAATAAACTGAGGTTGCTCCGACCAAACCGGCACCGATTACACTAATTTTTTTCATCTCAATATCCTTTCTATATCATCATTGTGGGGAGTGTGCAATCCACTTCTCCGCACCGTCATTGCGAGGAGCGATAGCGACGCGGCAATCCACTCTCTACATTGTCATTGCGAGGAGCGATAGCGACGCGGCAATCCACTTCTCCGCACCGTCATTGCAAGGAGCGGTAGCGACGCGGCAATCCACTTCTCCGCACCGTCATTGCGAGGAGCGATAGCGACGCGGCAATCCACTCTCTACATTGTCATTGCGAGGAGCGATAGCGACGCGGCAATCCAGAGGTTTTATAAGGC
>JAGBDC010000031.1 GCA_017937705.1 Alphaproteobacteria bacterium
CTAGAACTCAACTGCAGCTTCTAAATTGAATATTATAAATAATAAGCCCCAAATTGAGATGGGGACTAGAACAACTCGTGGCAAGCCGTAGGTATATATTCACATAAATAAGCCCCAAATTGAGATGGGGACTAGAACTTGTATACAGCCTTATAGTTAGTTGTATCAAATAAATAAGCCCCAAATTGAGACGGGGACTAGAACCCAACTACTGTGCTGGCGAGTTCTTCAGTTAATAAATAAGCCCCAAATTGAGACGGGGACTAGAACTAGTCTTGCAACTGACATTCATTGAACACCAATAAATAAGCCCCAAATTGAGACGGGGACTAGTGGGTATATTGTTTTTTGATATTATTAAAAATAGATTGAATATTTAGATGTCATCTAATATTATTCCTATATAAAGGAGAGGAAAAAGATATGACCAAAATTTTATTTTTAACGGTAGGTACAGGAAATAAAGAGGATTTAGACAAATCATTATTTGCTCCGCTTCGATTATCTATGAAAGATGGTGATTTTGATATTTTTGTACTTTTGCCATCTCAAAAAACATACCAAAATGCAGATTTTGTTGCGAATGATTTTAAGGATAAATCCTTTATAGAACCTTTGCCGGTAGAGGGATATGAGGATGATGCTGATAAGTGTTTTGAGCATTTCAACAGAGTTATTGAAGAATATAAACAAAAATATGACTGCAATATCGAGGATATAAATGTCGATATTACTCGTGGCACAAAAGTTATGAGTGCAGCTTTGTATAGTGCCGGTTTGCGACATGGAGTTTATAAATACAGATATATAACATCTCCGCAAAGGGATAATGTTGGTCAAGTTATATCAGGGACGGAACATATAAATATTTTTAATGCGGATATTGCAATATTTTTGGCAAAAGTTGACCAAGCAAAAACGTTTTTAAAAAGTTATAACTTTTCTGCCATAGAAACTTTGTTCTCTAACGAAAAAGCAATGCCTAAAAAATATGAACGTGCAGGAAGATACATTAAACAAACTGCACAATTTTATAGCGCATGGCATTGTTTGGACTACGAAAGAGCTATCAGTTGCTGTCCAAACTGGGGAGAGGCTACACCTGTCAAAATATTGAAAGAAGAATTAGGACTAGGAGCACTTATTGTTTCTCAAGAAGTTATGAGTTGGATTAAAGAACTTAATAAAGAATGGAAGCCATTGCCGGATAAAAAAGATGTTTCTTGTTTTCCTACCAAAGAAGATTGTTGGATTAAGGCTAAGCAAGCTACCAGAATTGCTACGGATTTGTTGGCAAACGGACGCAGACAAGTTGATATGGGAAACTACGAAGATGCAGTTGTTCGTATATATCGAATTATCGAAATGTTAGGACAAATATATTTGTTTAATCGAGGATACGATACTGCTCGAATAGATTGTGAAGATGAAAAGGTTATGGAATGTATTGAATATTGGAGAAAAAATAATAAAAATATACCTCAACTAAAAGATAATAAATTTTATGAATTTTCTCGTGCAAATACAGCAGGATTTATTGCAGAATTTGATAAAGAATATAGCCAGTTATTATTTGATATGATGAGTGAAGAAAAGAAAAATAATACTAATTTCATTATATCAGATAAAGAACGTAATAATAGTGTGCTTATCCATGGATTTACAATTATCGGTTCAAAAGATGAACAATCATTACGAGGGAAGTTTGATAAGGTTGAAAAAGTTCTTCGTCGTTTATTAAGTGATAATGAAACTTATCTCAAATTGGCTCATACAATAAATTCTTTTGCGGAGAGGTAATGTACCAAAATATAATTTTATAAAGTTAAAATAAAAAACTCGGGATTTTTTAATCCCGAGTTTTTTTGTTTGAGTAAATTTAGTAACATCTGGAATAAATAACGTCCATTGTTGCTTTTTTACCGGTAAGTAAACATTCACCTTCGGTATTACTTTGATCAAACGGAATGCAGCGAATGGTGATTTTCATTGCTTTTAATATTTCTTCGGTTTGCGGGTCTGCACACCATTTGCCTCGAATAAAAGCAACTTTTCCTTCTTTTCCGTCTTCAATCCACTCATTACTATTAGCAAAATATTCAGCGAATTTTTCTTTTGTATCAATATCCGTGCGAATATTTTGTTGTAAACGATTGTTAGCTGTGTCAAACATTTGTTGCTGAATTTTTTGTAAACGTTGTTCAATGGTATTTACAAATTCATCTCTGCTAACAATTTCTTTTCCTTCAGGTGTATTAATCTTGAGACGTTCACGAACCATAAGATTGTTGCCTTCAATATCTCGCATACCGACTTCAACAATAATCGGAGCGCCTTTTTTGCTCCATTCCCAAAACTTGTCAACCGGTTTTTTATCTCTGATATCGACCTTAATTCTGATTTTGTCGCCTAAAGGCATTTTGGTTTTAAGTTCTTTACGAATTTCTTCTACATAAGCCAAAATTGTGTCTTTATCGGCTTCGTTCTTTATCAAAGGCAAAATAACCACCTGATAAGGAGCAACTGCCGGAGGAACAACCATACCTTCATCGTCAGCGTGAGTCATAATCAAACCGCCGATTAAGCGAGTAGAAACACCCCAAGAAGTTGTGTAAGCATATTCTTGTTGATTGTTTTTGTTTACAAACGAAATATTTGCTGATTTAGCGAAATTCTGTCCCAAAAAGTGCGAAGTTCCGGCTTGTAGAGCTTTTCCGTCCTGCATCATTGCCTCAATACAATAAGTGTCAATAGCTCCGGGGAATTTTTCGTGTTCAGGTTTACGGCCAACCAAAACCGGCATAGCCAAATATTTTTCAGCCACTTCACGATATACATTAAGCATCAACAAAGTTTCTTTTTCTGCTTCATCGGCAGTTGAGTGAGCAGTATGTCCTTCTTGCCACAAAAATTCACGAGTACGTAAAAACAGGCGAGGGCGCATTTCCCAGCGTACCACATTAGCCCATTGATTGATGAGTACCGGCAAATCACGATAAGATTTAATCCATTTAGAAAAACTGTCAGCTATAATTGTTTCGGAAGTAGGACGAACAATCAACGGTTCTTCTAACGGCGAGGCCGGAGTAAGTTTTCCGTCTTTACTTTCTAATCTTGAATGTGTAACTACAGCCATTTCTTTGGCAAAACCTTCAACGTGATCCGCTTCTTTTTGGAAAAATGAAAGCGGAATAAACATTGGAAAATAGCAATTTTCATGGTTTGTTTCTTTGAATTTTTCATCGAATATGTCACGAATGCGCTCCCACATACCGTAACCCCACGATTTTATAACCATACATCCCGGAGAAGCAGAGTTTTCGGCCATTTCCGATTCTGCAACAACATTTTGATACCATTCGGGATAATTATTTTTTCTTAAATTTTTTAGAGTCATTGTTTATTCCTTTTTTTTCATAACGTAACGAAAAGTCCGCAATCCCAATATTGCAGACAGCGGACTTAACTTAACACTATAAGGAAAATATGTCTACTATACAATATCGTCTATTTCTTTGAAAATTTTATGTTCTTTTTTATGTTTTTTGTCGTGTTTTTGATTTGAAATAAAATTTTTGCGAGCTTCTCTGTTTTTTTGTAGCTGTTCGTCAGTTGCTTTAGCTTGCGATAAAGCAAGTTCTTTATTCGCTTCTGCTTGAGCCTTAAGAGTGTTTTTCTGTTCTTGAGAAAATGTAGATTTATCAATTTTTCTGATAGCTTCATGATAATCTTCTTCGATATCGGCGGTTTCTTTATCGAGCCAATTTTTTTTCATGTGGTCTTTAGCTTCGGCATTTGCCGCTGCCGTCATAATTGCCGCTGCAGCAATAAGATAAATTGATTTTTTCATTTTAAACCTCATTTTATTAACTTTCTCATCTGATATATTATCGGATAAGTTTTTATCAAGGTTGAAATTATAAAAAAATTGCTTGCTAATTGTTCAAAAAAAGAATACGATTCCTGCATATAGTGTCACAAAACTATGTATTCGTATTAACCTGTTTGTGAAAAGGATTAAGATTATGGCAGCAGGAACAGTTAAATGGTTTAATAAAAGAAAAGGGTATGGTTTTATTACTCCTGATGAAGGCGAGAAAGATGTGTTTGTTCATATCACGGCGGTAAAAGAAGCCGGTCTGCGCACCTTAAATGAAGGCGATAAAGTTAGTTATGAAACAATGACTGAACGGGACAGAATTGTTGCCGGAAATATTAAGCTACTGTAAACATAGCGAATATCAAAGAAAACTCCGAAAATATTTCGGAGTTTTTTTATTCAATATACAGGGTGAAGTTATCTTTTTCTTCTGTCCGCAAAGTTGCTCCCATTTCTTGTAAATAAAACAAATAAGCGTATTGTGCTAATTGTGATGAGTTTTCCGGAAAAGCACCATTTATAATGTTATTTATCTCACTAACTTTATTTTGAGCCAAAGGAAACTGACTTGTTGCATTTGCTGTAATTTGTTTGCTATCTGCCTTGATAGTGATTTTTCCGCCTTTGACAATTATGTCTCCACAAAGCATAATAGCAAGCATAATAACTCTATTTAAGTCCGGTTGTCCGTCAATAGGAGATATATCTATTTCTATCGGATGATGCGGATTTAGAGATTTTACATAATTTTGACTGATATTGTATACCATATCTGCATTTTCTAAATTGGCATTATTCAGGCCGAATACCATTCGAAAAAACTTTAACCTTGACATCAAAACGGTAGAACTAAAGTTTAGTGATGATTTTATTTCTTCCATAAAATCAACGTCATCGTCTTCCATAAGTTCCAATGCATTAGCTAAAGCGCCGATATTTCCGATTAAATCGTGACTTATCCGAGTACAAACAATCTCTGTTATATTAATTTTTTTTTCCATAGCTTAAAAATTATATAGGTTAGTATTCATAAATTTAGCATCTTCTCTGGACATACGAGTATAATCGAGCTCTCGCAACATAGGGTCTTCAAGCATCAATTTTCCGGTAGAAGCCTTCATATATGGTTTGTTTCCGCCTAATCCCCACAAAACTTCGGTCTTATTATCCGGAGTGCCATATTTTTGGTTTATACGACGCCAAAATTCAAAGGTTTTAATGTTACGAAGATATTGAATTTTTTGTCCGCTACCTCTGTTTACATTAGTTATACCGGTAGAGTAGGTGATTTTATAAACCTTATTGTTGGTAAAATTACTGGTAAGCCAGAAATTAACCTCTTCTTGGCTATCGTATTTCATAAAGCGAGCACTTTCTACGTATTGATGATTAGATGCTTTGGCCGCTTTAACAACACAGTTGTTTAATCTTTCATAACCCACAATCCCTGCATTGCGGCATTGTTCTTCATAACGCCACTTAATAAAGTTTGGTATTTCAAATTTTTGCGAAACCATCTTATAGCCGCGTTTTAGTAATGTAGATTGAGCTTGTTCCAAAGACATCCTAAGCATTACACCGGAAATATCAAATACGGATGCATTTGAACGTCCCGATTTTTTACTGCTTTTGGTAAGCCCCTCAAGACTGACTTTGTCGGAAGAAGAATTATCCTCGGCTTTTTCTTCATCTTTTTTGGAATCTTTAGAAATACTTGCTCCTAACTTTTCAACCCAAGTTCCTTTGAGCAACGATTCTTCTTCGCTGTCATCGTCTTCTTCTTCAAAATCATCGTCATCCGCAGAAGAAAATAACTCTTCTTTTACATCTTCGTCTTCATCTTCTTCCTCAAGACCTCTTTCTTCCTTGTCTAATTCTTTTATTTCATCAGTCAAGGATTTATCTTTTTTGGTCGGAGAAACAGAAGAACCAACGGTTAGAGGGCTGTGTTCCTCTTTAGGAACAAAAACTTCCTCTTTATCCCCTTTTTTCTTAATAAGTGGAATTGCCGCATCTTTATTTTCCGGTGTTTCTTTCACAATACGGGGAATTAACGGATCATTTTTTTCCGGAGCTGCCGTAATTTTTTTTGCCGGACCGAAAAGCATAGTATCCATATCGCTGGCAACAACTTCTTTGCCAACAAATATTGCACTAAAAACAGTAAGATATAATATAAATTTCTTCATTTCTACTAATAAAAAAGTTAACTTATTCCACATAATATATTTTTTTTTTCAAAATAGCAAATGATAATTTACATTTTAATCGTAAACGATTATAAACAGAGCATAATTAATAAAAGAGGTTGTTATGAAAAAAGCAAAAGTACATATTATCGGAGCCGGTTTGGCAGGTAGTGAAGCAGCGTGGCAATTATCTAAACGAGGCATTAATGTAGTTATTCACGAAATGAAACCGCAGAGATATTCTGCTGCACATAAAAATCCAAATTGTGCAGAATTAGTATGCTCAAATTCTCTGCGTTCTGATGATATGGAACATAATGCGGTCGGTCTTATGCATCAGGAAATGCGTTTGTCCGGTTCTCTAATTATGGAAGCTGCCGACAAATGCAAAGTTCCTGCAGGAGGGGCATTGGCAGTTGATAGAGATGCTTTTGCCGCATACGTTACGACCAAGTTAAAAGCTTTACCAAACATTGAGTTTAGTAATGAAGAAATTGAAGAACTACCGGATGAAAGTTTTGGCAGAACAATTATTGCAACCGGCCCTTTGACAAGTGACAAACTCGCATCTTCAATATTAAAAGAAGTGGGAAATCAAACCCTTTCTTTTTATGATGCTATTGCTCCGGTAGTGTATAAGGACAGTATTAATATGGATATTGCGTGGTACCAATCTCGTTACGATAAGGGCGATAGTCGTGATTATATAAACTGTCCGCTTAATGAAGAACAATATTATACCTTTGTTGAACACTTATTAAATGCCGAAAAGGTAGAGTTTCACGAGTTTGAAAAGCCTAATTATTTTGATGGATGTTTACCGATTGAAGTTATGGCAGAAAGGGGAAAAGATACACTTCTTTACGGACCGATGAAACCTGTCGGACTAACCAACCCGCATACCGGAGAGCATGCCTATGCGGTTGTTCAGTTACGCCAAGATAATTTTGCCGATACTTTAAGGAATATGGTCGGATTTCAAACCAAAATGAAATATGGAGCACAACAGGAAATATTCAGAACAATTCCGGGATTGGAAAATGCGGAATTTGCTCGATTAGGAGGTATTCATAAAAATACGTTTATTAAAAGTCCTATATTATTGGATGAATATTTGCGTTTAAAATCTAAACCATATATAAGTTTTGCAGGGCAAATTACCGGTTGTGAAGGGTATATAGAAAGTGCTGCCGTAGGTTTGTTGAGCGGATATTTTGTAGCTCAAGAAGTTAGGGGAGAAGAAATTGTTTTGCCACCGGATACAACTGCTTTCGGCTCAATGCTCAAACACTTGCAAGATGATACAAATATAGAAGATTTTCAACCGATGAACATCAATTTTGGTATATTCCCCGATATAAGAGGAGAAATTACGCCAAACGGAAAATTTCGCAAAATAAAGGGCATGGAAAGAAAGTCCGCTTATTGCAAAAGAGCTTTGCTGGATATTATTCCCTGGATTGATGAAATAAAAAAATCTGTTGATTTTGATTAAAAATTGCCATAAATTTACAATATTAAAAGGTGATATAATGAGCAATATTCATAAAATTTTCAGAAATAAAACCGGAACCACAATATTTTTCGGTATGCGTTTATTACCTAAAGCAAAGCGGGAGGCTTTATATACGCTTATTGCTTGGACACGCCACTTGGAAGAAGTTGTTGAGAGCCCATTAAATGACGAAGAAAAAAAACAAATAATGGACGGTTGGCGTCGTGAATTTGATAATATTTTTGATAAAAAAGTTCCGGCAACGGATATAGGCAGACGAATTTATAAAAATTGTTTGCGTTTCAAGCTTCCTAAAAAAGAATTTTTAAATATGTTGGACAGTATTTCTGAAAATGTTTATAACCCGTTACAAGCCCCGACAATGAAAAAATTAACAGGGTATTGCCGAGGTGTAGGGGGAATGGCCGGAAGTTTGTCTTTAAGAGTTTTTGGTTGTCAAGACGAAGAGATGATTAAAGAACTTTCGTCTTCTATCGGAACTGCTTTACAAATTACTAATATTTTGCGCAATGTAAAAGAGGATGCAAATAACAATCGTTTGTATATTCCGCAAGAATTACTCACAAAAGCGGGTATAAAATCTACAGATCCGAAAACAGTGTTAGTTGATAAAAATTTGGCTGTTGCTCGTCAAGAATTAGCTAAAATTGCGGCCGATAACTATAAAAAGGCTTATGAATTGGTCGCAATACTTGATAAAACAACGTCGCAACCGTTACGTCTGCTTTTGGATATATATAAAAGATATTTTGATATTATGAATAATCGCGGGTGGGAAATTATATCTCCAAAGCCTGAAATCAGCAAATTTCGTAAATTGCAAATTTTGTTGAAGATTTTATTAACTTCCTAAGCGGATTATTTCAGTTACCAATTTTGCAATTCCGCTATCAACTTCTTTTATTGATTTTGCAAGCATATAAGCGGGAGTTGTAACAATTTTGTGCTTTTCATCAACTGCAATTTCGTCAGCGTCGCATTCTTTGTGTATAGCTCCGTTTTCTTCAATAATTGAAGCTACTTGTTTGTCATTTCCGATTGTGACAACAATTTTATATTGTCCTAAAACATGAGCAATTAATGCCGGTGCGATACATATAGCACCAATAGGCATCTGACTTTCATAACAATCATTTATTACACGTACAACTTCAGGGTTTACTTCACATGCGCAACCTTTTGAAGCGAAATTACATAAATTTGTAACTGCTCCGCTTCCGCCGGGAAAAATAACCGCATCAAAATCGATAATATTAAAATCTCGAATGTCTTTTATATTTCCTCTGGCAATTCGAGCAGATTCGACCAAAATATTACGTTCTGAATTTTCTTCATTTTTATGAGTAAAGTGATTGACCACTTTAGATTGTGTTTCATTAGGTGCAAAACATTGATATTCGGCACCTTGTTTATCGATATTGAGCATTGTGCAGGTTGCTTCGTGAATTTCACTGCCGTCAAAAACACCGCACCCTGAAAGAATTATAGCTATTTTCATGATTTTTCTCCTTTCAGATAATATAACGATAACAATAATATATTTCAATCAAAATAAAATTTGACTTTTGGACAAAAAATGTTAACATGACAATAATAAAATAATTTTTATATATGAATATAGGTAACATTTTAAAAGAGTTGGCAAAATACAAGCCCTCTCTGTTTTTAGGGTCCGAACACTATGAGGTTGATTGTTTGGTTGAGGACTACCAATCAATTTATGAACCCTACGGAATCCACGTGCTTAGCTCTCTTGAAACAAGAGGAAGCAAATGTGCACCGACGATAATTACCTGTGACGAATTTCTGGGTTGTTTGCCTACAAATGCCGTTAACGTAATCCTCGTCGATATTTTGGATTTAGATGAGATTTATCTCAAGCTCACAAAGATTCTTCCTTAACGGAGAAAAAGTTTCATTAAGTGCCAAATAAAAATGTTTGGCACTTTTTTATTTTTGGTATAATGCTTATATAAACAGAGGGAAAAGTCAGTGAACAAGCTTGTAAAAATATTTTATCAAGAAAGAGAACGTTGGTTTTTATGGATTCCGGTATTATTTTCCGTTGGTATCGGAATATATTTTTATTTGCCGACAGAACCATCAAAATGGATAACTTTAATAATTATCGAAGTTCTTTTATTTTTGGCCTATATCTTTCGATTTTATCCGCTTTTACTGAATATAATATTCTTAGTCGGCATTATTGTTGCCGGTTTTACCGATATTCAACTAAAAACAATCTCGCTTGAGAAAAAGTTGCCGGTTCCTCCTGAAGGTGCATTATATATTCGAGGACAAATTATGTCTGTCGATACCAATTATCGGGGCAGACCGAGAATAGTTTTAGGAAATATGGAAAATTTTCATAATGATAAAATTATGGGGCAATATCGCTTAACCGTTATTAGAAAAAATCAACCGCTTGAAGTTGGAAAATGTGTTGAGTTGGTTGCAGAGGTTTCACCGCTAATGAAAGCTAATCAAATTGGCGGATATCAGCCGGACAGACGTTTGTTCTTTGATGGCATTAACGGAAGCGGCTATGTTCCTACAGCGATTTTTGAAATAGATTGTCATAAAAAATTTGGTTATTTCAAAAGGCTTATTGATAAATGGCGCAAATCTACGAGTTGTATAATATCCTCATATTTACCTCCCGAACAGGCTGCGATTATATCAGCTGTTTTGGCTGGCAATCGTGATTTTATGTCCCAAGAACAAATTGAAAATTACCGAGATTCCGGTTTGGCTCATTTTCTGTCAATCTCTGGTTTACACATGAGTATGTTAGCGGGCTTAATGTTCTTTTTTGTGCGATTTTTTATGGCACTAATTCCTGCTCTTTCTTTACGTTATAATTCTAAAAAAGTTGCCGCAGTTTTTGCATTTATTGTAAGTACGGTGTATTTGCTTGTTTCAGGAGCAGAAGTTCCGACACAAAGAGCTTATATTATGACATTTTTGGTTTTGCTTGCCGTAATTTTTGAAAGACAGGCAATTTCAATGAGGATTTTAGCAATAGCTGCACTTGTAATTCTTATTATATCACCACAAGCATTGGTGAATATCAGTTTTCAATTATCTTTTGCGGCGGTGGTTGCACTGGTTGCTTTTTATGAACGTTTTGGCGGAAAAACAGAGCGATTTTTGTCAGGGGAAAATTTATCACTATTATCAAAGATTATGCGAGGAGTTATCGCTTATATGATTGGTATTGTTTTAGCTGATTTAATAGCGAGTTTAGCAACACTTCCTTATGCTGTTTATCATTTTAATCGTATTTCATTGTATACCTCAATTACTAATTTTATAGCCGGTCCGATAATTGGTTTAATAATTATGCCGGCAATTCTTGTTGCATTACTTACAATTCCTTTAGGATTGGCCAAATTTCCGTTAAAAGTTGCCGGTTTAGGGGTAGAGCAAATAAATAAATTAACCGAATATGTTTCATCATTACCTAATGCTACCATAGAATTATATTCTTTTCCGTTATGGGGAATATTGTTGATTACCTTTGGCGGATTATGGCTATGTCTATGGCAACAGAAATGGCGTCATCTCGGCTGGATAGCTATTTTTGCAGGAACTTTGAGTATAACAATGGTTCAAGTTCCGGATTTGATGGTTGCAAATGACGGAAAAACCATTGCGGTTAAAAATGAAAACGGAAAGTTACAAACATTTAAGGGTGGAAATAAATGGATAAAACAGAATTGGTTATCAAAATATGCTTCATCAAATATTGAAGAAATTGAAGATAAGACGAAAATAAAAATACCTGATGTTGATTTTGAACAAGCACAGGGATTTGCTGTTTACGGAAACAAAATTAAAACGGTAAGAGATTATATAGGGTACCGCCCGTGGAATAAATAAAAAATTTTATTTTTTTAGTAAAGTTTCTGCTTCATTTATAATTTTGATCATTGCTTCACAGTTATTATTTTCTTGACATAAAAACAGAGAATTTTTCATTTCCTGTTCGGGAATGTATTGAATACAGACAAAAGATATAATTAAGAACAACAGATAAGCAGTATTTCGTAAGAGTTTAATTTTCATGAATGATATAATAATTAAAATAAGTAAGCATATATCTACATAAATGTATCTTATCGGTGTTTTGAAAAATAAAGGGCATTTATAAAATAGATATTGTAACAAAATTAAAGCAAGAATATTAGGAATTATTAGTATTTTTCTATTCCATTTATGCGAATAAGCAAAACAATGAATAAGACCTAAAATTCCAAAAATTGAAAATATATATCCGGAATAAAAAAAAGCTTTGTATAAATTTTCTTCAACAAAATCTTGTTTACTCACAAAAGTAAAAGGATTAAATGGAGCGAATATAGATGCCAAACAAAAAATGACAATCAAAAAAAATGCCAAATTTTCATTTAGGTTTATTATATAATTGGATACTTTTTTCATGTTTATTACTCTTTTTCGAAAGAGGGGAGTTCAAACAATCTCCCCTCTGTATGTTTTTACTATTTACGGGTGTATGGTTTTATATAATAATCACAAAAATCAGGATCATTTGACATATATCCTGATATTGTTCCTATACCATTATTTCCAATATCTTTTAAACTATCTAAAATTATTCCTACTTTATTTTTGTAGTGAGGATTATTTTCTGCATTAATTATTTTATTTTTCAAATCATTTCCTTCTTTTAGTAGACCTCCTGCAAATGTAGTACCTGCAGAAACTATACCATCTTGTGCACCTATACAACTAACATATCTGTGTTTGTTTATATCAGATATATTTAGATTTTTTATTCTATCACTTTCTGATAATGCTCGGCCGACAGAAGACTTATTTTCTTCATATTTATTGGGTTTGCCGGTAATGAAATATGTTGTAAGATCATAACCAATATTTTGAGCATCATTAAAGATATTATCTATACTCATCTTTTTTAATGCATTGGTATAGTTATTTGTAGTCAAACTCCAAAAAGAATTATTTTTTTCTTTTTGTTTTTGTAATTCGTTATATCTTGTTTCCAGTTCTTCTCTAATCGACATTTTAGAGTAGTCCGGTTCATAATAATTATCATTTTGTTCGTAATTATATGGTGTTCTATTGTAATTATTTTTATTCATATTTACTCCTTTTGTTTTAATATATTATGTTTAAATCTATTTACAAAAGGTTGCCGCTTTTAATCCCTTGTTCAATAAAAAATAACTACTTCGGTTTTCTTTTGTTTACACTTTATACAATAGAAAATATTAAAAGTCAATTTATGATTGTATTTTATACACAACTTTTTATGTGTATTATTGCATTTTTATTTGCTGAATATATGCTTGTTATATCAGTATTGACTTTTACGATTAAATATGTTCTAATAACACTAGGTTATGATTGGAACCTGTTGCCTGCCCAAGGCGAACCCGGATGGGACAATCTTTTTCGTTTTGTATTGTTTAATCCCTTTAGTGTGGAACTTTGACAGGCAGGCATCAAATATGATTTTCCACCAAAGGAGATGGAACAATGACTTCAATATATTCCCCAAATAAAGCCATTTATGAACAATTAATTGATAAACATGGGATGTGTCTATCTTGTGATATTCTCGTGTCTAAAAATTTTATGTCAGAATATTTCGATTTAAAACGAGACAATAAATTTGGTCACATAACATCCAAAATGTCACCATTTGCTCTTGAAAGAATGGATATTGCTCTCTTTGAAGACGGAACACTGTATCATGAATGGAATATAAATGACGATATGCTTAAAAGATTTGTAAAAATCGTTGAGAATAAAGGATATAAAGTAACTTCAATAAAAAAAACAAACGACCTTTTAGGTAGCGGATACGGCTCTATATTTATGGAAAATGTTTCCAGAATATGTACTGAAAAAACAGATCCGAAACAAGATTTAGAAGTACAATCCTTACCCTCAATAAAAGAATTTTTACAAAAGGTTTTCTCCGGTAATAATATTTGTATTACTGCTTCTAAATTTGAAAAAATTAATCCGCAATGCCGTGACTATCTGGCATTATTTGAGGATGGTCGCTTTTTTGTTTCTGAAAAATATGATCGTTATAACAGTATATATGATAACAGAAAAATATCAAAATTCAGAAAACAATATCCGCAGTATGTATATTTTAAGGCAGAGGTTATTCCTCAAGAATATTTAGATGCAATATATCAAAAGGCCAAAGAGTACGATTGGTATATTTCTCCGGAAGATGCAAATTTATATAACCGTTCATCTGGTGAACTTTCTTCAGACGAAGAAAAAATAAAAATGAATAGATATATCGCCGATTTACTTAATCAAAAATCTAAATGCTTAAGCCTTATATGGTTTTCCGATTTAGAAGGAAAATATTATGACGGTAAATATATCTTATTTGAAAACGGATGTTTACTTATTGATGATGAATACAAAAAATCAATTATGGCAAGTGATTTGAAAAATGATTTATCAAGATATTTTTACAATATGGAGTTTAGAACCGAATTTGTTCCGGCTCATTATATTGAAGAAATATATAATCAATTACCAAATTATCAAAACGGAGCTTTGAAAGCATATATGGAAATGTTGAAACAAAAGGCTCGTAAATTGAAAAAAATGCTGGATATACCACATTATGAAGCTCTTGATTTAGCAGCTCAAATAACCGGTTGGAAAAACTGGAAAGAAGTTGTTTCTATTGATGAAAACACAGCTCGCTATGTTATGAATGTTGAAAAATATAACAAACGAACAGCAGAAAGTTTCGGTCAAGAGCAAATTCAAATGGAATATAATACATATTTAAAAAACAAAAAATAGTTTAGACTATATTTATATTAAAAAACCTCTCCTTCGGGAGAGGTTTTTGTTGCTAAAAAGTTTGTTCTCTGGTTTTGCTCAATACAAGTTTCGGAAAATCTTCTTTGATTTTGTTTAAGTGCCAAGCATTGCGAGCCAAGAAAACATCTTGTCCGTTGTTATCTGCCGCTAAATTCATTTGGTTAGTATCGCAGAATTTTTTCCACATATCCTTATCTTCACAAGAAACCCAACGAGCGGTATAATATTGTGTCGGCTCAAACATAACCGGCAATCCGAATTCGTTTTTAATGCGATCTGCCATAACTTCGAATTGTAATACACCGACAACACCGACAATCCATTCCGAACCGATAATCGGTTTAAATACACTGGCTCCGCCTTCTTCTGCAATCTGCTTTAGAGCATCGCCTAAATGTTTGGATTTCAGCGGATCGAGAGAACGCACCGATTTGAGCAATTCGGGAGCAAAACTCGGAATACCGGTAAAGTGAAGTTTTTCCCCTTCGGTCAAGCTGTCTCCGATACGGAGTTGTCCGTGGTTAGGAATCCCGATAATATCGCCGGGAAAAGCATCTTCGGCTAACTCTCGTTCTTGTGCTAAAAACATAACCGGAGTTGGAACTTTTATTGATTTTCCATCTCTAACTTGATGTAATGTCATTCCTCTTTTGAAGTGTCCAGAACAAATACGCATAAAAGCGATACGGTCACGATGTTTAGGATCCATATTGGCTTGAATTTTGAAAATGAAACCGCTGACTTTGGCATCACTCGGATTAACCAATCTCTCAACTGCAGGACGGGGTAAAGGTTGCGGAGCCAGTTCGTGTAATCCCTCCAAAACTTCTTTAACACCAAAATTATTGATTGCCGAACCGAAAAATACCGGAGTTAGCGCTCCGTCTAAATAAGCCTGTTTATCAAATGTCGGACATAGTTCTCTAACCATTTCCACATCTTCACGCAATTTTTCTACTGCGTGAGCAGGAAGAAGCTTATCCAATTTTTCATCATTCAAACCTTGGCAAGTTTCGATAGTAGCATTAATCTGTGACTTGTTACCGGTTTTGTTCATCAAAATCAGTTGATCATTAATCAGGTCATAACAACCTAAAAAGTCTTTTCCCATGCCGATAGGCCAACTCGCCGGAGTAACATCAAGGGCTAGTGTTTTTTCAATATCATCCAACAGCTCAAAAGGATCACGTCCTTCACGGTCAAGTTTGTTTATAAAAGTAATAATCGGTACATTACGCAAACGACAAACTTCAAATAATTTTTTAGTTTGTGTTTCAATACCCTTAGCAGAGTCAATAACCATCACTGCAGAATCTACGGCAGTCAACACACGATATGTGTCTTCTGAAAAGTCCTCGTGTCCCGGAGTATCAAGCAAGTTAAAGGTAATATCGTTATATTCAAAGTTCATGACTGAAGAAGCAACGGAAATTCCACGTTCTTGTTCAACTTTCATCCAGTCGGAACGAGCATGTCTGTTTTCGCCTCGAGCCTTAACCGCACCGGCTTGTTGAATTGCACCTCCGAATAGCAGAAGTTTTTCGGTTAAAGTTGTTTTACCTGCGTCAGGGTGTGAAATAATCGCAAAAGTTTTGCGAGGATTTATTTTGTTTGTCATATTGTTTCAACTCATTAAATTTAACATTTTAGGCGGATAAAAGCATATTTATTGCCAATTTGCAAGAAAAAGCTTAAAAATTAATCCACTTTTTTGATTTTTATTCTTGATTTATAAAAAAAAATATATACTATCAGCTAAAGTTCAGTGCGGGCGTGGTGGAATTGGTAGACACGCCAGACTTAGGATCTGGTGGCGAAAGCCGTGGGGGTTCAAGTCCCTTCGCCCGCACCATTCTTATATGTTTCAACAAGGAAGAGATAAACAGATGAAAGTAAAAGAATTAAAAGCTGAAGGCTTACAAAAAAAATATACAGTTACTATTGAAAACAAAGATTTTGAAGAAAAAGTAGAAAATAAACTCAACAATTTAGCCAAAACAATCAAATTGCCGGGATTCAGACCAGGCAAAGCTCCAAAAGAAATGTTGAAACAAAAATATCGTTCATCTGTGTTGGGCGAAGCTCTTGACGAAGTTATCAATGAGGCCACAAATAATGTTATTAAAGAAAATAATTTGCGTTTGGCTATGCAACCGAATGTGAAAATTGAAAAATTTGAAGACGGTAAAGATATAAAATTTGATATTACTGCTGAGTTGTTACCGGAAATCAAACTTGGTGACTTTTCAAAAATCAAAGTTGAAAAATTAATGGCAGAAGTTCCGGAAGAAGAAGTTAAAAAAGCAATGGACTATATCGTTCATTCTCGTCGTGAAACCGTTAAGGTTGAAGATACTGGATATGCTGCTCAAAAAGGCGACAGCGTAGTGATTGATTTTGTCGGTTCTGTTGATGGTGTAGAATTTCCGGGCGGAAAAGGCAACGGTTATCCTTTAGAACTTGGCTCAGGTACATTTATTCCGGGCTTTGAAGATCAATTAATGGGTGTTAAAGCCGGTGATAAAGTTGATGTTAAAGTAAAATTTCCTGATAACTACCATGCTGAAAACTTGGCCGGTAAAGATGCTGTTTTTGCTGTTGAAGTTAAAGCTATTCGTCAACCTAAGGAAATTGAAGTAAATGACGAATTTGCAAAATCTGTCGGTGAAGAAAGTTTAGAATCTTTGAAAGAAAATATCAAAAAACGTATTCTTTCCGATTATGAAAATGCTTCTAAAATGAAAATTAAACGTCAACTTTTAGACAAGCTTGATGAAGCCTATGATTTTGAAGTTCCTGCCGGCTTGGTAGAGGCTGAGTTCAAAACCATTGAAGAACAATATCAACGTGCTAAAAAGTCAAATCAACTTGACGAACACGAAAAGAATACTCCTGAAAAAGATTTGATGGAAGAATACAAGAAGATTGCAACTCGTCGTGTTAAACTCGGTTTGTTGTTATCAGAAGTTGGCGAAGAAGCTAAGGTAAAAATTACTCCGGAAGATATCAATGCAGCAATTATGAATGAAGCTAAAAAATATCCGGGACAAGAAAAAGCTGTTTTTGATTTCTATCTCAAAAATGCTCAAGCCGTTGAAGCTCTAAAAGCTCCGGTTATGGAAGAAAAACTTATCGAGCATGTATTAAGCAAGGTAAGTATTTCTGAAAAAACAGTTTCTGTGGAAGAATTGTATAATTTTTCTGAAGAATAGTTTTCCTTTCGTAAAAAACAAAAAGCTCCGAAATATTTTCCGGAGCTTTTTTTGTTAATAAAAAGATGTTATTGTTAAAATTGCTTTTAGGAATATTTTTCTTGTTTTTTTCTTGTATATTAACAATTTGTTGAATAAATCATTATAAAATGCTACAAGCTTAATTATATTTAAAATAAAGGAAGATGAAAATGGCAGGTATTGATATTTATGATCGTTTAGTTCCGATGGTTATTGAACAAACTCCGCAAGGGGAACGTTCTTTTGATATTTTTTCTCGCTTACTAAAAGAGCGTATCATTTTCTTAACCGGACAAGTTGAAGACGATATGGCGTCATTAGTTTGTGCTCAGCTTTTATTTTTGGAAGCGGAAGATCCTGATAAAGATATTTATATGTATATAAATTCTCCGGGTGGCGTTATTACTTCCGGTATGGCGATATATGATACAATGCGATATGTAAATTGCGATATAAATACTTTGTGTATTGGTCAGGCTTGTTCAATGGGATCATTCTTGCTGGCAGGCGGAACTAAAGGTAAACGTTTCTCTCTGCCAAATTCTCAGATTATGATACACCAGCCTTCCGGCGGAGCCCAAGGAAAAGCATCGGATATTGAAATTCAAGCAAAGCTGATATTAGATATGCGTCGTCGTTTGAATCTTATTTATTCCGAAAATACAGGGCAAAAACTATCAGTAATTGAAAAAGCTATGGATAGGGATAATTTTATGACACCGGAAGAAGCATTGAAATTCGGTTTGATTGATCATATTGTAAGTAATCGTCAGGAAATAGGTAAATAAAATGAGTGATAAAGATAGTCAATTATGTTGTTCTTTTTGCGGTAAAAGTCAATCGGAAGTAAAAAAACTTATTGCCGGTCGCGGGGTGTATATCTGTGATGAATGTATTCAGGTATGTATCAGCATTGTTACTGATGAAATGAACGAAATTGAAAAAGAAAACAAACCTAAAGTGGAAGGAACGCATCAAGAAGAATTGCCAACACCTTCTAAAATGAAGGCTTTTCTTGATCAATATGTAATCGGACAAGATTTGGCCAAAAAGGTATTATCTGTTGCTGTATACAACCACTATAAACGATTGAACAGTAAAGAAAAAAACAGCGATGTTGAGGTTTCTAAATCTAATGTTATATTGATTGGCCCGACCGGTAGCGGAAAAACATTGCTGGCGCAAACCTTAGCGAAAATATTAGATGTGCCTTTTGCTATATCTGACGCAACAACCTTAACCGAAGCCGGATATGTTGGTGAAGATGTTGAAAATATCATATTAAAATTAGTTCAGGCTGCAGATTATGATATTGAAAAAGCACAAAGAGGTATTGTTTATATTGATGAGATTGATAAGATTAATCGTAAAGGTGATGGCCCCTCAATTACTCGTGATGTATCAGGGGAGGGAGTACAACAAGCTTTATTGAAGATTATTGAAGGAACCGTGGCTAATGTTCCTCCGCAAGGTGGACGTAAACATCCTCAGCAAGAATTTTTGCATGTTGATACAACGAATATTTTGTTTATTTGTGGTGGTGCTTTTGCCGGTATTGAAAAAATTATCAATAATCGTAGTCAAAAAACATCTATCGGTTTTGGCGCAACTGTAGCTAGCAAAGCTGACAAGCCGGTTGGTGAAGCGATGAAGCTGGTTCAACCGGAAGATTTGTTAAAATACGGTTTGATACCGGAATTTATCGGTCGTTTGCCTATAATTGCTTCTTTGGAAGATTTGGATGAAAAAGCTCTTGTTCGTATTTTAACCGAACCGAAAAATGCTTTGGTGAAACAATATGTCGAATTGTTTAATATGGAAAATGTTAAATTGACAATTACAGATGAAGCTTTGTTGGCTATTGCTAAAAAAGCAATTGAACGTAAGAGCGGAGCTCGTGGATTGCGTGCAATTATGGAGGAACGTTTGTTGGAATTGATGTATGATATTCCTGATAAAAAAGATGTTACCGAAATTATTGTTGATGCGGAAGTTATTGCCGGTAAAAAAGAACCTATTTTGATTTATTCAAAAGAAGAAAAAGTAATGGGTGCGGAATAGTATTATAAAGAGCTGTAAAATAGGAAAACGACTATGTTAGAAGTAAAAAATCTGGTTAAAAAATTTGGTGATTTTACAGCTCTGGATAATATTAATTTTAGCGCTGAAGTAGGGGAAATTATTACTCTTTTAGGTCCTAACGGAGCCGGAAAATCTACTTTAATCAGATGTATATGCGGCTATCTCAAACAAAGTAACGGCAACGTCTATATTAACCAAAATACTCTGGAAGATAATTTTGAAAAATATTTATCTGAAATCGGTTATATGCCTGAGAACACCCCACTTTATGGTGAAATGAAAGTGTATGAATATCTGCAATTTATAGCCGGTATATATAAAATGAATAAGGATGAATTTTCCAAAAATTTTCAACTTGTTGTCGAAAAATTGGAAATATCATCGGTATTAAAACAAAAAATATCTACATTATCTAAAGGTTATAGAAGAAGGGTAGGAATTGCTGCTGCAATTCTACACCGACCCGCTATTTTAATTCTTGATGAACCGACTGAGGGGCTTGACCCTAATCAAAAGATTACCCTGCGCAATTTTTTGATTGAATATTCTAAAACTCATCTGGTTTTTATTTCTACACACTTGTTAGAAGAAGCTGAATCTTTGTCTTCTCGTGTACTTATTTTAAATCATGGTAAATTGATTAAAGATACAACGGCCAAAGAAATGAAAAAAGAAGCAAGAGATAAAAGTTTGAGTGAATTATTTTATAAACTTACTAACCCTGATGGAGCAAAAAATGTGGAGTAGTATATATAAACGTGATTTGATGAACTTTTTCTATGGAAGTTCAGCATATTTTGTTTTTGCAGTTTATGTACTTATCTCAATGATATTAGCATTTTTTTGGGGAACATATTTTTTTAGTGCCAATCAGTCTATGTATTCATATTTTTCATATCAACCGCAAATTTTTGCAATATTAATACCCGTAATAACGATGCGTAGTTGGGCGGAAGAACGCAAAAACGGAACTATTGAAAACTTACTGACATTTCCTGTATCCGGAATAAAAATTGTTATAGCCAAGTTTCTTGCTGTTTGTAGCATTTCTTTCATAATGCTAATATTTTCAATTCCTTTACTAATAACGACTTCGTTTTATCTGGATATGGATTGGGGAAATATTATTAGTGTATATTTAGGCACAATGTTTGCGATAATGTTTTTGACTTCTGTCGGCTGTTTTGCTTCTTCATTGACATCATTACCGATAGTTGCATATTTACTGGGATTATTTTTCGGATTGTTAATAATCGGATTTAATTGGGGGAGTATAATTATTTCCGGAATGGATGATATTCCTTTTTATCTTAACGGTGTTCTGGATTTTAGTTCTAATTATCGAGATTTTTTAACCGGTCAACTTAATATTGCTTCAATATTCTATTTTATCAGTGCAACAATAATATTCCTATTTTTTAATTGGCTGGTAATTTGCGACAGGAGAATAAGATAATGAAAAAGATTGTTATAGGCCTTATTGCTTTTGTTGTTTGGGTTATTACCAATTTGAGTATAGGATGGATACTGGGGGCATTCAATTTTGATACTACTTCATCTGGACAATATACATTAAATAACATATCTGTTGAAGCTGCAAAAAAAATAAATAAGCCGATTAAGTTTAAGTTATATGTGTCTGATAATTTATCATCATACAATTTAGATGCTTTTAATTATGCGGATTATGTGTCATCAATTTTAGGACAATATCAAAAACAAAATCCGCAAAATATAATATTTGAAATTATAAATGTAAAACCATATTCTGCAGAAGCAAAAATTGCAGAAACAGTTGGTATTAAGTCTATAGCTTACAACGATGAATATGCTTATTTTGGCCTGGAAATCAATGGTGAAAATAAAACACGTTTGATTCCGGAATTAGTAGTCGGGCGTAGAACATATTTTGAAAATGACATCAATAGAATTATTGCAGATTTAATAAGTGAAAATAAACCTACGGTTGGCATTGTATCATCTGATATTCCTCTTTTTGCCGGAGGAACAAAACAAAAAGTGTGGTCTGTAACCGATGAAATGATGTTAGATTATAAATTTGTGAACATATCTGATAGAGTTGCTTATATTCCCACGGAAGTAAAAGTTCTTATCGTGTTAAATCCTACAAATTATCCGGAGCTTTTTATTTATGCTCTTGATCAATATATAATGCGTGGTGGAAAGTTAATAGTTTTTGTTGATCCATATTCTGAAATTTCACACTATTACAAGGGATTTCCTCCTACAAGTAAAACAAATATTGAAAACTTAATAAGATCATGGGGAATAGGCTATGACAACAACATAGCAATAGGTAATTTAGGACAATCCTTAAAAATTAGCGGAGGAATTGATTATCCTTTATGGTTTTTTACTGAAAGCGAAAAATATAAAAGATTGCATTTTCGCTCCCCCGGACATTTGGATATTATTCCCAGAGAAGATTTAAGTTACGAAATATTGGTATCCTCTCCGAAAGATAGTGGAATTATTAACAGTAATAAAATGCGCTATGCTACAAAAAAAACAATTGCAGAACATTTTGAAAATAAAAAACAAATTTATAATTTAGCAGTAAAAATCAGCGGAACATTTATTTCAAACTATGATAAGGGATTTTTTGACGGCACAAAGCATGAAAAAGATATTCCTCCCTATGAAGCTATATCAGATGACAGTGCAGAGGTTGTGATTATTGCCGATTCCGATTTTATGTCCGATGATGCTTGGGCTTTGTCACAAGATAAAAATAATCTTGTTTACGGAACAGAGCCATACGCTGATAATGGAGAATTTATTTTATCTGTAATCAATGAATTAATAAATGATGAAAATTATCATATAAAAAATTCACAGCCTAAATATATTGATATTATGGATATAACAACCAAAATTTCAAAGCCGATTATAGAAGATTTTGAAGTTAGAAGAAACAAACTTACCGAAAGCTACAATAGAGCTCAAAAACAACTTGATGAGGCTAAGTTTTCGATGATGACAGCTGATGCCGGTGCAAAGATTAAATATCGCCAACAGGTTGAAAAATTACAAGCGGAAGCTCAGCAATATGCTTTGGAACTTGATAAAATTAATGCTCAAATCGGTTATCAAACGGAAAAGACCATAAATAAACTTATGATAAGCAATTTATTATACTATCCGTTGATAATGTTAATTATTATCGGAGTACTTTGTTGGTTTGTACGCAATCAAAACTTGAAGAGAATAAAATGAATAAGAAGCTTATGAAAATAGTGCTGGTTTTGATTTTGGTCGGCATATCGTTTTTTCTTGCATTTTTTTATGTTCCAAAATCATACAAACATACCTTAAATTTGCCGGAAGCAATATTATCGGTAAATGAATTGTTTTATAATAATAGTTTGAATTTAAGAAAAAATGATGGAATTTGGGTAAGTACTGCTGATGATAATTATCCGGTGGATAATGATTTAGTTGAAGTGTTGCTGAAAGAACTTTATCAAGCTGCAATAAAAGCCAAAAAATATGATGAAGATGTTTGGGGAAATGATGAAATAATAATAAAAACAGAAAATGATGAAGTTAAGTTATATTTTGATGAATTATCAGGACAAACTCAAGAGATTTTGGCTGTTATTAATGATGACAAATATTTGTTGAACGGACAATTTGCCGTTCCGTCTCAACCGTTTGAATGGTTTTTACAACCTCTTTTACCTTTTGAAAATGAAGATATAAGCGAAATATATGGTATAGATCCGTCAAAATTTTCTTTTTCGGATATTGTTTTTTATCAAGCTACAAAAAGCAATGATTTTATTGAATGGGATAATCGAGAGATAAAGGTTATTATAAACAACGGAATAGTTTTAACTTTTACTATATACGCCATGGGGCATAGTTACTGGATGGGAGTAGATGTTGCAACAACGGTTATGCCGACAATAGCTGCTGATGAGTTTATAAAAAATAACAGTTTTTTATATAAAGATTGGTTTTTTGAACTTCCTCAACCGATAGGCAGCAAATTGTTCGGTAATTAAATGACATAATAACAAAAAGGAGGCTATAACCTCCTTTTTATTAATTAGAAACTAATTACCAACTATAACCTATACCGGCACCGAGAGAGGTAGCTTCATAGTCTGAGCCGAAGGTGTAGTTTGCCCAACCGTAGGCAGACCAGTTGTCATTGAAACCATAGTTGCCGCCGATTTCAATTCTGCCCAAGGTTTTATCATCAATAGTATCAACTTTGCCAAGTTCGGTTACATCTATTTCATCGCCGTCGACCAAGGTTTGAACAACACTCGGTTTTACATATAATGAGTAAAAGCCGTCATCGGTATATTGAGTATAAGCAAATTTTGCTCCGACTTCTAATTCAACTTGTTTCAAGTCGTTATATTCCACCGTTTTACCGGCACTGTCGGTTGCATCATCATAATTGATTTGTGAGTAGAATACACCTAAACTCGGGGTTACCGACAAGCTTCTGGTTAAAGCATAATTATATCCGCCC
>JAGBDC010000032.1 GCA_017937705.1 Alphaproteobacteria bacterium
GTATCTTGTACCTTTGCCTGACAAGTCATATTCGCCGTTACGATAAGATGCAAATACACCGAAAGTATTATTCATATCGCTTTGCAAATCAAATCCGCCTTCAACGCCCCAGATTTTAGCTTCCATATCAACCGGTTTGTCAATATTTGAATATTCGCCTTGCGCTAATACCCAAGCATTGCGAAGTTGTTTACCATCCCATGCGTCTGATATAATTCCGCAGTTCGGACAATATGAACGAGCATTGGCTACTTTACTGCTAACGTTACGAACAACTGTTCTTGTCTGTTCAATTCCGGCGGCATGTAAGCCAGCTCCGGCTATAACTTCCGGTGTAGAAACTGCGTTTATATTATCATCCGGAATATAATCATCAACACTTGGAACATCGGGATTTGGATCAATAGGAGCTTGTTCTTTATTAGGATTTTCTTTATCGTTCATTTCAAAGTACCAAGTATTGTCCTTTGATTCTGTTGGGGTTGAAGTATTTTTAACTCCTTCATAAATTACATCGTACAAATACGGACTTTTGTAAACACGTGCTACTTCAAATGATGTCTCGCCACCTTTAGTATCTCCAAAAGATTCCGCAAACAGAATTTTTCCTCTACCTCTAATATCTTTATCAGATGTGGCATGAATTATAAGCTTGGTTCCTCCATCAACATCACCTTTGACATTGATAATATCTGATTCCATCTTTTCAACATTCACATCTAGATGAATAAAGTTAGATGTATTTTCGGTTGAAGTAAGTTTCTTTAATTTTATTGTTTCTAAATATCCGTTAGAAATATCAAATACCGCATTGTTCAAGGTCAATGAAGTTACGGAATCTGCATCAAGATTTTCGCTTCCGTCATCATTTAACGTAGCGATAAACTTGCCTTTGCCATCCCAGTTTTTAGCGGTTGTATCTTCGTGCTTATAATTTCCGAAACGCAGGGTTGTATTCTCTACCTTAACATCTCCGGCATTAATGATAGCATTATTCATATTGATATATTGAGTTGTTGTACCTGACTCGGTGTCAATGGTATCATTGCCAGTAAGCACAAGTTTATAGTCATAATCATTATATGTTACTGATGTTGAAGAGCTCTTTCCACCCTCAATATTATCATTAATAACCCAAGCTCCTCCTGTTGTATCTAAAGTTATAACAGGCAATGCCGTAGTAGATGAATTATTTATAAAAATGCTATTATATATTTTACCTCTTTTATCTTCGGTATAGTTTCCGGTAAAGAAATGTATGTCAGAACCAGAGGTAAAGGTTAGATTTTGATTTGTATATATAGCTCCGCCCAGTGCCAGATAAGAAGTTGATTCTGTTTTTGCATAGTTCTCAATAAAATCTCCAGTGATATTACCTATTGTTCCTCGATTTAAAATCGCCCCACCTTTAGAATATTTAGTAGAATAAGCATAGTTTCCGATAAAATCTCCAGTTATGCTGCCAATTATTGCGGTGCCTCCGTCTGCCGCATTAAAAATTGTTCCGCCTTGGGCAGAATATTCATAAGAAAAAGCATAATTACCTATAAAATCTCCTGTTATATTGCCAATTGCTGCAATTCCGTCCCATGATTCATTATAAATCGCTCCTCCCAAAGAGCTATAAAAAGAACCATAAACATAGTGATAAGCGTAGTTGCCTATAAAATCTCCTGTTATATTACCTATTGTTGCAGTACCATGGTTTGCATAATTAAAAATTGCTCCACCTTTAGCTGAAATCTCAGAATAAGCATAGTTACCAATAAAATCTCCGGTTATATTACCTATTGTTGCAGTAGATTTTGTTGTATAATTATAAATCGCTCCACCTTCAGTAAAATCTGTAGAATATGTATGATTACCAATAAAATCTCCGATAATATCTCCAATTGTTGCTGTATAAATATTTGCATTATTATAAATCGCTCCACCATAAGCAAAAGATATATAAGAACTCTCTGAAGAATCAGAACTTGAATAGTTATCGATAAAATCACCGGTTATATCGCCGATTGTTGCAATGTTTTCCTGTGCAAGATTAAAAATTGCTCCGCCATAGCTATCAGCGGAATCTGAAGAAGAAACAGAAATTGTATAGTTTCCGATAAAATCTCCGATAATGTTCCCGATTGTTGCAGTAGTAGAAGAGCTATTTACATAATTTAAAATTGCTCCACCATAAGTACTTTTAGAACTAGAAGAAACATAGTTCCCGATAAAATCCACTTTTATATTTACACCAGAGTTATCTAATCTATTATTAATGGCGCCACCATTTGATGTTGAGGTAATATTTGTAAATACGATATTGGTTACATTTGCCGTAGATAATGTATTATTAATTCTTTCTGAAGTTGTAGAATATCCGTTAGGTGCAGAATATGAATATTGAAAATATTTTGTTTGATTGTTAGGTAATTGTACAGCAATAACATTGCTCTCTTCTTTTTTAGTTTCATCAACTTCTGACCAAGAAACGCTTGAACTTGTGGATAACTTATCCTTATCAAGATTAATTTTATAATATACAGTTGTGATATTACCTTCAGAATCAGTCTCATCAACAGTAAAATTATAATCTGTCGATATACCTTCGCTATATGATATAACACTGTCATCTAAAGTCGGCTCTAGTGTTATAGCCATTGCGGGAGTTGATAAAAATGTAGTGGCTAAAAGAATGGGGAATGCATTGTATTTCATTGGAAAATCTCCGATTTAGTTTTAATATAATTAAACGTACCTTTTTCTGAGTCAAAAATCAAGACCAAAATACAAGGCTTGCAGAAGAAAAATCGTGTTCTAAATAAAGGTACGTATAATCGGAACACGCACATCAACAACACATTGATTTTACACAAGAAAATTTTTGACATTTTCCTGTGCAAAACTCTATTCCTCCCATTTCTCGCACTTTTAACTCTTTTCTCGTCATTGCGAGCGACGAAGTCTTGTGAAGCAATCCAGAATAAAAAGGCGTATTAATTTTATACTGGATTACCACGTCGCTTTCGCTCCTCGTAATGACGAAGTGGTAAACTGGATTACCACGTCGTTTTCACTTCTCGCAATGACGAAGTGATAAACTGGATTACCACGTCGCTATCGCTCCTCGTAATGACGAAGTGATAAACTGGATTACCACGTCATTTTCGCTCCTCGTAATGACGAAGTGATAAACTGGATTACCACGTCGTTTTCACTTCTCGCAATATCAAAAATGCAAAAAGACACCGATTTTAACTCGGTGTCTTTTTTAATATAATTTCCTTATCTTTATTAAATTTTATTAACTGAACGTTTGATTTTTGTTTTTTCTTTCATATTCTTCAAAAAGATTATTTGCAAAGCAATCATGGCAATAAAGAATATAAAAGAGTTCGCGTTAAGTTGCAAAACTTTCAATATGGCAAAAACTATGGATGTAAAAATATAGGTAACCGTGCTTAAACGCATACTTGCAGTATAATCCATATTTATTCTTATATGTTTTGCAATAATATTGGCAAAAAATGCATAAAAACAGCATAATGCCAAATACATTACGTAAAAACTCACAAAGACCATAACGGCAAAAACTAAAGCAATACCGGTTGCATAACTTTTGAAAATACCGGTATAGTCATCTTTCGGCAAATACAGATCATCTTTGAAATTATGTACTTTTACTTGATTTGTATCTACGATATAAGCAGCTTTTTTGGAGATATATATACCGTTTTTTAAACCGTTAGTATCAACAGCATCAATTCTGGTATCAAGAATAAAAGGAATATCATATCCTTCTATGTTCATTTTTATATCTTTAATTGTGTTTGCCGGTTCAACAATTACTCCGTTTTCAATCCTGATGGGGAATAGTTGGTCAGTGATATTTTGTAAAGAAGGAGTAGCCATGTTGCCTAAAACTTTAAATGCAGCCCCATAAGTGATAGCGACAATTAAAGCATAAACCAATAAATATTTAGCTCCGATTCCCTCTCCGTTTTTGATATATCTGAATATTTTATCCATAATTACATGCTCCGCAAATATAAATACCATATAAAATATATATGATATTTTAACATTTGTAAACAAGATAAGAAAAACTAGCTATAAGTATTTTTTCTGGAATTATAAAATGCAGCAGGACTTTTATTTGGTTTTGTTTTTCTATAAACAGTATTGGCTTTACTATTTTGATTAGTAGTAAGGTTTGGACGATTTTTATCGTCGATTTTTAAGGATATTTTTCCCGTATCTTTCAATATGTCAGCTTTAGCAGTTATAACTTTTCTGTTTTTCAAATCGTTTTCTTGTTTTTTTATCACCGGAATTAACATATCTTCAACCGTATTTTTGAAACAACCTTTTTCATATAAATCTGCGGTCAAATCAAAACTTGTCAAACAATCAGCAGGAATAAAAACACGGAGTTTCCCATATTTTTGTCCAGTCGAACCACGTCGATTATTTACCGGAAGTTTATATTCTCGTCCGCACCATTGAACTTTTTCTCCGCGATTGTTTTCTCCTATAACAAAAATATGACCGCTTGTAGTGCTTCCTTTTTCTTGTACGACAATTGTCCCGTTAGGGCAATGTTTTAACATTGCATAACTGCAATTGACTTCGACAAATTCATCGAGTTTTTCAAGTTGTGACGAAGCCATATAGGCGTGTCGGCCCGAAAGAGAAATTCCTACGGATCTTAGGATATCTTTTGTTCCGTGATAACATAGTCTTCCATTGTAATTGGAACGACACTTTTTTCCGGCGGCTTGTAACTTATTGCAAAAATCACTTTCTTCTAATTCTGATAGAATTTCTTCAGTCATAGGTTCGTTACTAAAATTAAAATTATCAAAACGATTTTCGCCTTCTTCTATCAAAAAATTAACCATAAAATCAACGTCAGAAGCTAATTCTGCAGCTCTTGCTTTTATATCGTCATCTGGATTATATACTGTATCCGCATTAGCTATAAAATCAACGGTATCACGATTAGTATTATAATTTGGATTTTCATTTATTTCGGTTTGGTTTTTAATACTGTCGTTAGATTCTGTCATTGTTTGTGCAGAAGTTTTAAATCCGATGGCAGAGGCAACAAATACTAAACCTGTCATTAGAGCTGTTTTAAAAGATGAGGCTTTTTTTATATCACTATTAACGTGATTTTTTTCACGTTTTTTTGCAATTCCTTGTTTCATCTGTTCAACTCTGTCGGTTATGTTTTTCATTGTGTTAACTTATCCTTTTGTCCAATTATAGCTTTGTTTTGTTTTTTTGTAAATGTTTTTATAAAAAAAAGAGCCGTTTAGGCTCGATTTTCTTTATGCGGCTTTATCCGTCTTTTCATAATTTTTCTGTTTCCACCAATCAACGAATTTTGCAATTCCGTCAACAAATCTTGTTTGAGGTTTATATCCGAGCAGTTTTTCTGCTTTTGAAATGTCTGCCACAGTTTTGTCAACATCACCTTTTTGCATCGGTTTTCTATCGATGATTGCTTTAATCCCTAAAGTGTTTTCAATTACTTCAATCATTCGTGACAAACTCACCGGTTCTCCGCCACCCAAGTTAATTATTTCATATCCGGAATCATTATAATTGATAGCACTCTTAATTCCGGATACTATATCATTAATGAAAGTATAGTCTCGTTTGGTTGTCCCGTCGCCATATACCGGAATAGGTTTGTGTTCGCTGATTAAGTTTGTAAATTTATGAATTGCCAAATCAGGTCTCTGACGAGGGCCATATACCGTAAAGAAACGTAAGCAAACGACATTTATTCCATATAGTTTATGGTATGTATAACAAAATTGTTCTCCCGCAGATTTTGTTGCTGCATATTGAGAAATAGGTTCGGTTACTTTCAAATCCTCACTAAAAATCTGTTCTTTGCAATTTCCGTAAACGGAAGAGGAAGATGCAAAAACCAATTTCTTAATTTGATAGTCTTTCATCAACTCTAAAAGATGAATTGTTCCGGTTATATTAGATGAAATATAATCTTCCGGTCTATCAATTGAAGGGCGAACACCTGCTCTTCCTGCTAGGTGAACGACTGCATCAAATCGGTTTTCGGCAAATATTTTTCGAAGAGCTAATTTGTCAGCTAAATCAGCCTTATACAACTTATAGTCTTTTCTACATAAGTTGTGAGCGATGTTCTTTTCTTTTATTGACAAATCATAATAATCGTTAAAATTGTCAACTACAACAATTTCATTTTCGTCAGCTAAAAGACTATCAACAAGGCTTGAACCGATAAAACCGGCTCCACCGGTAACTAAAATTTTCATGATTTATCCTTTGTGTTTGTATATTCTGAAATTTTTATGATCTTTTTTAAATGAATATGGAGAAAAGAAAGAATAATTGGCTTTTTCTTTCCATATTAAATAGAACAACGAAAGTTGATCTCTTTTTGAATACTTATTGAAAATTTTCCACCAGTCTTCCATTAATTTTATACATTTTTCATTATTGTGTCTGCGGAAAATAACATTGTTTTCACCCATTCCGAAATGTTCCGGAAAGTTTTCGTTGTGATATTTTTCAATCAACGGATTTACTCTTTCCGGAGTATCTAAACCTATTTTAACCACAGATTTAGCCTCGTCGTAAATGCAATCTATTCTGGAATGGCGAGGAACGGCAATAAAACTGCGATTTGGAACAGAGCGAACATATTCAAAAATTTTTCCGGTTTTGAAATTAATGTTCGAGTCGATATATAAACTGTTTTTATAATCGGGGAATAATATATGCGGGTGCATTTTGTGCCAGCGATTGTTCTTCGCATTATCTAATTCGCTAAAACGTAACGGTTCGATTTTCCATTGTCCGATATATTTTTGAGCAATCATCTCCTCATCATCGGTAAAACAAATATAATCGCACTCAGGATTTAAAAAATCGTGTATATACAAAGCATCATAACCGCCGGTAAGACAGGTATATACTACCAGTTTTTTGCTTTTTGTTTTCAAATTAAAATACTGTTTAACTTTATTTTTCAAAAAAAAGTTATGAATAACAGAAAAAAGAGCCATTTTCTTGTTATAATAAAGTTTTTTATACTTTTTGTACGTGTCAATCTTTATAAGGTGTAGCTTAAAGAGAAAACTACACACTGCGCCCATTATAAGATAATATATTGTTTTCATGCTATAACTCTTTTGCTTAAATTTTCGGCATAATACTCTTAAAACAATGATTTGTCAATTAAGTTGATTTGAAAATAAATAAAATATTGAATGTAACTTTTTTAATGATATAATGTGATAAGGAGAGTAAAATGAATATAAAATGTCCAAAATGCGGAAACACTAAAGTTGTTCGCTGCGGTAAGGTTTTTGGTTGGCAGAGGCATAAATGTAAAAACTGCGGTTATCAATTTACTAAAGTTTCACCTGCAGGAAAACCATTATATATTAAGCTTGTTTGTCATAGTCTTTATTTGTCAGGGATGTCTATGCGAAAAATAGCGACGATAGTCGGTGTTACTGCTCAAAGCATATCCCGATGGGTGAAAAAATGGCATCCTGCATATATGGCTGACAGAGGAGAACAGGAAATGTTATTTTCTGCTGATAAAAATTCGTTGTTGGATTGTTTGCAAATAGAAGAAAATGATGAGCTTTTGGTGTCGTCAAGCTATCTGCCTTCAGGTGCGGTTTATAATATAATTATTCGTCTTCCTCGAAAATAATATCATTATAAAAGTTACACATGTTTTTTTTATCTTGATTTTGTTTTTTTGTTTTCGTATTTTCCGATAGTTTATTTAACGGGAAAGGTAGCGACGATGAAAGTAAAAAAAATCAAGAACAGAAACATATTCTGGAGATTGGGATATTCTTTATTATGTTGTGCATTAGGTTGGTATTTACATGGTAAATTCACTCCTGCTTATGTGCCGATGAATAATAATGAAATACCTCATGTATTGGTCAGCGGACTAAAAACAAGTGATATATCGGCAAAGAAAAAATATATAGCTCAAGTAGAAGCCATTAACAGTGTTGATATTGTGCCACAAGTTTCGGGATATTTAGAAGAAATTTTGTTCAAAGATGGAGCCTACGTTAATCAAAATGATAATATTTTTATTATTGAACAACGTCGTTACAAAGCAGATTTAAAATCTGCCGAGGCAGCCGTAAAACAACTTAAAAATGAATATAATCGTATAAAGTCTCTTCATAAAAATAAATATATGTCTGATAGAGATTTAGATGTAGCCGAAAGCAATTTATTACAAGCTGAAGCTGCCCTTGACCAAGCTAAACTCAATTTGGAACATACGGAAATAAAGTCTCCTATTTCGGGTTATATAGGCAAAGCTCTGGTAACAAAAGGAAATTTAGTCAGTTCAAGTACTCAAAAATTAGCCAGAATTGTTCAAACCAGCCCGATACGTATAGCTTTTTCGGTATCAGATAAAGAACGTAGTGCATTTATGCAAAAAGCAAAAGAATCTAAAAATATAGGTGTTGATATTGTTTTGCCTAACGGAAAAACCGAAACAGCATCTATTGACAGTTTATTTTTTGATAATGAAGTCAATGCAACAACGGCAACAATTCCTGTTTATATAGACTCTGAAAATAAAGACAATTTACTTGTTCCCGGAAATTATGTTGATATTTATTTTCGTTTTGGCGGAAGTAAGGAAGCTTTGTTAGTTCCGCAAATGGCACTTTCTGCCGATGTAAACGGCACTTATGTCATGATTGCGGAAAATAATAAAATTCGCCAACAATATTTGGAATTGGGTGATGTAATTGATGATATGCAAATAGTTTTATCGGGACTTTCTGGAGATGAAAAAGTTGTCATACAAGGATTGCAAAAAATTCGCAATGGCTCCGAAGTTAGTGTAACGGATATTTCTGCAAATAAATAAGTTAGGAGTTTAAGAATGTTTTCAAACTTTTTTATTCGTCGTCCACGTTTTTCGTTTGTAATATCTATCGTAATTGTTTTAATAGGTTTGATTGCTTTATTTAGACTTCCGATAGCATTATATCCCGAAGTTACTCCGCCGCAAATTTCTGTTCGTGCAAATTATCCCGGAGCCAGTGCGGAGGTTATTGCACAAACGGTAGGTATTCCTCTTGAAGATGAAATCAATGGTGTTGAAGATATGCTTTATATGAGCTCAACATCAGAAGATTCTGCCTATACTCTAACTGTTACTTTCAAGACCGGTGTTGATCCGGACATGGCTCAAGTAAAAGTTCAAAATCGTATCCAACAAGCTTCTTCAAAGCTTCCGCAAGAAGTTACCAGACAGGGGATTACCGTTGCTCGAGAATCATCTAATGTTTTAGGTTTTATTGTTTTTCTGTCTCCTAATGATACATATTCGGAGCAAGAAATAAGCGACTATATATATAATAATGTGCAGAGAACATTAGCTAAAATAAACGGAGTAGGAAATCTCAATGTTTATGGTTCAAAATTGAGTATGCGAGTCTGGATGAATGCTGATAAAATGGCGGCACTGCATATTACCGTAAATGATGTGTATTCAGCTATTTCAAGTCAGAACTATCAGCCGACTTTAGGAAAAGTAGGAGCAGCTCCGACCAATTCTAATAATCCGATGGTTTATGCTTTGCAAACAACCGGAAGAATGAAAACGGTTGAAGAATTTGAAAATATTATTATCAGAACAGCCGAACAGGGAGGTTTAGTTCGCTTAAAAGATATTTCAAAAGTAGAAATAGGTCAGGAAAACTATGCAATATCAGGTATGCACAACGGCAAAAATTCAATTACGATAGCGGTGAATTTATCATCAGGTGCCAATGCTATTGAAACAATGGATAATATTAAAAAATCTTTGAAAGAACTTTCTGCTTTTTTCCCGGAGGATTTGACATATTTATTCGGGTATGATGCTACAAAATATATTGATGCTTCCGTTGAAGAAGTTGTTTTAACCTTGATTATGACTTTGGTATTGGTGGTAGCTGTTTGCTATTTCTTTTTGCAGGATTTTGCATCTACCTTAATTCCGTCATTGACAATTCCTGTTTCGATATTAGGAACATTTGCCGTAATGTTGACATTGGGATATAGTATTAATATGTTTACTTTATTCGCTCTGCTGTTAGCAATCGGTACGGTGGTTGATGATGCGATTGTTGTGGTTGAGCGAGTGGTATATTTAATGCAAACAACAAAAATGAATGCAAAGGAAGCAACTTATCAAGCAATGTCCGAAATTTCGGGAGCATTGGTTGCGACTTCATGTGTTTTGATGGCTATTTTTATTCCGGTCGGCTTTTTAGATGGTATTACCGGAAAAATATATCAACAATTTTCCGTAACTATTGTTACTGCAATTTTGTTTTCTTTATTAAATGCTTTAACCCTTTCTCCTGCGCTATGTTCGCTAATTTTGAAAAGACATAAAGCAAAAACAAAAGGTTTTTGGTATAAGGTAAATAAGTTTATTGATAAGTCAATTCACGGATATGCTGTTTCTGTATCGGTTGTTGCTAAAAAGATTTCCGTAATCGTGACAATATTTGCATTGCTGTTAGGACTTGCTTATTTGTTATTTTCAACGGCAAGAACATCTTTCATTCCCGAAGAAGACCAAGGTGTAATTGTTTTAAGCTTACAACTTCCGGAAGGGGCATCTAAAAAACGAACCACGGAATTGGTTATGAAAGCAAACGAAGTAATTCGTTCCGAAAGTGGAGTTGAGGGCGTTTCAAATGTAGTCGGCTTTACTTTAATGGGCGGACGAGGCGAAAATGTTTCAATGTCATTTATTGTTTTGAAACCATGGAGTGAAAGAAAAGAACCTTCTCAACATTCAACGGCAATACTAAATCGTATTCGCTCAAAATTAATGGCATTTCCCGAAGCTGAATTTACATTGTTTGAAATGCCGGCAATTCCAGGATTGGGTATGGCCGGAGGTTTGGATATTCGTCTTCAATCTCGCCAAAATACAGATTATCAAAAATTGGCGGCAGCATTGCAAAGCTTCTTGGGAAATATAAACCAACTTCCTGAAATAGCTTATGCTTATTCATCTTTCAATGCTCATACACCTAATATCTTTTTAGATATAGACAGAGTTAAAGCAGAAAGCATGAAAGTTCCTATGGGGAATATATTTTCTACATTAGAAAGCTATTTAGGTTCTTCCTACGTAAATGATATTAATTTGGGAACGCAAGTTAATAAAGTAATGTTGCAATCTGATTGGCAATATCGTCAAGACGTAGATGATATCAATGAATTATATATTGCTAACCAAGAGGGAAATATGGTTCCTATGCGTGGAGTTGTTGAACTTCATAAAATTTTGGCTCCTCGTGTAGTGGAAAGATACAATCAATATCCGGCGGCCACAATCAATGCTGTTCAAAATCAAGAATCAAGTACGGGACAAGCAATGGTAGCGGTTGAAAATTTGATAAAACAACTTCCGCAAGGATATAATATAGAGTGGTCATCTATGAGCTATCAAGAGAAGAATACTCATGGTCAAATAGGATATCTCATAGCTTTAGCTATTATATTTGCCTATTTATTCTTGGTTGCTCAATATGAAAGCTTTGTTGTTCCTTTACCTGTGTTGCTATCACTTGTAGTTGCAATGAATGGCGCTATGATAGGTTTGTTTTTTACCGGACTACCTCTCAGTATTTATGCACAATTAGGTTTGATACTCCTGATTGGTTTGGCCAGTAAAAATGCTATTTTAGTGGTGGAATTTGCAAAGGAAGAACGTGAAAAAGGTGCAACTATCGTAAATGCGGCAATAAAAGGGCTAAAAGAAAGATTCCGTGCAGTTCTGATGACCGCTTTTTCGTTCATTTTAGGTGTGTGGCCAATGGTTATTGCAACCGGAGCGGCTGCAGAAAGTCGAAGAGCAATAGGTGTGCCCGTATTTTATGGAATGATAATCGGAACATTTGCCGGATTATTTATAATTCCGCTTCTCTATGTTCTTGTTCAATCATCTTATGAAAAATTTATAAAAAAAATTTTCCACAAGAAAAGATAAGAAATCTAGTAATTTAGAAATTCTTTCAAACTCAACCCCATCAATGTTTTGATGGGGTTTTTAGCATAAAAAAATAAAACGTACGATTAATTTGAACAAAAGTCAAGACACAAAACCAAGGCTTGCAGAAGAAATTTTATGTTCAAATTAATCGTACAATTAACCAGAACACAAGGGTTAACTGTGCGTAAAGGATATGTGCTATGAGTAAGCTTTTCAATGTTTTTGCAGCCATTCTGCTTATTGTA
>JAGBDC010000033.1 GCA_017937705.1 Alphaproteobacteria bacterium
CTCATTGGCTTAAAGCCAACCGGCATACTCCGTCTGCCTTTCGTTTGTAGTCGAACCCCTCCACCCGTGGTTCGTATCCGTTTCTTCGAAACTTTAAAACAAAAAAAGCACCATAAAGGCGCTTTTTTGTTTTAATGGCGGAGAGTCAGGGATTGTCCTCAACATTGCAAGCAATGTTCGTTCCACTGCACTCATTGGCTTAAAGCCAACCGGCATACTCCGTCTGCCTTTCGTTTGTAGTCGAACCCCTCCACCCGTGGTTCGTATTCGTTTCTTCGAAACTTTAAAACAAAAAAAGCACCATAAAGGCGCTTTTTTGTTTTAATGGCGGAGAGTCAGGGATTCGAACCCCGGGTGGGTCGCCCCACGACGGTTTTCAAGACCGCTGCATTAAACCACTCTGCCAACTCTCCACTCGGTCTGCCATAGTTAATACATAAAACAAACCTAAAGGTCAAGTATTTTTTTTAATTTTTTTTATCTTTTAAAAATTAAACGCAAATAGTCTATACCGAATACGATGGCAATAAACAATAAAGCACGTACACAAACAGTGTAAAAGTCAACGCTAATCAACGGATTAAATAAATATGCCTGATAGAACAAAGAGGCAATCAGTGCACATCCGACCATTGTAATCCAATAATGTTTTACACGAGAGAAGACAAAAGCACATAAAATTGCTGCTGCCCAAATTTGCCATTCATCAGCCATGCCGTTCATTAAACCCAAAGTTACGGCAATCGGTTTGATATTCATTAGAATACCCAAAACACCAATTACAACGCATACGGCTGCGATTATCGGATATAATTTTTTTCTGCTCATCATTTTTTCCTTATAAAAGTTTTAAAATCTGTTCAAATCATAGCATGCTAAATTTATTTATCAATACTGTTTTTTTATTGTATAGTCGTTAATATAACTTTACGATGAAAAAAAAGTAGTATAAAATAAGACGAATTAAAGTAGAGGAAGATATGAAATTGGCTAAATTTATTCGTTTTTTATTGCTGTGTGAATTGTTGACAGGGCTTTGTGCTTGTGGCGTTTCTTCACCGGATATTACGGATCCTCCGCAAAAACAAGCTGCAGCAATTTTGGATCAGGGTGGTTCATATAAAGTAGGGAATCCTTATAAAATCTTGGGGCGTTGGTACTATCCGAAAGAAGATTATAACTACAAAGAAGTTGGTACTGCTTCATGGTATGGTCCTGATTTTCATGCTAAAAAAACTGCAAATGGCGAAAAATATGATATGCACAGTTTAACGGCTGCTCATCGCACTCTTCCCTTGCCTTCAATTGTCAGAGTTACAAATTTGGAGAACGGACGTTCTTTGGTCGTAAGGGTTAACGACAGAGGGCCTTATGCTCGTAATCGCATTATCGATGTGTCGAAAAAAGTTGCTCAATTATTAGGCTTTTTAGAACAGGGAACCGCAAAAGTCAGAGTTGAAGTTTTGGAAAAAGAAAGTAAGAACCTGAAAGCTGCATTAACAGGAAGTCCTTTGTATGCAGATGTTTCAGCTGCTCCTGTGGCTAAAATTACAAGTTCTGGGATTGCTCAAATAGAAGGTTCGGCTATTGCCACAACTAAAATGGGAGCGTCGGCTTATGATAACCTAACTCCCGATTATGATTATAGTCCCGATGTTGAAACAACAGAAAAAAATGAAGATGAGAAAGTTGTTTCCGGTGAAAAATATTATGTTCAAGTAGGTGCATTTTCAAATTACGAATCGGCAAAATCATTGGGTTCTCGTTTGGGTGATTTGGGTAGTGTCCATATCAGCGAAGCAAAAGTAAACGGAAAGACATTTTATCGTGTAAGAATGGGGCCATATTCGGGATATTCCGAGGCATTAAAAACTCAAACCGATGTCAGAAATTATGGTGTTTCATCAGCACATATTGTCGAAAAATAGAGGTGAAATATGAAATTTTGTAAAATATTATCATTACTTGTGTTTGCCGGTTTAGTATCCGAAGCTCACGCAATTGAAACAAAAGCAAGGAACGCAATATTAATGGATTATGACACTGGTGAATATTTGTATACTAAAGAGGCTTTTGTGCCGGTTCCTCCTGCATCAATGAGTAAATTGATGACCACATATATTTTGTTCAGCAAAATTAAAGACGGTTCGTTATCTTTGGAAGATGTTTTTACAGTCAGTGAAAATGCGTGGAAGAAAGGCGGTGCGGCAAGCGGAAGTTCTACGATGTTTTTACCGGTCGGAGATAAAGTAAAGGTTGAAGATTTAATTCGAGGAATTCTAATTCAATCCGGTAATGATGCTTGTATTACCGTTGCAGAAAATATTGCCGGTTCGGAAGAGGATTTTGCTGTATTAATGAATGAGAAAGCAGCCGAGTTAGGTTTGAAAAATTCTCATTTTGACAATTCTACCGGTCTGCCTTCACCGGATCACAAAATGTCTGCTGAAGATTTGGCCAAATTAGCCAAAGTGCTTATTCGTGATTTTCCTGAATTTTATTCGATCTTTTCGGAAAAATCTTTTACATATCATAATATTGTACAAGGTAACAGAAATCCGTTGTTATATTCTATGCCGGATGCCGACGGTTTAAAAACCGGACACACAGAAGAAGCCGGATATGGTTTAACAGCATCGGCTAAGAGGGGAAATCGTCGTCTTATCGGTGTTATGAACGGGATGAGTTCTAATAAAGAACGTTCGGAAGAAGCTGAAAAGTTGATGAGTTGGGGATTTAGAGAATTTGACAACTATAAGGTTTTCAAACAGTTTCAAAGAGTAGCTGAGGCTCCGGTATATATGGGAACACAAGATAAAATCGATTTAGTTACAAAAGACGATGTTGTTGTTACTTTACCGAGAAGCAAAGCTAAAGAAGCAAAGTTAACTGCAGTATATAAAACTCCGGTACGTGCTCCGATTAAGCAAGGGGAAAGATTGGGAAAAGTTATTCTGGAAGTGGAAGGACAAGAACCTCGTTCTATTCCGCTGTATGCTGATCACGATATTGAAAAACTGGGTTTCTTCGGTCGTATAAAAAGTAATGTTTCATATTTGCTATTTGGGGGGAAATAATGAAAGGACGTTTTATTACTTTTGAGGGTGGTGAAGGAACCGGAAAAACCACACAAATTAAAATGTTGGCTGAATATTTGCAATCAAAAGGAATTGAAGTCGTTTTGACTAAAGAACCCGGAGGAACACCAATAGGGCAAGAATTGAGAACGATGCTTTGCACCGGAGATAAAGATAAATTTGATGCAGTTGCAGAAGCTCTTTTGTATTATGCTGACCGAAGAATACATTTGCAACAAAAAATATTACCTGCTTTAGCTGAAGGAAAATGGGTTATTAGTGACAGATTTGCAGATTCTACAATGGCTTATCAATATTATGGATATAACAAGAGAGTTCCGAAACAAACTTTGGAAGAGTTATATAAAATGACTGTCGGTGATTTTTATCCCGATATGACTGTTATTTTAGATATCAATCCTGAAGTAGGGTTGGCTCGTTCTATGGCTCGCAACAGTTCTAGTGTTGTTCAAGAAACAAGACATGAAAGCAGAGGTTTGGAATTTCATAATAATTTGCGGAACGGATTTTTAGAAATTGCAAAAACATCACCTCGATATAATGTTTTGAATGCAGATAAAACGATTGATGAACTGCACAACGATATAATAAGACTAATTGATGAAAGGTTGCTTAATGCCTGACCCTGATATTATTACACCACAAAACAATTTTTTTCTGCTCGGACAAGAAGATGCAGAAAGGGTGGTTTTGGATGCGTATAATAACCGAAAATTGCACAGTTCATGGCTTATTTCGGGAGAAGAGGGAATAGGAAAAACAACCTTTGCATATAAGTTTGCTCGATTTTTGTTGGATGAGAAAAGAGGAAATAATAGCCTTAATACCAGTCCGGACAGTCCGTCAAATTGCCTTGTTACCAAAGGCTCACATCCCGATTTGAAAATTATAGAAAGAGATTATGTCGAAGCTGACAGAAAGAAATTAATAAAGTCTATCAAAGAAGGTGAAAAAATAGATGAAAATACTCGTCGCAATTTTAGGAAATCGGCAATAATTAAAGTTGACGATGTTCGCACGATAAATGAATTTTTATCCAAAAAATCTTCACAAGACGGTTGGCGAGTTGTGATAATAGACAGTATTGATGATATGAATGCAGCGGCTTCAAATGCATTGCTTAAAATATTAGAAGAACCCCCGGCAAAAAGTATTTTATTATTAATCAGCCATAATGTCGGACGATTGTTACCTACCATAAAATCTCGTTGTGCAAAATTGATGTTAAAACCTTTGGCTGAAAATATGGTTATAAGCTTGTTGAGAAGGTATAGACCGGATTTAAGTGAAGATAAAATAAAAGGCGTTGCTAAAATATCTTCTGGAAGTATAGGAAAAGCATTACGTTATGTCGATGGAGATGCTTTATCAATGTATGAGAATTTAGAACATATTGTGTTTTCAGGCAAGAATTTTAAGCTCGATGATATGTTAGATTGGGTTAATAAGGCAATTGCTGAAGAAGAAAAATATATTTTAGCCAAAGAGCTGATATTAAAATTTTGTTCGGATAATATTATCAGTAGTCAAAATGTTGAAGAAATGGCTCTTGCATGGGAAAATGCAATTCGAAGTTTTAGGCAAACAGATAGTCTGAATATGGATAAAAAACAGGGTTTAATAAATATTATCGGTAAATTATGCAAATTGAATTGAGGTAAGAATGTTAGTTGATAGTCATTGTCATATCGAATTTAATGATTTTGAAGATGATATAGAAGAAATAATTCAGCATATGAAAGAAAATGGTATTACCGCAGCTTTGAATGCCGGAAATAATATTGATGGTTTAGATGAGCAATTGGCTTTATCTGAAAAATATCCTTTTATATATACTGCGGTAGGTGTTCATCCTCACAATGCTGATGAATATAGCTATGTTACCGCAGAATATTTGATTGAAAAAAGCAAACATAAGAAAGTGGTTGCTATTGGTGAGTGCGGACTTGACTATTATTACGATTACAGTTCGAAAGAAAACCAAATTAAAGTTTTTAAGGAACATATTTACGCCGCTCAAGAAACAGGATTGCCGCTGATAATTCATACTCGTGATGCTGATGAAGATACAATTAAAATTTTGAAAGAAGAATATGAAAAAAGACCGTTCAGCGGTGAAATCCATTGTTTTTCTACCGGTAGAGAATTGGCGGAATTTGCGATTTCTATCGGTTTTTATGTTTCGGCATCAGGAATAATTACTTTTAATAAAAGTGGTGAGTTAAGAGAAATTTTTGCCGATATTCCCGAAGACAAACTCTTGGTTGAGACAGATTCTCCGTTTTTGGCTCCGGTTCCTTTACGTGGACATCGAAATGAGCCGGCAAATGTAAAATATGTGGCAGAAAAATTGGCACAGATAAAAAATATATCATTTGAAAAAATGGCAGAAATTACCTCACATAATTTTTATAAACTGTTTAGAAAAGCCAGTGATAAAGGGAGGTATGACTACTAATGTTCAATGTTAAAATATTAGGTAGCGGCGCTGCTCCCGGAGTTCCGGCAATAGCAATAGGCTGGGGGGATTGTAATCCTGATAATCCTAAGAATCGGCGTAGCAGAACAACAACTTATCTCACGTATAACGATACAAAATTGTTGATAGATACTTCGCCTGATTTAAGAATGCAGCTGTTATCAAATAATGTAAACAGCTTGGATTGTGTGCTTTATACTCATGCTCATGCTGACCATTTGCACGGAATTGATGATTTGCGAGAGATTAACCGAATTAATAAATCAAGTCTTGATATTTATGGCAGTAGTGAAACTATCAAGGTCATAAAACAACGTTTTCCATATTTACTCACAACTCCTAATCATGTAAACAATGTTTCTATTTTGCCAAGCTTAATTGCTAATGAACTTGAATATTATGTGCCATTTTATATTAATGATTTGAAAATAACTCCGATAAGATTGGTTGGCCACATGGCTCCTTCTACCGGATATATTTTCAATGATGGAGAAGTTGTATATATTGCGGATTACAGACATATAGAACAACAAGCTTTTGATATGATAAAGAAAAATGTCAAACTTATGGTTGTTCCTTTGACAACTCCGGAAGGAACCGAGTTTCATGCCGGATTAGATGAAATTTTATCTGATATAAAGAAAATTAATCCTGAAATGGCGGTAATAAATCATATGGCAGCCGAATGTGATTATGATGTTATTCGAAATATAACACCACAAAATGTAGAACCGGCATTTGATAATATGAATATTATATTGGAATAGGAGGCAGAAATGTTGTGTATTTATCATATCGCAGATCATGATGGTAAAGGTTCCGGAGCTGTTGTTAAAAGTGTATTTCCCGAAATTGAATTATTGGGGCTCAATCATGATATGGAAATTCCGTATGATTTGATAGAAAAGCATGAAAAAGTTGTGGTTTGTGATTTTGCTCTTCCGGTTGACTATATGTTTAAGCTCAGCGAAACAGTTGATTTTACGTGGATTGACCACCATGCTTCGGTTATTGATAAATATGAAGAAGAACTTGCCAAAGGGAGAAAACCCATAAAAGGAATAAGGCGAGTAGGGCAAGCAGCTATAGAGCTTTGTTGGGAATATTTTTATCCTGACAGACCTGTTCCTTTAGGTATAATTTTATTGGCTAAAAATGATTTGTTTGATTTGAGTGATCCGAGAGTTCGTCCGTTTGAGTTTGCAATGCAATCTTTTGGTGTTAATACGCCTGATGATAAAATTTGGACTGAACTTTTTGAAAATCGTTTGGATATTGAAGAAATGATACAGGACGGACAAAGAATTTTGGGGTGGATAAATGTTCGTAACTATCGTTTAGTCAGAAGTATGGCATTTGAAAGTGAAATAGACGGATATAAATGTATTTGCGCCAATATGCCCCAAGGATATTCTTCCTTTTATGACTCAATTGAAAATCGTGACAGTTATGATGTTATGATTAATTTTTATATGAATAAAAATCAAAAATGGAATTTATCTTTTTATTCTTCTAAAAAAAATGTAGATGTATCTAAAATAGCGGCAAAATTTGGCGGCGGTGGACACAGAGGGGCTGCCGGAGCATCTTCTCTGGATGAATTACCTTCTTTTTTGCGAAAAGCTGTCAACGGATAATCTTTTTTGCTTGAATAAAATTGTATAAATGTATAGTTTGAAACTATAATAACAGGAGTAAAAGCAATGGCACTGAGAAAAAAGAAAGACGAAGATTTGAAAAAAATTGGTGGGTTAGCCGGTTTTTTGCATCGTATTGTAATGTTTTTAACTTATCCTTTTCGTAAACCATTGCGTTTTATTTTGTTTTTGGCTGTTATCGGAGCAATAGCTTATTGTATTCCCGTGTACTATTACAAAGTTGAACCGAAGAATATACAAGATTGGTATAGAGGGCTTTTCGATACGGTGAAAGAACAAGTCGCTTTACCGCAAAATCTGAAAGGAACAGATACTTTGGTGGAAGTAACTCAACAACCTACGGCCAAAGATGTGCGTCGCCAGATGTTTTTGAAAGCTAGTGGAAATTCTCCGCAAGCTGTTGATGTATTAGCTGAAAAATCTCAAGATGTTGTCGATATAAGAGATATTCGTCGTGCCGAAGAAGATGCTGAAGCATACAAGTTGCCGGTTGCTACGATAACAAAACCGGTAGAGACTGTTATACAGGAAGAAAAAGAACCGGAAATCGAAGAAGAATTTGATTATACCAGACATTATGGTGAATATTCTAATCTTGATTATTTGAATGAACCGATAACTATTTCCGGTGAAGCTATTGTTCATAATGCAAACGAAATGACTGTTGACGGTAATTATGTCTTTTTGTATGGCATTTATGCTAATCCTAAAGATGGCAGAGGTGTAAGAGGAAAAGTATATCTTAAAAACTTTGTACAAAGCGAGATTGTTAGTTGTGATATCTTAGCTTATACTAAGGGCGAGGCTGTTGCTACGGCAGAATGCTATGTCGGAGATATTGATATTAACCGGTTGATGGTTGAAAAAGGGTTTGCGGATAGAGTTTCTGCCCGATAGATTTTATCAATAAAGAAAGATTAAATAAATGTGGCAACTGGTATTAATGATTAATGGCTATTTTATCAGTATATTAGGCTGTGCAATGCTAGCGGTTGCCGGATATGATATGTTTTTAAATTCGGCGAAATGGTCATATTTCATTAACTCGGCATTGTTTTCGTTGTTTATCGGGTTAATGCTTTTTTTATCTAATCGCACATCAATAAAAAACATAAGTATACGTCAAGGATATTTGCTAACTACTACAAGTTGGTTTTCTCTTGGTTTGTTATCAGCAATTCCTTTTTTGTTATATGGTTGTGTTCCCTCCCTTCATGATGCTTTTTTTGAAGCTGTTTCCGGTATTAGCGGAACCGGAGCTACAATTTTTGCCGATGTTGAAAAGTTGCCTAAACCAATATTGTTGTGGCGTTCAATCCTTAATATGTTAGGAGGGATAGGTATTATCATTTTTGCGGTTGCATTATTGCCTTTTTTGGGAATTGGAGGAATGCAAATTTTTCAACGTGAAAATTCGGATGTTAATGATAAATTTATGCCCAAATTTCACTATATAGCCAAAAGGATTGTATTGGTTTATGTGTTTTTTTTATTATGTTGTATCGGAAGTCTTTATTTATGCGGAATGGACTGGTTTGATGCCGTAAATCATGGTTTTGCAACTGTATCGACCGGTGGATTTTCTACAAAGAATAATTCAATAGCCTATTTTGATAGTCCGAAAATAGAAGCTGTGATTATGGTTTTTATGATATTGTCATCATTGCCGATAACTTTTTATATAATGCTTATGCAAAATAAATTTCGCCAATCTATCAGAACAACACAAGTTACCGTATTTCTTAAAACAGTATTTTGGATTGTGGTTATAATGGCACTATGGATGAGAATTAACGGAGTGAATGATAATATTTTCTCTGCGTTAAGATATGTTTCATTTAATGTCATATCTGTTATAACTACAACCGGATTTGCCTCTACGGATTTTTTGTCATGGGGAACATTTGCAGTTGCATCTTTTGCGATTATCTCTCTTATCGGTGGATGTCCGGGGTCAACTACCGGCTCAATAAAAATATTTCGTTGGCAAGTTATTTGGGCATTTTTGAAACAATCAATGACTTTGGCTGTTGCCCCTAAACGAATTGTTCCGTTAAAGATAAAACAATTTATCTTAAGCCGAGATGTTGTTTCTTCGGTTTTGATTTTTACAACTTTGTTTTTTGCAACAACGGCAGTATTGGTTCTATTGTTAACACTATGCGGAGTTGATTTATATACTTCTTTTGCTACTGTAATTGCTTGCATAACAAATGTCGGTCCAGGAGTTGTGGATTCGGTTGGTCCAAAGGGGAATTTTTCATTTTTTTCTCCTTTAGTTAAAGATTTGTTATCAATAGCAATGATTTTGGGAAGGTTGGAAATTTTAACTGTATTGGTAGTTTTTACTCGTGGTTTTTGGAGAGATTGATATGTTTGAAGGATATGTTGAAGGTAGTCTTGCTTCAGATGAAAAAATTAAGGTTCGTGCAAAATATCACTGGATTGCATGGTTAGAAAGTTGCTTTTTTATATTAATGCTGGGAGGGGCTGCAATTGTATGTTGGTTTGTAGCATTTCAGATGTATGTTGATAATGAGAAGCATCTTGCAATAGGAACGGCTTGTGTCGGTTTTTGCTTTACGATTTATCCTTTTTATCTGTATTTGAGGTTAAAGCTTACGGAAATGGCTTGTACAACTCGCAGAGTTATATTCAAAACCGGCATAGTTTCTATTCAAACTTCCGAAATAAAAATAGATAAAATTGAATCTATTCAAATTGAACAGTCTTTTTGGGGACGCATTTTAGGTTATGGTAATATTTGTTTTTCAGGTACCGGAACTGCAAAAGTTGAATTTTATAATGTCGATAATCCTTGGGATATAAAACCTCAAATTGAACAAGCTATAGATGAAGCTTTAGGAATTTCTCGAAATAATGAATAAATTATAAAAAATAAGGAGGTGATTTCACCTCCTTATTTTTGTTCGTAAAACTTGCTTTTACCAACTATAATTAAGTCCTGCACCTAAAGAGGCAGAGTTATAGTCAGAGCTGAAAGTATAGTTAGCCCAACCATAACCGTACAGATTGTCGGTAATTCCTAAGCGTCCGCCGATTTCAATACGACCTAATGTTTGATTATCGGCTGTTTCAATAGCTTCAAGTCCGGTAATCATTACTTCGTTGCCATTAACAAAAGTTTGAACTACACTTGGTTTTACATAAACTTTACTTCTGCCGATGTTTTGAGTGAAGTTCAAACCAAGTTCAGCTTCGATATTGCTAATATCATCCCATTCGTAAGTTTTGCCGACATTGTCTTCTGCCTCATCAAAGTTAACCTGAGTATAGAATATGCCTAAACTTGGTGTTAAAGTTGCTGTACGGCTCAATGCAAAACTATATCCGATTTCGGCACTTGCACCAAATTCTATACCATCGGTTTCAAAGCTTGCAGCTCCGTCTTCTGTAGTAGCTTCGGCTTGTTGCATACCGCCGTATAAAGTAGCAAATGTATAAAATTTATTGTTGTCGTAGCGATAATATAAACCGGCTAAGTAGCTGTCGATTCCTATTTCACTGGTAAGGTTTGCATTTAATTCTGCTCCTGTACCGGACAAATCGTATGTACCGTTACGATAAGAAGCGAATATGCCTAAGGTATTGTTAGCATTACTTTGTAAATCAAATCCTCCTTCGATGCCCCAGATTTGAGCTTCTGTTTCAACAGGAGTATCTATATTAGCATATTCACCCTGTGCAAATACCCATACATTGTCTTGTGGAGAGTTATTATCAATATGTCCTTTTTTATCGATAATTGTCCATCCCCATTGATTGCGTCTTGGTGGATTATAAACACGTTTGCGTTTATTGGCATTTTTATTTACTGTTTTATTTGCAACATTGCGGACAACACTACGAGTTTGCTCAATTCCTGCTCTTTGAAGACCTATACCTGCTATAATTTCAGGAGCAGAAGAAGTTTTTTCGGTTGTCAAATACCAAGTGGAACCTACTGTTTCTCCATTGGCATTTAATATGGTTTTCCACATATAAGGGCTGCCATCTACACGTAATACACTAAATTCAGATGATGTTGACATGTCATCATTTTTTGCATTTAAGAATACTGATGATTGAGTACTATATCCGGAACTCAAGGCATTAACTATTACGTTATACGTACCGGATACATCTCCGCTTACATTGATGATACCATTTGTTATTGTGTTATTTGCAATATCGATATCTATTTTCAAGGTTGGAGAAGAATTTGATTGTAAGCTGATTGGAGCAGTATCTTGTGCATGCATCATATTAGTAACATTAATACTGCTGTTTTTTCCTAAACCGAGAACAGCAGAAGAGGATAACTCAAGATTGTTTACATCACTGATAGAGTTGTTAACGTTGATGTTTCCGCCCTTGAGGTATAAATCATAGTTATTTCCTGATATTTTGTTAGATAAACCTAAAGTTCCGTTTTCAGCATAAAGACTCAATTTTGCATCGTTCATAACAATGTTTTCGTTCATCTCAATATCGGTATCTTTAGCATTGAGATTGACATTACCGGAAGAAGTAATTGCATTTCCACTATTATTTTCGAACAATACATTGGTTAGGTTTATTTCTGCTTGAGATGATACATTGATTGCATCTCCGCCATTATTTTTCAATGTTACGTCAGTTAAATTTAAATTTGTTTGGTCGGATACATTAATTGCATTATTAGCGTTGTTTTCAATTAATACATTAATTAAATTTACATCTGCTTGACCGGATATGTTAATTGCATTCCCTTCGTTGTTTTTTAATTCTACGTTAGTTAATTTTATTTCTGCTTGAGATGATACATTGATTGCATCTCCGCCATTATTTTTCAATATTACATCAGTTAAATTTAATTTTGATTCGTCTGAAGATATTGAAATTGCATTGTCGGAAGCATTACTCAATGTTACACCTTCAACATTAAGTGTTGTTGCGTTGCTCAAATTGAATAAGTCATAACCACTGGCATTAATAACCGAACTTTCCGCATCGTTATTAAAACCTTTGATATTTAGTGTTCCGGCTGTGGTTGGCACTAAGTTTTCGCTTAAAGAATATGTTCCGGCTATATCAAAGATAAAAGAGCGTTCTTCTGTTGTTTCTTTAGCATTAAGAAGGGCTAAGCTGTCAAAAATAGATTTACTTTTAATTTTGATACTATCATTAGTGGTATCGGTAGTTGCTAGAGTTATTCCCCATTCTTTAATATAGGTTTTTGAAAAATCTACATCATTTTCAATAACAAAACCATCATTTCTGATTATGAAATTATCTTCATTTAATGCCAGTTGTAAATCAGAGTTATTATCCAAGTTTTTCAAAACTTGAATGGTTATCTCCTCGTTGTTATAACCGAAATCATTGATTCTATCGATATAAACGGTTCCGCTTGAGCTAGTAGTAGAGGTAATGGTATCTGCTTCTCCGCTATCTAATTTAACATCAATACTCCAATTCACGGTATCATTAGAGGTCAATGAGTTGAAAGTATAATTTTTAACGTCTCCGTCTGATAAATTAACGGCTACGTTATTCGCAGTAATATCGGCATTAGTAACATTATTGAACAGAGAAACAGAACCGGTGCCATCTCCGGTCAATGTTACGTCATAACCGCTAACTCCGTTAATAATGTCATAAACTTCAATAGTTCCGTTATTGTCAGCTTTTAGAGTTAGGCTTGCATCTGAATTTCCCATATAGATAGCTTCTGCTCTTCTATCGTTTGAATCTTTAACATAGTTATCTTTAATAACAGAAGCTCCGTTTTCTTTGGCTAATAAAGTTATATCTCCTTCGTTATAAATAGCTCCACCAAATGCTGCCCCATCGACTGCTTCAGCATAGTTCCCGATAAAGTCACCGGTAATACTATCTATATTCCCATAATTTGCAATAGCTCCACCCTTTACCGTATTACTTTGTATTTCGTCATAAGGAGGTTTGACGTAGTTTTCTATAAAGTTGCCGATTATACTATTTACGCCTGAGTTGTTGGTGATGTATAAAGCACCACCTTCAGCACCACCACTTATACCTGTCGCATAGTTACCGACAAAGTTACCTTCAATTTTATTAATTTGATCATTTGAAGTGTATATTGCCCCACCACGACTTCCTTGATTTTCTCCATATGTATAGTTTCCTATAAAGTCTCCGAATATGCCACCGCCAAATAGCTCATTATTATAAATAGCTCCGCCTTCAGCTGTTCCCTGTGAAGTAGCATAATTGCCGATAAAGTTGCTATAATAATTGCTGTTAGAATTTACATCATCATTGTAGATGGCCCCACCTCTTGCAAAACCACTATCAGGAGCAGAAGCATAATTGTTAATGAAATCTCCGGTTATGCGTCCTATATATGCTCCATCGTTTTCATTATCATTTATAATAGCTCCGCCGTATGATTCTATTGCATATGTATAGTTTCCTATGAAATTTCCTTTAATATCAGTAATTAAACTTGCATTATTAATAGCCCCACCATGTGCATTTGAACCTTTTGCATAGTTGTTTATAAAATCTCCTTCAATACTTTCAATGCTACTTTCACTATATATGGCTCCACCGTATGAAGTAGTACTGCTTTGAACATAGTTACTTATAAAATCACCAGTTATATATTCAATAGATCCATTATTATAGATACCTCCGCCATGAGCATCGTTACCATAAGCGTAATTGGCAACAAATATCCCTGTTATGCCATCAATTTTTCCACCTTCACCATTAGAATAATTGGAAATTGCTCCGCCATGTGCGGTGTCAGAACTATTTGCATAGTTGCCAATGAAATTTGCGTTAATGTCTCCTACAGTTCCATCATTGGATACAGCTCCTCCCCATGCACCATCTATATCATTTATAGCATAGTTTTTTACGAAATTTCCGCCTATACTGTTGATTGTTCCCTCACGTCTATTATAAACAGCTCCACCATCTACAGAGTGGTTTCCTATAAAGTTTCCGGAGACGCCACCAATATTATATTCGTTATAAATGGCCCCTCCATTGCCATCTGCAGTATTATTTATAAAGTCATTTGGGATAGTCAACATTTGATGTTGCTTATCGTTATAAATTGCTCCGCCATCTGTTGATGATGTTAAATTTCTAAATATTTTATAAGCAAGATCGTCCTCTGTCAGAGTGGAAGTATCTTCAATGCGCGTAGCATCGGTATATCCACCCGGTTCGTAATAACTATATTCAAAATATCTTACGTCATTATTGGGAAGTTCTATTTCAATAAGATTAGTTCTATCTGCTGGTTTATTATTTAATATAGTCCAACCGACATTAGAAGATGGAGTAAACTTGTCTTCATCAATATTTATTTTATAATATAGCGTAGTTAAGTTACCATCTGCATCTGGTTCTTGTATTGTGAAGTTATAGTCATCGGCTGAGCCTTCGACATAACTTATGACACCGTTTTCTATAGTCGGTTCTATTTCGTAAGCAACTGCACCAGTACTTATAAATGTAGTTGCCAAAAGCATACTAACAAGTGATACTTTCATAATAAGACTCCCCAATTTTTCTTTATCTGTAGAAAATCTTATATTAAAAAAGAATAAAAAGCAAGATTAAAAAAATAATGTCATATTGGGCAAAAAAACATCTTTTTGTTATTAGGCTATTTTTGCTCTTTTTCGATATCCTTAATTCTCAATTTTAAGTCATCGATTTTTAGTTTTATTGCTTTTGATGGATTGGATTTTAAGGCTTGTTCGATTTGTTGTTTTGCCAAACGAATATCTCTCATCAAAAAACTATATTCTGCTGCGGCATAATTATATCCGGCTACATTGTGCTGCATTCCATAAGCTCTTGATAGCAAAATCCATGCATAACAGTCCGGATTGTAGATAAGAACTTGATTTAATAAATCGACAATTTGTTGTTGTTCCGTTGCCGAAGGAGAGTTTTCAATCATTGCTTGAGCTAAATTAAGCTTAAATAATGACGAATTGGGGTGCAGACTAAGGGCTTTTTGGTAAATTTTTACTGCGTTATTAATTTTTCCCGTTTCTAACAGCATTTGCCCTTTTAATTCATAAAAATACGGATTCTGCGGTTCTTCTTCAATCAACCCATCAATCTTTTGCATAGCTTTATCCATTTTCATCTGTTTAAAATATGCAATTGCTTGAGCGTATCTGGCCGGTATGCTGTCATTATTTTCGGGATATTTTATGAATGTATTTTTAGGTTCTTCCATATAAGCATACAATTTTGCTTTTATTCGAGCAAACTCTTTCTCTTGCATACCTTTTTTCGGTGCGTTTGATTCTTTGGTTGCTTTTTCTAAAAAAGCAATACGTTCGGTTGTTACCGGGTGGGTTCTAAAATAGCTTGTTTCCTCAATTCCTTGAATAGTATTCTGTTTCTGAATTTTTTTCATAAAATCAAGCATTCCTGCCGGAGATTGATTTATTGCTTTCAACAATTTTATCGCGGCTTCATCGGCACTTCTTTCTTCGCTTACCTGATAGGTCAACATTCCGTGCATAGCCGTACTTTGAGAGCCTAATATGGCGGCAATGCTTATATCGGCACGTCCGGCAGCAATTCCGGCAGCACTGCCTAATAACATAGATGCGAGGCTTATCATTTGTACTTCTTTTGCCTGAATTTTATGTCGCAAAAGGTGCCCGCCTTCAATATGTCCGGTTTCGTGAGCCAAAACACCGCTTATTTCATTTTGGCTGTCGGCAGTCATCAAAGTCCCGACAGTTACAAACATATTGTTTCCGTCGGCGACAAAAGCATTTAGGGATTTGTCATTGACAATATAAATCCGCCTCGGATTAAAAGCCGTTCCCGATGCTTTGAATACGGGGCGAAGTGTTTGATGTAAAAAGACTTCGGTCTCTTCATCAGAAATGAGGGCAATAGCTTGGGAAGATGTTGCCGATAATAATATCGACAACATCGTAAATAAAAAGACAAAAATATTTATCCGTTTATCAGTTTTTTCCACCAAGATACCTTTCTTTTTTCGTTTTTTTCTTCGGTTTCTTCTACCTTTGGAGTTTCTTCTCTTATTTCGGCAGTAGGTTCCGAGTTTTCCGCATCATTACGCTCACGGCGTCCGCGTCTTCTGTCAAAACGATATCTTCTTCCGTTACGTTCACGACGACGATATTGACGGTCATTGTTATCGTTTTCTGTTTCGTCATCCTCATTTTGAATATCTGTCGTTTCGTCGTATTCATCATCTACTTCGTAGGGTTGAACGGCAGCCGGTTTGCTTATTTCTTCTGTTTTTATGGCTTTAGTACGTTCTACTCGATATTCGTTAATGTTTTTAATTGAACTGTCGGCACTGATAATAACAGTCATTTTGTAGCGTTGTTCAATTTCATATAATGCTTGTCTTTTTTGATTCAACAGATAAACCGCATAATCTGTCGGAACAAATACATTCATCATTGAAGAGCGATTTTTTGTTCCTTCTTCTTCAATGATTCGCAAAATTGACATTGCACCGGATTCAACGGTTCTGATTATACCTCGTCCATGACAGAACGGACAAGTTTGGTAGTTACTTTCCAAAAATGAAGAGTGCATTCTTTGTCTTGAAATTTCTAACAATCCGAAACAACTCATTTTGCTGATTTGAACACGAGAACGATCGCCTTTCATAGCTTCTTTCATGCGTTTTTCAATAGCCAGATTATTTTTAGGATCGTCCATATCTATAAAGTCAATTACAATCAGGCCTGCTAAATTGCGCATTCTCAGTTGTTTAGCAATTTCATCTGCAGCTTCTAAGTTCGTTCTTAATGCAGTTTCTTCTAAATCGCTCTCTTTAGTTGCCCTACCGGAGTTTACGTCAATAGAAACAAGAGCTTCGGTCGGATTAATTACTAAATATCCGCCTGATTCTAACGGAACATTAGGATCATGAAGCTTGTCTAATTGACTTTCAACTTGGAAACGTTGAAACAAAGGTACATCATTTGCTTTGCAAGCCTTTAGCTTTTTCATGTTGTGCGGTGACAATATACGCATAAAGTTGCGAGCTGTTTTATATGCTGTATCTCCGTCAACTATAATTTCGGAAATTTCTTTGGTAAACATATCTCGTAATGCTCGTTTGATGAGGTTTCCTTCTTCGTAAATTAGTACCGGAGCAGGGTTTTTGAGGGAGTCATGACGTATTTGATTCCACGTTCTGATTAAATAGTTATAATCTCGAGTGATGTCTGCTTTGGTCTTTTCTTCGCCTGCGGTACGAACAATTAAAGACATATCTTTTGACATAGGTAATTCTTTAATTATGGATTTTAGGCGTTTTCTGTCCTGTGCATTGGTGATTTTTCTTGAAACACCGCCGCTTTTGATACGATTAGGCATTAATACGCAATATCTTCCGGCTAAAGACAAATAAGTTGTCAAAGCAGCGCCTTTATTGCCTCTTTCTTCTTTTACAACTTGAACGAGTAAAATTTGTCCTTCTTTTATAACGTCTTGAATTTTGCTATTGTGAAATAGCTTACGCATTAAAATAAGCTTTTTCTGTGACTCATAATCATATTCTCCGTCATCGTCATCATCGACGGCAATATCATCATCATTAGCCGAATTAGATGTGACATTTTCGGCCTCTTCTTTATATTCACTTTCTGCAGATACGTCTTCTGATATTTTTTCTTCTTCGGTTCCGGTATCTTCTGCCATTGTTTTAACCCGTTTGCGACGTCCTCGGGCAGGCTTTTTTTCTTCTTCCGTTTGAGTTTCGGTTTCAACAGTTTCAGAAACGGAAGTTGTTTCGGCTTCAACAGCTGTTTTAGTGTTTTCAACAGTTGTGTCTTTTTCTGCGGAAGTAGTGTTTTCTGCATTTTCAACAACAATAGCAGCAGCTTCTGCTTCTTTTACTGCACGAGGTTTACGACCACGTTTGCGACGAGGTTTTTCTTCCGTAATAACCGGTTCTGAATTTAATTCGGCAGGAATTTCCGTAATTTCGGTAGAGGTTTCTGCTGTCTCAACGTTTTCAATATCTTGAATAGCAGAAGTGTTTTCGGTAACAGTATTATTTTCTTCTGTTAAGTTTTCTTGTTGCTTTTCTGCATTTTGTTCATCAGCCAAACGAGCAGCTTCAATCTCTGCTGCAATACGAGCCTCTTCTTCCAGTCTTTGGGCTCTTTTAAGAGCTTTTTCTTCTCTAATACGAGCTCTTTCAGCTTCTCGTTCTTTTATAAACTGTTTTTTGTTTTCGATAATTATATCAACCTCTTTCTCATATTCCGCTAACACTTCATCGGAAACATGATAATAGTCAGGATGAATTTCACCGAAAGCCAAAAATCCGTGACGATTTCCGCCATAATCTACAAAAGCTGCTTGTAGTGACGGCTCTATTCTCATAACTTTTGCGAGATAAACATTTCCTTTGATTTGTTTGCGAAAACTGGATTCAAATTCAACATCTTCAATTTTATTACCGTTTACGACAACAACTCTTGTTTCTTCCGGTTGTGTGTCGTCAATTAACATTCTTTTTGTCATATATAAATAACTCCTTATTTCTGCACAAGGCAGAAAACATTATAACATATCGGGAGATTTTATTATCAAGAACGAGGAAACCTCTGTTTTTTAGCATATAAACACACACCAAAGAGTTTGAGTGTATGCTACTTAAATATAAAAAAACTCTTTTTTTTGAACAAGTTTGTTTGTTGCTTATTTAATTTGTCTGTTCAAAAAATAAAAAATCTTCCGGTTAAACCTTTTTTTATCAAATTTATGCTCGAGTTTCGCTTTGAAAAACGGCGGAGATCGGCAAATCGCGTCTTATTTTTCCTCATTTGTGATAATGCGCAATTGCAAACCAAATAAAATTTGACGGTGTCAAGATATAACAAGCTGATTATAATTACAATATATTTTTTTTATTTTTCATATATTGTTTTTAACAGATTGGTAATAAGTCATAATTATAATATGGGAAAACTTGTAATATCGGATGATTATGAAGAAATTTGTTTCAATATTAAAAATGTTGAGCGTTTTGCTGACGCTTTTATGTTTTGCTTCTCCCGAAGCCTTTTCGGGAGAAATTACCGGTTTACGCATAGGTCATGGTAGCGATACGGTTAGAGTTGTTTTTGATTCTTCAACCGAGTTTGATTATAATGTTTTTTTATTGAGCGGCCCTAAGCGATTGGTAATAGATACGGACAATATTGTTGTGCCGAAATCATTAGAAAGAACAAGAGACAGTAATAATATCGTTGGCAATGTTCGGGTCGGTAAACTTGACGGACAAAAAAATCGTATAGTTTTTGATTTGCTCAAGCCGGTAATTATAAAAAAGGCTTTTATGTTGGCTCCGCAATCTACTTTTAAGTGGCGCTTAGCAATTGATATTAAGGTTTCAAATGATAAAGAATTTAATGCCAAAGTCGGACATAAATTTGCTTTTTCCAACGGTAAAAATATAACTACTTCATCTGCACCTTCTTCATCAAAAGTTGTCAGTAAAAAAGAAGATAAAAAAATTATTGTTATCGATGCCGGTCATGGAGGACATGATCCCGGTGCTATCGGATATTCCGGAGTTTATGAAAAGAATATAACTTTATCTACGGCCAAAGAATTGAAACGACAACTCGATGCTTTGAAAAAATATAAAGTTTATTTAACTCGTAGTACCGACATATTTATTCCGTTACGTCAACGAGTTAAAATTGCTCGTAAACATAATGCCGATTTGTTTATTTCTATACATGCCGATAGTGCTAAAAATCGCAAAGCTACAGGTTTATCGGTTTATACTTTGTCAGAAAAAGCATCGGACAAAGAAGCGGCAGCATTGGCGGAAAGAGAAAATCAGGCCGATATTATATTGGGGCTTGATATGGGCGATCAGTCAAAAGAGGTGAGTGAGGTCTTAATCAGTCTTGCGCAAGGTGAAACCCGCAACCGTTCATCAGAATTTGCCGCATCAATTGTACGAGAAATGAAAAAGTCTGTAAAAACTATCAGTGATACTCATCGTTTTGCCGGATTTGCCGTATTAAAAGCTCCCGATGTTCCCTCTGTTTTGCTTGAAATGGGATACTTGTCAAACAAAAATGAAGAACGTTTATTGAAGCAACCGAATTATAGAAAAAAGCTGGCAACATCAACGGTTAGAGCAATTAATCGCTATTTTGAAGATATGAAACATAAATCTTTGTTCTAAAACTGAATAAAATTGTTGTCGTTTGTTACAAAAACTGTTATTGATTAACAAAAATAAATATAACGGATAGTTAAATATGTTTAAAACTTTATCGTCTCTGCTTAGTACATGTTTCTTTTTTGCGGTTGTCGGGCTTATTGTGCTTATGCTTTTGCTAGCACGTATCAGTCGTGATTTGCCGGATTATCACCAACTTGAAAAATATGAGCCTCCCGTTACTACCCGTTTGTTTGCCGGCGACGGACAGCTGTTGATGGAATATGCTACGGAGCGTCGTTTGTTTATGCCGATAGACACAATTCCCGATTTGGTGAAAAATGCGTTTATTGCGGCAGAAGACAAAAAATTTTATTCTCATTCGGGTATTGACTATGTAGGTATTATCAGAGCAATACTAGGTAACTTAAAAAATTTAGGAACCGGTCGTCGTCCGGCAGGTGCTTCTACCATTACGCAACAGGTGGCTAAAAACTTTTTGTTAAGCTCAGAAGTGTCGTATGTTCGTAAGGTGAAAGAAGCAATTATTTCCAAACGTATGGAAAGTGCTTTTACCAAAGATCATATTTTAGAACTCTATTTAAATGAGATTTATTTAGGCAATCGTTCTTATGGTGTGGCAGCGGCAGCTTTAAATTATTTCGGAAAACCTCTTGATAAACTTTCAATAGAAGAAATTGCATATTTGGCTGCTTTACCTAAAGGACCGAATAACTATAATCCGAAAACAAAATATGATGCGGCCATAGGTCGTCGTAATTGGGTTATTGGCAGAATGTTAGAGGACGGCTATATTGATGCCGTTGATGCAGAAGATGCAAAAGCAAAACCTTTGGTGATTGTTGAAAGAAAAGGTCGCTACTTACCAAATAGTGAATATTTTAGTGAAGAAGTTCGTCGTGAAATTCAAAATCGTTTTGGAGCAGATTATTTGAACGAAGGCGGTTTAATCGTTCGTACGACAATTAATCCGTACTTGCAGAATATTGCGACTAAAATATTCAGAGAAGAAATTCAAAATTATGATCGTCGTCATGGTTGGAGAGGTCCGCTGGCTAATATTGCGCTTGATGATAAAAAAGCGTTAGATGAAATTAAAGCTCCTAAAGGTATTGACGAAACTTGGGAGATTGCAATAGTAAAAAAAGTAACATCTACTCAAGCTGAAATTGAAACTAAAGACGGAAAAAAAGGTGTTATTCCCATGAGCGTACTGTCATGGGCAAGAAAAAATTTACCTGACCAATATGTGGGCGATGCTCCTAAAACCGTAACCGAAGTTCTAAAAAAAGGTGATGTTATTTTAGTTGAAGCTGTATCTGAAGATAAAATAGCAAAACAAAAGCTTCCTGCAAATACATATAATTTAAGACAAGAACCTAATGTTGACGGCGGATTGGTTGCTATTGATCCTCATACAGGAAAAGTCTTGGCTGTTGTAGGCGGATATTCTTTTGAACGTTCACAATTTAATCGTGTAACGCAGGCAAAACGTCAAACCGGATCAGCTTTTAAACCTTTTGTATATTTGGCGGCTCTTGAAGAAGGATATTCTCCGACGGATTTGATTTTAGATGCCCCGTTTGTACTTGATCAAGGTCCTGGGTTACCTAAATGGAAACCGGTAAATTATTCTAAAAAGTTTTATGGATTAATGACTTTGCGTGAAGGGGTTGAAAAATCTCGAAACTTAATGACAGTTCGTTTGGCTCAAGATATCGGTATGGATAAGGTTTCTGATTTTGCTGCAAAAATGGGAATAAATAAAAATCTTCCGAAGTTGTTATCGATGTCATTAGGAGCCGGAGAAACTCATCTTCTGGATTTGACTTCGGCATACGCAATTATTGTTAACGGCGGAAAGAAAGTTACACCATATTTTATTGAACAAATTCAAAACAGATATGGGCAAACAATACTCAAACACGATACACGAAATTGTGTTGATTGCAATTATGATGTATGGAATTCTCCGACAATTCCGAATTTGCCGGATACAAGAGAACAGTTGGTTGACAGTTTGTCTGCGTATCAGATGACTTCTATTTTGGAAGGCGTGGCGGTTCGAGGAACCGGAGCCAGATTGCGAGGAATTAAACACCATTTGGCAGGAAAGACCGGAACGACTAATGACAACAAAGAAGGATGGTTTATCGGTTTTTCTCCGGATTTGGTTGTCGGAACCTATGTCGGATTTGACGAGCCTCGTTCTTTAGGTAGATATGAAACAGGCGCCAGTGTTGCTTTGCCGATATTCTCACGTTTTATGGAAGAGGCATTAAAGAACCAACCGGATACGGCATTTCGTATTCCTGCCGGTATAAAACTTGTTCGTATTAATTATGAAACCGGAAAACCGGCACAACCTAGTGATAAGATTGTAATTACCGAAGCATTGAAGCCGGAATTTGATTTTTCTAAAGCATCTCAACGTGTAATCGGCGGAAATGATGAAGATGAAGAAAATAAAGAAACAACAAATGAAGGAAGTTATAAAACTTTCGGTAATACGACAGAAGAAGACAGCTTCCAACTTGGTACACAATATTAATTGCATATAAGGAATGGTAAGGTGCAAGCAGAAATATATAATTTGAACGAAGAAATCAAGCAATCGGTTGCATTGCTGAGGAGGTCTCTTTGACTATGATAATGCGATTATCCGTTTGGAAGAATTGCAAAATTTGACTTCTGATTCTAATTTGTGGAATGATGCGCAAAAAGCTCAAAAACTTTTGAGTGAAAAAAATAAGCTCGAAGCAGATATTAATGTTATTGATGATTTAGAAAAAAATCGTCAAGATTTAGTCGAGTTATGCGAATTGGCGGAGCTTGAAGATAATCAAGATATGATTAATGAGATTATTCAGCAGATGCAAGAATTAAGAGCTAAAGGTCGTAGAGGAGAGTTGGAAGCATTATTAAGCGGTGAAGTTGATGCGAATAATGCTTTTTTGGAAGTTCATTCCGGAAGTGGCGGTACCGAGGCTCAAGATTGGGCGGAAATGCTTTTGCGTATGTATACACGTTGGGCGGAAGCACATCAATATAAAGTAGAGTATGTTGAAGAAGCAGAAGGCGATGTTGCCGGACTCAAATCTGCTACGGTTAAAATTATCGGTCATAATGCGTACGGGTGGTTGAAATCAGAGAGCGGAGTTCATCGTTTGGTTCGTATTTCTCCGTTTGACAGCAATGCAAGAAGGCATACGAGTTTTGCCTCGGTAGGTGTTTATCCTGATATTGATGATGAAATTAATATTGAAATAAACGAGTCGGATTGCCGAATTGATACATATCGAGCATCGGGAGCCGGCGGACAACATATTAATAAGACGGATTCTGCCGTTCGTATTACTCACATTCCTACCGGAATAGTAGTTCAGTGTCAAAACCAGCGCTCACAATTTCAAAACAGAGAAGCCGCTTGGAAAATGTTACGAGCCAGATTATATGAAATAGAGTTGAAAAAGCGAGAAGATGCGGCGCAGGGACAATGGGATAATCAAGGTGATAACGGTTGGGGATATCAAATTCGTTCCTATGTTTTGCAACCATATAAAATGGTTAAGGATTTGCGAACCGAAGTTGAAACATCTGATACAAAATCGGTGTTAGACGGGGATATTGATTTGTTTTTGGAAGCGGCATTAGCGGATAAGGTTGCAAAATAAATGAAAAAAGTTTCAAACAGGCACTATATCGGCCGTAAAATTTTTGACTACATCATTGTTGCGATTTTGTTGTTGTTCATCTTTTTTATGTGGCAATTATATCGTGGTCCGATATCCGTTCCTTTTTTGAAACCATATATTATTGCAGCGCTTAATCCGGATAGTGAAGAGGCAGAAGTTTCGGTTGAAAGCGTAAATATTGAGTTAGTTCGTTCAGTTAAGCCGTTAAAAATTATAGCTAATAATGTTGTTTATAAAAGCACGAATAATGCCTTTCGTTTTTCGGCACCTCGAACTTCCGTATCATTTAGTATTACGGCGTTGCTTCAAGGTGTAATTGCACCATCATCAATTAATATGGAAAAGCCATCTGTTTACATTTTTACTACATACGGGCTTAAAGAACAGGATGAAGCTTCTCGTATAACCGAGAAAAAAATAAACTACTATTTTACACAATTTGAAGAATTTTTGGAACGATTTAATTCTGAAGATAAAACTTATGCCGAGAGCTATATTAATAATATATCCATAACCGAAGGTGAAGTAGAATTTCACGAAGTTGATTTGGGACGAAAATGGATATTAAAGGAACTGAATTATAATTTTGAGCGAGGTTTAGGGGATATTTCAACAGATATCAGCTCTCTTTTATATTTGGGAAAAACTGTTGTTCACGTTGGACTTGACGGAGGGTATAGAGCTGCTGATAATAAGTTGGTTTTGAAAGCATATTTTGATGATTTGATTCCTTCCGATGTTATAAATAATTATGTTGACGACGAAACAAAATCTAAAATGTATCAAATTAATCTTCCGGTTAGCGGTAATATCTCTACATTGATAGATTTTAATGAATTTATTAAAAACAGAAAAAACTTACAGCATGCGGTTGAACAAGCAATAAAAGATATACACTTTCAATTTGAAGGAAGTAAAGGCAGTATAGCTTTTTCATCTGATGAAACCTCAAAATATAATATATCGTCATTTATTTTGGACGGAAATATTTCCGGTGGTCTTAATAATTTGGAAATTAAAGATGCCGATTTTAATTTGGGCGAACAAAAAGTAAAACTGGGATTTAGTGCGACCGGACTTGAACCTTTATTATTTCAATCTTCAATGAAAGATTTGAAGATAAAATTGACAGCGGACATCAAGGCTTTAAACTTAAATGATTTATACATATATTGGCCTCGATATATTGCTCCTGCCGCTTGGGAATGGTGCAAAGACAGTATCTTTGGCGGAAAAGCCGAAAATGCTCATTTTGAATTTGACTTCGGTTATGATAAAAAAACGGAAGGTTTGGGTTTTAAAAATTTAAGCGGTGGTGCTTATATTGAAGATTCAAATATACGTTATATTAATACGATGCCGATGGTAACAAATGTGTATGGTGAGTTTAAAGTTATGCCGGGAGCCATAGAAATTGCGTTGGATAAAGCTAAATCTAACGGAGCATTGCTTGATACCGGAAATGTACGTATTTATGGTTTAGGCGAAGAACATAATTTTATAAGCATAAATTTGGTATCTGATTCATCAATTACCGACGCCTTAAAATTAATTGATCATCCGCCGTTAGAGTTTGCATCGCAATTAGGATTAAAACCTGATATTTTACAAGGTAATGCCGAAACAGATTTACAACTCGATTTTGAATTAAAACGAAACTTGGGGTATAAGGATGTTTTTGTAAAAGTAAATTCTAAATTGTTTGATGTTGAAATTGCCGATGCTTATAACGGAAAACCAATAAAGGCCAAAGAATTGAAGTTATATGTTGATAACAATGGTTTATTGGTCGACGGAGATGCGGTTTTTGATGACATTCCTTTAACAATATCATGGAATGAACGTTTTAAGCCGGATAGGGATAATCAAAGTCAATATCGAGTAAAATTACAATTAGACGAAGCAATTGCCAAGAAATTTGGTGTTTCCGTTAATGTGCTGAGTAAACCTTATGTTGACGGACATATTGATATAGATGCTTTAGCTGTTCCCACAAAAGACGGATATAGACTTGATATAAACGGAGATTTAAAACATTCGATATTGAATTATAGCTTTTTGGGTTTTGTGAAACCTCTTGATGAAAATGGTGAACTAAAATCTACCTTGATATTCAAAAACGGTAAATTACAATCTATTCCTGAATTTTCATTAACTAAAAAAGATTTTTCTCTTGGCGGAAAAGTTAATTTTGATAATAAAAATCGCTTAAAACAGGTTGATATAAACGATATAAAAGGTCCAAAGACTAATGCTCGAGCACAAATAGATTTTGCGAATGATAAAGATAATAAAATAACGGTAAATATTTCAGGAAACAGCTATGATTTATCTCCGTTTTTTGACAATAGAGACAAGGAAGAACAAAAAGATACTTCTAAATCAGAAACAAATTTAGAAAATACTCCGAACATGGATATTAATATTGCCGTTAACAGATTGTGGAGCAATCCCGATGTGGCGGTTACGAACTTTGCCGGAAATGTGAAGCTTGTAAACGGTATTGGGGTTAATGAAATTCATCTTATCGGTAATTATGATAATAATAAGAATATGACTTTAAAATTTGATTATGTTCCCAAACCGAATAAGGAATATTATTTGACTATTGACAGTAATGCCGCCGGTAATACATTACGGTTTTTGCGATTGTATAAAGATATGCACGGCGGAAATTTACATATAGAAGCAAAAATGGGAGCAGATAAAGAATTAATCGGTCATGCGAAAATTCGAGATTTTAGCATTCACAATACTCCGACTTTGGCAAAACTGTTAACTGTTGCTTCGTTTAGCGGAATGGTTGATATGCTTCGAGGAGACGGAATGAAATTTTCGCATTTTGATGCTCCGTTTAAATATCAAAACAAAATATTATATGTAAACAAGGCAAAAGCCTATGGTAATGTTTTGGGAATTACTTTGACCGGTGCTTATAACATGAATAACGAGGCAATAAGTATGGAAGGAATGTTTGCTCCGGCCTATGGTTTGAATACGCTTATCGGAAGTATTCCTTTGGTAGGAAATTTGTTGGCAGGAAAAGACGGAACGGTGTTTGCGGCCAATTATTCAATATCAGGAACTTCATCGGAAGCAGAAGTTAGCTTTAATCCTTTATCTGCATTAAGTCCCAATTCGTTAAAAGAGGCTGTGGCTTCTGTTTTTGGGGATGAAGAAGATGAATTTTAAGCGTCAATTGCGAATTGGAATAGATTTTCATGGTGTAATTACGGAAGCTCCTGCTTTTTTTCGTGATTTGACAACTTTAGCATTTGATAGGGACTATGAAATATATATAATCTCCGGTGGTCCGTATTTGGTTGAAAAAAATTTTTTAGATGCTTGGCATATAAAATATACCGAAATATTTTCCCTTTTAGAGCATTTTGCAAGTCATGGAAAAGTAACTTATTTTGAAAACGGCAATTTTAAAGTTCCGGACGAATTATGGAACAAGGCAAAGGCAGAATATTGTTTGGAACATGATATTGATATTCAAATAGATGATACTCTTGCTTATGGCAAAAATTTTTCAACACCGTTTTGCCTTTATAATGCAAAAACTTCAACTTGTGAAATAGGTTCAAAAACCATAAAATTTACAGAATCTGCCTCAGACACATTAAAAGAGATTGAAGAATTTATTTTAAACAAAAATTAATATTATCAATCTTGACAAAAATTGCACAAAACGATATAATGAAGATGTTTTATTACGGATATGTTCATTATTAGGTTAATTTTTTGGTTGTTGTTTTTTGAGTTCTGCTCAAATCGATGATTGGGAAATTTTGGCTGAAACTGAAGTAATTCAAGATGAAGCAGTTGTCTGAAGTGATTTTATCACGTCTCCCTGACAGCTCAACAAGATTAACCCAAACGGAGACTTGGGCGCCATTAAAATTATTATATCATGGCAACAACAAACAACAACAAGAGAGTGAGAAACTTTTTCAAGGCTTGCGGTCGCGGGCTAGAGAGATGCTGGGATGGCATCGTATGGCTAGGTAAGGGCATTGTAGCAACACTTGTGCTGATTATGATGTTTATTTTCATTTATAATCCGGTGTCGTTCCTGTTCTGGGCTATCTTCTTCCCGAAAGCAGCGTCTAATCTGATGTGGAATATGGATATTCCTGTGTTTTCAGAGGTGATGCAGTCATTCAGCGGCTGGATAGAAAAATTCTTGCCTTTCGGAATGCGTAAGCATTTTATGAAGGTGCGAGGCATTGATAACTATTCGGCTAAGCTTCAGGTCAAGTACTATGAAGCAAGTAAGCAGAAGCTTGAGGTCATCAAGAAAATGTCTGACGATGCAGTAAAGCGTCTTTGGAAAGTCGGCAATGCTAATGACTGGCTCAACATCGCTAATGCTGGTGCTAAATTTACAGATGCTCAGTTTGACCAGATGATAAGCCAGAAGTGTCCAAACATTATTTTTAGCTATGTGTCGAACAACACTCCTAATCAGCACATGTTAAATATGTTGATGAATGAGGTTGATGATGCATGGTTGGATATTCTCGGATACTGTGTTCGTCGTTACGGCCTTCCTGCTCCTCTAGTAAAGAGAATGTATGAGCATTGCAACGAGAAAGCAAAGAAGGTTTGCGAGGACAACCTCGTTATCTTTGCAGACTGCAAGTTTGTGCTCGGCACACAGTCTGGTGAAGCACTGAAAGAGTGGGGTTGGGCTTGTGAGAAGAAGCGTGAGATTTGCGTTGAAGCGCAGAAATGTATGTCTTTGTCTCAGTACATCAGGTACTTTGAGAATGATTTGAAGCTCGATATCAGAGCTATCAGATATTTCCTCTCAAAGGGCGATTTGTCGATGGCATCTTATATCTTCAAGAAAGAGTATGAGGCTGTCTCAAATGATGACGAGTCGATGGCATACGTTGCTGCAAATCCGCAGTTGATGCGCAACTTTGCTTTGAATACTCCGAAGAAGTAATCTTCACACTCTAGCGAATTAGCGTTTCCTCCCTTTGGGAGGGGACGCTTTTTTGTTGCACTAAATTCAATAATCATATAAAATCTGCCGAGATTAATCAGAAAGAAGAAGCTCAAAATGATAGAACAAATACCCGAGTTTAGTGTTAGCGAAATATCTTTTGCAATCAAGAAAATGGTCGAAACGACTTTTTCTCAAATTCGGGTGCGCGGTGAAATTTTTGGCTGTAAAAGAGCTGATTCCGGGCATTATTATCTGTCATTAAAAGATGAAAATGCAGTGCTATCAGCGGTTTGTTGGCGAGGAGTGGCTTCGACACTTCCGATAAAACCGGAAGACGGACTTGAAGTTGTTGCTACCGGAAAAATTACTACTTTTGCCGGAAAAAGCTCATACCAATTAGTTATTGAAAAAATGGAGGTTGCCGGAACCGGAGCTTTATTAAAACTTTTAGAAGAGCGTAAACAAAAATTTGCTGCCGAAGGTTTGTTTGATGTGGCTCATAAAAAGCCATTACCTTATTTGCCGAATGTTATAGGGGTTGTTACCAGTCCGACCGGAGCTGTAATCAGAGATATTATACATCGTGTTACCGACAGATTTCCAAGCCGAATTATTGTTTGGCCGACTTTGGTTCAAGGGGAGGAAGCAGCTACTCAAATTGCTGCGGCTATTGATGGTTTTAACAATTTGCCGATTGACGGAAATATTCCTCGTCCTGATGTCTTAATTGTAGCTCGTGGCGGAGGAAGTTTGGAAGACTTGTGGTGTTTTAATGAAGAAGCGGTGGTTCGTGCCGTTTATAATTCACAAATTCCGATTGTTTCTGCCGTCGGGCACGAAACCGATACGATGTTAATTGACTATGTTGCCGATGTTAGAGCTCCAACACCTACCGGAGCAGCGGAGTTTGTTGTGCCGGTAAAATCAGAAATAGCCTCTAAATTGATGTTACAAGGGAGCCGGATGATAAATTCGGTTCATCGTCTTTATCAGGAAAATAAAAATATATTGGAAGGATTGGCTCGTGGTATTCCTAATTTGGAGCAAATTTTAAGCGACAATGTGCAAAAACTTGACGATAGAGTAGAGCGACTTAATTTGGCTTTCAAAAATTATCTCAATATAAAAGAAAATGTATTGAGCTTAAATGAAATTAAACCTTTTTATATTACAAATATAACCGACAAGAAAAGCGAAAGTTTACAAAATTTGACTTTGCGTTTGGATTCTGTTTCGGTTGATTCTGTTTTACGACGTGGATTTGCTTGGGTGAAAAATCAACAAGGTAAAACAGTATATAATGTTGCAGAAGCTAAAAAAAGTCACAGATTAGATATAACTTTTGCCGATGGTACAATAAAAACTTCTCCGGTGGTAAAGAAAAATGAATTACAAGGCGATTTGTTTGATTTTTAGTTCGTTGCTTGCAACAAATGTAAATGCTCAAGAAAAAATGAATGTTTGCGGTGAGTTAAAACAAGGAGAACTGGTCGTTCTTAAAAATATTGATGCAACTGCACGCAGTGTTGTATTAAACGGAAAAGAATATCCCATAACCAATGACGGATATGCAATTTTGGCTTTTCACCGTGATGAGAAAAACAATCAGGAAATTTTGACCGACAACGAAAAATATAAACTTGAAATTAAACAGGCTACTTGGGATATTCAACGAATTAATGGTGTTCCGCAACAAAAAGTAACACCGGATAAAAGTAATGATGCCGAAATTATGCGTGAACGAAATGATGTTGCAAAATCGGTAAATACAATGCAACCGGGAGATTATTGGCGAGAAGGATTTATTTTGCCGGTTGATGGGAGAATAAGCGGACATTTCGGAAATCAAAGAGTGTTTAACGGAACCCCAAAAAGTCCGCATAACGGAACAGATATTGCGGCACCGGAGGGAACACCGATTAAGGCTTCCGGTAGCGGAAAGGTAATATTGAACGGTAAAGATTATTTTTATACCGGTAATATGGTTATTATTGACCATGGTCAAGGTTTACAAACAATGTATGCACACATGAAGGATACTAATGTAAAAGTGGGGGATATTGTTGAAAAAGGCGATATAATCGGTACGGTAGGAAAAACCGGACGTGTAACCGGTCCACATTTGCATTGGGGCGCTTCGTTGAATAATGTTCGTTTTCGTCCGCATTCGCTACTTGATATAAATGAAAAGAAATGTCAAGTTATTACGGGAGGAAAATAAATGACTAATATTCAAATTATGATTTTATCTGCAATTCAAGGTTTTACCGAGTTTTTGCCGGTCAGCTCATCCGGTCATTTGATTTTGCTTTCAAAATTAACTTCTTTTCCGGATCAAGGATTAGAGATAGATGTTGCTGTTCATGTCGGTTCAATTTTAGCAGTAATGATTTATTTCTACAAAGACATCTTGGCAATGATATATGGCCTTTTAGGGTGTATTTATAAAAAGTTCTCACAATATAATACAAAACTGTTTTTGATGCTGGTTGTAGGAACGATTCCGGCTGTGATTTTCGGTTTGTTGTTACATAACTATGGTATGGACTGGCTGCGAAATATAAAAATCATCGGTTGGAATATATTGATATTCGGTATTTTGCTCGGTTGGGCCGATAAGCATTTTGCTTCAACCCGAAATTTGCAAGATATGAAAATCAGCGATGCTTTAATAATCGGTTTTGCCCAGTGTTTAGCTATGATTCCGGGGACAAGTCGTTCCGGTATTACAATTACGGTCAGTCGTATTTTGAAAATAAGTCGCCGTGAAGCCGCAAGATTTTGTATGTTGCTTTCCATACCGGCAATTACCGGTGCAGGCTTGTTAATAGGGTACGAAATGTATCAAACCGGAAATTCTAACTTAATTTATGCAACCTATGGAGTAGGCTATTCTTTTGTTGCATCATTATTGGCAATTTGGATAATGATGAGTTGGCTTAAAACTCGTACTTTTTTACCTTTTGTGGTTTATCGAATAATATTGGGTGTATTTTTGTTATTATACGGATATGGATTTATCTGATTTAATATGCAGGATAATTAGTTATGGCATTATCTTGGCCATTTTCCCCTAATTTATTTATATCATCAAGCGGATAAGATTGAACATCATATACTCTGTTTCCTGCTTCGTATAATTTGTTTTGAATTTCATTATTCATTTCTTGCGGAGACATTTCGCTTATTTTAGGATTTTGCGGAGATATTTCCTCAACAGCATTTTGCGGTGTGGAAGTTTCAGGGATTTTAGGAGTTATTTCTGATTTCTGTCCTCGACGTAAAGGTTGGGGAGAAACATAATCCGGAATGGGATTTCCTAAAGGATTAGGAGAATCTTTCGGTTGCTCCAATAAAACTTCATTAAAGGTTCCGTTTGTGTTTTCGGCTTCTCCATACACGATAGTTTCATCATTTGGGGAAGACATGGTGCTGATAACTTCTTGTGCGTATACAGCGGTTGTAAACAAGCTGAATATTAATAAATATTTTAGCATAACAATCTCCTTTTTTAGGAGATATAATTATCAGCTTGCTAATTTCAAGTTTTCTCCATCATATTCAAGCATAAAATATCCTGCATTCGGAATTTTTTGTAAACTCAAACCCAGATGCAACAAAATCAATCTTACTATCATTGAGTGACATATAATAGCAATATTGTCGTGAGGAGATTTTAATATATTATCTATGGCATTTAATGCTCTTTTTTGAATTTGTCGTTTAGTTTCTCCACCTTCAAAAAATACATCCATATTTTCTTCTTCCAAACTAATCCATCGTTTATAAGTGTGTATATGTTTTCCTATGGTTTCTTTTGTTTTTCCTTCGGCAATACCGAAATGACCTTCAATCAATCCGTTTTCTTTTATTGTATTAACCTTACAAACATCACCTACAATTTTTGCAGTTTCAAAAGCTCTTTTCATCGGTGATGTATATATAACTTCAATATTTTTATCTTTTAGAATATCTGCTAAAGTTTTTGCTTGTTTGCATCCCTCATCATTAAGAGAAACATCAATAGTTTGCCCTTGCCAAATCTCTTTGGCATTCATTTCTGTTTCACCATGTCTTGCGATGTAAATTTTTTTCATATCAGTTTCTTTTTATAAAAAAACTGCCGACGATTGTTTTCGCCGGCAGTTAGGATATAACAAATTAAATAAGTTTAACGGTATCTTGAGCGATAACCAATTCTTCGTTAGTCGGAATTACAAATACTCTGACTTTAGAACCGGGTTTTGAAATCTCAATAGTTTTGCCGCGAGTATTGTTGGCTTCTTCATCGAGTTCAATACCCATAAATGCCAATCTGTCGCAAATCATTTTACGAACCATACTACCGTTTTCGCCAACACCACCGGTAAATACAATAGCATCAGCACCACCTAAAGCAGCAGTATAAGCACCGATATATTTTACAATGCTATATGTATAAACTTGCATAGCAGTAATTGCATCAGGATCGCCGGCAAGATATTTTGCTTCAACATCACGGTTATCAGAATATCCGCAAAGACCGGACATACCAGATTGTTTGTTCAACAAATTATCAACTTCATCAACGGTTTTGTTTTGAGTTTTCATAATGTAGAGCGGAATAATCGGATCTAAATCGCCGGAACGAGTACCCATTACAACACCTGCTAATGGTGTAAAGCCCATAGATGTATCTTGGCATTCACCATTTTTAACTGCAGAAATAGAAGCACCGTTACCGATATGACAGGTAATGATATTTCCTTCTTTTCCGATTAATTTAGCTGCTTCACGAGAAACAAACAAGTGAGAAGTGCCGTGCATTCCGTAACGACGAATTTTATGTTTTTTGTATTGTTCTAAAGGAAGAGCATACATAAAAGCTTCCGGTTTCATTGTTTGATGGAAAGCAGTATCAAATACGGCAACTTGCGGAACATCGGGCAACAAAGCTTTGATAGCTCTGATTCCGAGTAAAGATGCAGGGTTGTGTAAAGGAGCTAAAGAACAAAGTTCTTCAATGCGAGCGATAACTTCATCATTAATCAATACGGATTTGTTGAAATATTCACCGCCGTGAACAGCACGATGACCAACACCGGACAACTCATCCATGCTTTTTAATACACCGTTTAACAATAAAGCAAAAACTTCTTTAATTGCTTCTTGGTGAGTTGGTAAAGCAACTTCTTTTACAATTTTTTCGCCTTCACCGATTTTGATGCTTACAAAAGAGCCGTCAATACCGATACGTTCAGCCAAGCCTTTGGCAAGAACTTCATATTTGTCGCCATCAACATTAAATAATTGATATTTTAATGAAGAAGAACCGGAGTTCAAAACTAAAATTTTATCCATAAGTATATTTCCTTGTTATGAGTTATTTTTGAGCTTGTAAACATGTAATGGCAATAATGCCGATAATGTCTTCTACTAAAGCACCGCGAGACAAATCGTTAACCGGAGCATTTAATCCTTGAAGCAAAGGACCATAGGCTTCGGCTCCACCGATGCGTTGGCATAATTTATAGCCGATATTTCCTGCATTTATGTCAGGGAATATCAAAACATTTGCTTGTCCTGCAACATCACTGCCTTTGGCTTTTTTAGCGCCGACAACGCTGTCAACAGCGGCATCAAGTTGTAATTCTCCATCAATTTTAATACCTAAATCTTTATATTCCGGCAATTCAATTTGTTCTTTTGCTAATTTTGTTGCTTCAACAACTTTGTCAACCATTTCGCCTTTTCCTGAACCTTTGGTAGAGAAAGAAAGCATGGCTACTTTAGGCTCTAAACCAAATTGAATTGCTGTTTGAGCAGCATCAACGGCAATATCGGCCAATTCTTGAGCAGACGGATCAATTACGATTGCACAGTCTGAAAAGACATAAGGTTTATCATTAGAAACAATGATAACCGCAGATGAAACCGAACGTCCCTTTTTAGCCGATTTGATAATTTGTAAAGCCGGACGTACAGTATCGGCGGTTGAATGATTTGCACCTGATACCATACCGTTAGCGGCACCGTCTTTTATCATCATGGTTCCGAAATAGTTATAATTGTGCATTTGTTTAACGGCATCTTCCATTGTAATGCCTTTATCTTTACGCATTTCATAAAACATCTCGGCATATTTTTGTAAATTTGGAGATTTTTCCGGTTCAATAATTTCAATCCCGTCAAAATTCCATCCGTTTTTCTCATAATATGCTTTGATTTCGGTTTCGTTACCGAGAATTATGAGCTTTGCGGCTTTCATTTCGGCAATTGCGTGAGCAGCTTGCAAAATGCGTTCGTCTTCACCTTCCGGCAACACGATTGTTTGAACATTTTGTTGAGCTTTTGAGATTAAATTTTGTAAAAAAGCTGTTTGTTTCATCAGATTATCCTCTTTTATAGATTTTGATGTTTGTAATAAACAACTATTTAATCAAAAAGTCTATAAAAACTTTTTGATTTTTAATAACAATTAATATAATATCGCAACAAGTTTAATATTAATGAGGAAAAAATGGAAAAAACTTTAGCTTTTATCAAACCGGAAGCTGTTTGTAATAATAATTCGGGAAAAATTATCGATAGTATAGAAAATGCAGGGTTTCAAGTAGCTGCGCTTAAAATGGTTCGTCTTTCGGTTGAACAAGCACAAAAATTTTATGAAATCCATAAGGAAAAAGCTTTTTTTGATGATTTGGTAAACAATATCAGTTGCGGTTCAATTATTGCAATGGTGTTAGCTAAAGAAAATGCGGTAGAAGATTTTAGAAAATTAATGGGAGCCGCAAACCCTGCAGCAGCAGAAGAAGGAACTTTGCGTAAACTTTATGGCGAATCTATAGAAAAAAACGGAATTCATGGTGCTGACAGTATAGAAAATGCCAATACCGAAATCGGTTTTTTCTTCAACAAATTAGAGATTATTGAATAAGGGAGGTAGATATGCTTTTTCGGGTTGCAATAATTGTTTTATCATTGCTGTTTTCTCTTCCCGCATATTCATTGCAAGATTATAGCAGTGTTGTTCATGTTGACATATCCGATGAAAGTGCTGCCGTAGCAAAAGAAAAAGCCTTTGCTCAAGCAAATCGTCAGGCTCTTGTTGAAGTTGCACAAAAAATGACTAATGAAGCCGGAATGGAAATAATCAATGCATTGACCGATGAACAGATACCTTATTTTATTAAGGCTGCAACGGTTATTGATGAAAAATCATCTAATGTTCGTTACATAGCTACTTTTAACATTACAATTCAAAACGATGTTTTAAGACAATATCTTACCGAAAAGGGAGTTATGGAAACTTTGCCCGAAAATATTTTTGACGCATTATATATTTTTCCAAAACTTTCGGATTGGTTGAATATAGAAAAGAAAATCAAAACATTTGAAAATGTTAATAATATTGAGATGGTGGCTATGACTTTGAAGAAAGTTCAATTTCGTATTGATTATTCCGGAGAGTTTAATTCTTTACTTCAAGATTTAGCAAAAATAAATATGACACTTATTCAAAAGGGGAATATATATTTGCTGACAAATATTCAGTCAACCGAAAATGTTATCGGAGAATAAGATGGTAAAAAATACGATTGCAAGCGTTAAATCAAACTGGATATTTTGGTTAGTTCTGTTTGCTTTGTTTTGTTGTTTTGTTTATGTGTTGCGTTCGGTCTTATTGCCGTTTGTTGCCGGAATTATCATCGGTTATTTGTTTGACCCGTTGGCTACAAAATTTGAAAAATGGGGGATGAACAGAACTTGTGCAACGATTCTGGTTTTGGTTTCGGTTGTGTTGATAGCTGTTCCGGCATTGATTTTGCTAATTAATGTTATTGACAGTCAGGTAAGTACATTTATCAATGCAGCTCCGGCATATATGACTTCATTGTTTAAGAAATTTGAGCCTTTTTTGGTGCGTTTGCAGGAAGATTTTCCCAATTTAAATGCCGATAGAGTTCGTGAATATTTGCGCTCTAATATGGCAAACAATTTGAAAGTGGTTGGAAGAATACTTAAAAGTCTGATTTCGAGCGGTATGGCTATCGTAAACTTGTTATCTTTATTACTCATAACTCCGATTGTTGCCTTCTATATGTTGCGTGATTGGAACAAGTTTATTGAAAAAATCAGAGGTTTGTTACCCAGAAAATCTAAAAAGTCGATAGAAGAACAAGCAAAAGAGATTGATAAAACTTTGGCTTCGTTTATCAGAGGACAACTTAGTGTTTGCGTGATTTTAGGTTCTTTTTATGCTTTGGGATTGCATTTGGTCGGTCTTGATTTAGGGTTGATGGTCGGATTTTTAGCCGGACTTATATCTTTTATTCCCTATGTCGGCAGCATTACCGGATTTTTGGTAAGTATAGGGCTTGCAGTAGCTCAATTTAATACTTGGGAGCCGTTTGTTGCGGTTATTGCCGTATTTATGGTAGGTCAATTTATAGAAGGTAATTTTTTAACTCCCAAGCTTGTTGGTGATAGTGTAGGGCTTCATCCGGTATGGGTAATGTTTGCTTTGCTTGCCGGTGGGGTGTTGTTAGGATTTTTAGGTTTAATGATGGCAGTTCCTGTTGCAGCGGTAATAGGTGTTTTAATCCGTCATGCCATAAAAAACTATAAAAAAAGCCAGCTTTATCTGGAAGGAAAATAAATCTTTCTAACCGCTCTGGAAACAGGGCGGTTTTTTGTTGTCTTTTCATCATTGTCATTGCAAACCATTTAGGGCTGTGGCAATCCTCATTCCACACTGTCATTGCGAAAAATCTTTGATTTTCGTGGCAATTTACAGCCCATCCCGTCATTACGAGGAGCGAAAGCGACGTGGTAACCCAGTTTATCACTTCGTCATTACGAGGAGCGATAGCGACGTGGTAATCCAGTTTACCACTTCGTCATTACGAGGAGTGAAACGACGTGGTAATCCATAGAGGTTATAAGGCATATATTTTCTGGATTGCTTCGCAAGACTTCGTCGCTCGCAATGACAGTTTTGGGGTAAAAATGGGGTGGATTGTGGTTCGAAGAGGAAATGTCAAAAATTTTCTTGTGCAAAAACAAATAAGTATATTTCCGTGTTCCAATTAATTGTACTTTTTTTAGAACGCAAAATTTGTTCTGTAAGCCTTGGTTTTTGGTGTTGATTTTTCTTCAAAAAAAAGATACGTTTAATTATGTTTAAACTAAACCGGAGATTTCCCGATGAAATACAATGCATTCCCCATTCTTTTAGCCAGCACATTTTTATCAACATCAGCTATTGCACAAACTATCCCCGAAATTAATGCTGATTATTTAAACAGCTTAACCGGAGATAAAGTCACTTGGGAAGATGCTTCCGCAAGCGAAATGGGGGCTATGGAAATTGCCGGAAAATACTATAAAGCCACTTATCATAATATAGATAACTATGAGGAGATAAAAGATAAATCTGAAAATATATCCGTAGTTGACCCGACAGATAATTGGACAAATAAATATGTCGGGGCTGCAATAAATAATGTTTCCGGCAATAATTATGGAAATATAGATAAAAAAGTATTTCTAAACAATAAAGTAACCGCAAATCTTGAGAATAATACAGGTTATTCTCGCACTCTCAATGTATATGGTGGAGCAATTTCTAATCAAGGTGAGATAGGAGATATTATCGCAGATTTTATTGGTAACTCTGTAGAAGCAACAAAGAGTGGAAGTAATGCTAATGCCTATGCCTATGGTGGTGCTATTTATAATGGTGTAATTGATGACAATATAGCTTCTATCTCTTATGTTACCGGTGATTTTATAGGAAACTATGCAGAGGGATATGGTGCTAGTGGAGGAGCTATTTCTAACTACGCACATTCATCTTCTACTTCTAAAGTAATACCTATAGTGACTATTGGCAATATATTTGGCAACTTTATAAAAAACCATGCAACAAAAAATGGTGGTGCTATTTCCAATTATGCATATTCAGCTAGTGGTAGTGAAGCTGCAACAGCATCTATTAACAATATCGTAGGCGTTTTTGCGGAAAATTATGCAACAAATGGAGGAGCCATCTCTAATCTTCCTGCTTCTGTTGCTCATATTACTTTATCTACAACAAATATTGGAAGTATTAAAGGAGATTTTATAGGAAATCATGCGACAGCAAATGGAGGAGCTATTTCTAATAATTCCTCTTCTTATAAAAAAGAAAGAGCAAAAATTGGTAATATTACTGGTAGTTTTATAAAAAATTATGTTATAAGTAATGCAGTGGCCACAGGGGGGGCTATACGTAATGATGGTGTAATTGATAATATTATCGGTAATTTTTTCTGTAATTATATTGAAACAACTAATATAATACCACCTTACGCCCCCATGATACGAGGTGGTGCTATTTATACATCGACAGACTTAACTCTATCTTCTGATAATGATGCACATTATTTTGATGGGAACTATACATTGGATAGAAGAGGTAAAATTTATAATGCTATTTTTATCGGGTCAAACTCTAATTCAACATCATCAATAACAATAACATTTAATACTTTTAATGTTAGCTCTTGGGTAATTAATGATAATATAGAAGGACTATATAAGTATAATCTCTCATTTACGGGAAATGATACTATTGATACTGAATTAGGCACAACAACACAATATATCAATATGAACAACGCTATTATCAATGCCGGAGAAGTTAAAGTGGAAAACACAACTTTGCGTTTCGGTAATTATCAGCATGAGGATAAGACCGCTAAAAACTGGGACGGCAAAGGTAAGTTTATTGCTTCATTAAATTATGACGGAACCGAAAATATTGATGCAGATTCCGTAACTTCATTGACCTTAAACAATGCGGTATTTGATATTTCTAACGGATATTTAGAAACAATAAAATTAAAGAAACTTACTTCAACCGAAAATACATCTAACTTTATTCATCTAGATGTGAATGTTGAAAATATGGAATCAGATATTATCAATGTCAAAGGTGATGTTGATGGAGGAACCAAACTTATAATTCATGCCACATCTGATAAAGATATTAGAGGTAGAGGAAAAATTCTGTTTGCAGAATCTTTTGGAGATACTAAAGGTGGCGAAACATCATTTGAAGTAGCTCGTGTTTACAAAAGTCCGTATTTGTACGATGTAATTTATGAAGGAGTTAAAAATACTTCAACCCCAAC
>JAGBDC010000034.1 GCA_017937705.1 Alphaproteobacteria bacterium
AAAATATAAAATATAAATTTATTTCCCATAACTGTAACACGGCTCTAATCAATATCTTAAAAACTGCAAATAGCAATTTTTCGTCCGGTAACATAAAACCTTTTATAACACCGGTAGAATATATTCAAGAATTGCAAGACAAAGACAAAATAAGCAACATAAGTATTGAACCATCAGTATCTCAAAAAAAAGCCATACAAAAATTCGGATTAAATTATGTCGGAAACGCCCCAAAACCTATGCGATTTTCTTTTTCTCAAGATTTATCTAACAATATAAGCAATATAAATTTCAGTCCGGTATATCAAGATATAAGAGATATTTCCAATGCTTATTTTCCCGATTTAGAAAGCAAAATGCTTGATTTATCGTTCAATTATTACAATGCAAAAAAGAAATTTGTAATTGATAAAATTGATATATTAAAAATGCAATCCGTTATTGATTATCAAACGACAGGCAGCTTGTCTAAATATTTTCGTTTAGGTTTCGAGAACAATCAGTTTTCAAATAAAAATTCTATCAAACCAGTTGTAGAACTTGGATTGGGAATAGGAAAGAAAATTGCTTCAACCACTTTTTATATCTTACCTAAAATAGGATATCACTATGATAATTTTTCAAATTTTTATATAAATCCTCAAGTCGGTTTTATATCAAGAATAAATGATAAAACAAAGCTTTTATTTTCTTATGAAAAATATTTTAACAGCAATAAAAATAACATCGGATTTGAAGAAAAATATAACTTGTATTTAGGCTATAAAATATTTGAAAATACTGAAATGTATATTGACTACTCCCATTTTTATAATGCCCGAAACAGTGAAGCACTAACAGCCGGTGTAACATTTCATTTTTAAAAAATATCCCGAAAATTGCTTTATCAATTTTCGGGGTATTTCTCATGTCCAAACTTTTGGAAATGTTCATTTTGGTGTGCCTTTTATAAAATTGAGCACATCACTCCATACTTTTTGTTTGCCTACTTCATTTAATACTTCGTGTCTCATTTTCGGATAAATCAAAGAGCTTACATTTTGATACCCTACTTTGCGCATAAAATTAACCGCATTGTAAAATTTTTGCTCAGAAATCATACAAGCGTCATCGGAACCGGAAATAAAGAGAATGGGCATCGTCGGTTGAGAAACTTTCCACCCTTTGTGGCAATAGGTTTCTCCCATCATCTTCATAAGATTGTTCGCTCCGTTCATTGTAAATCTGAAATTGCACAGAGGATTCTCTCGTGCACTTTTTCGCGCCTCAGGGTCGGAACAAGTCCAAGCCTGTGTTCCCTCTGATACAAACTTTTTGTTATAAACATCGGATGTAAACATCTGAATCAATTTAGAACGAGAACGACCAAAACCCGTTAAACAGGCAATTCCGGTCAAAAAACGTCCGACAACAGATAATGGATTCCAACTGGGACTGCCGCAAACTATCAAACCGGACAAGGTTGAATCATTTTGCTTTGCATATACCCTCGCTGCTAATGACCCCATACTGTGACCGAGAAGATAATAAGGTAATCCGCAAAATTCCTTTAGTCCCCAGTCAACTACGGTTTTGATGTCAGCAACAAGTGCCTTGTAGCCGCCCGAATAGAAATATCCGAGATCGTTTATATCCTTAACACTCTCTCCGTGGCCACGAAGATCGGCAGCGATACAAACAATACCATTATCCGAAAGAAAATTCATTAGCGGTCTGAACCTTTCGTTACATCCACACATTCCATGCACAAGCTGAATAACGGCCAAAGGTTTATCCTTCGGTAGGCTTACCGCAACAGCAAGACTCAGGTCGTCATAACCTGATTTCAATGTGAAACTTTTCATAGGTAATAATTTATAAGTGATATTAGAATGAAATGATTGTAACAAAACAAGAAAACATGTCAATAAAAAAGGAAAACAAGATTTATCAGCTTTTCAATACAACAAAAAACCGCCGAAACCGGCGGTTTTTAAGTGGCGGGAGTGATGCTCGCTAAGTAAAAACAACCGATGCTCCGGTTGTTTTTGTCTGCAAGAGCAACGGAACATCTAAATGAGCAAGGGAGCGATAACGACCACAGCGAATGTAGATGCCGTTGTATAGCCTCGTACAATTTGCCGTCATCGGCAAATTGGCACTCCCAAAAAACACTTTGATTACACATAACAAAAAACCGCCGAAACCGGCGGTTTTTAAGTGGCGGGAGTGACGAGGCTCGAACTCGCGACCTCCTGCGTGACAGGCAGGCGCTCTAACCAACTGAGCTACACCCCCACATAATTCGCTATCCTTATAACCAACATTTTTTATATTTGCAAGTGTTTTTTTTATTTTTTTTCATTTTTTTTATAAAATTAACATTACCGTAATTTTTATCTGGTATTTTTTTATACGTTGTGCTAGAGTGCAACGTCGATAATTTTTTGATAATTAAAGGATAAAACTTTGGTTAAAAAGCTGATAAAACAAATATATCCCACAATTAAGAGCAAACAATATTGGGTTACATTTTGTTCTACATTTGCCATTGGATTGGCCATAATTTTAGTTATGTTCAATTATAGACCGGTAGAAGCTTCGATTTCTCCGGAAAAAACTATTGAACAAATCAAAAACGAAGCTATTGAAAATTTTGAAGAAGAAACCGTTTTATCCGATAACGATACCAATTTAGATGCTGTTGAAGAAGCAAAAAATATCCAAATCGTCGAAATAAAATCGGGCGATACATTATTAAAAATGTTAACCGGATTAGGACTTGATTATAACGAAGCCAACAATATATTCCTTGCTACCAAAAAAGTTTTTGACCCCAGAGATTTGCGAGTTGGTCAAAAGTTTGAGATAGAGCTGTCAGAAGACGGCAAGTCAGTTATCTCTATGCGTTCAACTTTACGTACCAGCGAACATTTACAATTATCTCAAAATAACGAAGGTAAATATTCTGCACAAATCATTAAAGACGAGCTTATTTTAGAACTCCAGTCCGCTAAAGGAAAAATTAACGGAACCCTTTCTATTGCGATGAACAACAATGGTGTTCCAAAGAGTATTGTTGCCGATTTTATTAATATATATTCTTACAGCATAGATTTCCGTCGTGATGTAAAAAAAGGCGACAGCTACGAAATTATATATGAAAATTATATCACTCCTGAGGGAAAAATCGCTAAATATGGCAATATTATATATGCTGTTCTAAATCTTGGAAAAAGTAAAATAGAACTCTATCGTTTTAAGGATTCAAACGGAAATGTTGACTATTATGATGCTAAAGGTTTAGCTTTGAAAAAAACATTAAGCCGCCGTCCAATGCAATATCAATCCGGTAGAATATCTTCATATTTCGGTCGTCGTCGTCACCCAATATACAAAGATATTCGAGTTCATTGGGGAATTGATTACCCTGCTCCCAAAGGTTCTCATATTTACGCCGCCGGTGATGGTGTGATTCAAGTTGCTCAATACCGCAGCGGATATGGTAACTACATAAAAATTCGTCATAACAGCGAATATAGCACCGCATACGGACACATGAACGGTTTTGCAAAAGGGATGAAACCGGGAACCAGAGTTAAACAAGGTCAAATTATCGGCTATGTAGGTTCTACCGGTCGTTCTACCGGACCACATTTACACTACGAAGTCATTAAAAACGGCAAACGTGTCAATCCACTGACAATCAAAGCATCTGCATCTGAAAACTTGCGCGGACAAAAGCTGGCAAAATTCAAAAAAGAAGTTGCAAAAATTAATAGCACTTATGAAAAAATGCTGGCTAACAAGCAAAAAGAAGAAAAAATTGCCCAATCTCCGACTACCAACCCATCTGAGATTTAAATATTTCTTTATCAATTCCGTTGATTGTTAATATATCGGGATTTTTAATAATTTCCGGGAATTCGGTCATACGAAAAACACTTCGCTCATCTGCGCCATCAACAAATGCCGTCACATTACCGGAAGCACATTCTATATATCTCTTTGATGCCACTCGCCAAACCTCGGCAATTTTCTCCATATCATCATCATTTTGAGCATAATCTTCTAAATTAAGCTCAAGTAATGCTTTGCCACAAGGAGTATAATCAAGAATCGTCGATACCTTATTTTGAGCAACATATTCTTTGGCTTTAATTTTATTTTCTTTTGACGGTTGAAAACTTACTGAAAAAACTACTACACTGTCTTTTGAAGTTTGCACATCATAGGTTAAAGCAATTTCCATTGCTTTTCGCAATAATTCTTTATCCATTATATTTTCTCTATATCCAGTTCGTTATCTTTGACAACAATACTTGCCGTATCATTATCTGCTATATCTCCATTCAAAATTTTTAAGGCAAGTTTATTTTCTATCTGTGTTTTTATCAAACGTTTCAACGGACGAGCTCCGAAAATTTCATCATATCCGTTTTCTGAAATCCACGATACCGCAGCATCACTAAAATACAACTTAATATTTCGTTCTTCTAATCTTTTTTCAATATTATGCAGTTGTATTTTTGCAATTTGACGAATATCCTCTTTACCCAACTTATGAAACATACTTATTTCATCTATTCGATTGATAAATTCAGGACGGAATGCCGTTTTAACAACATTCATAACGTCTTCTTTGTTGCCACCACGCATCAAAATATCCGAACCTAAATTGGATGTCATAATTATTATGGTATTTTTGAAATCAACCGTACGTCCTTTGCTATCGGTTAAACGTCCGTCATCAAGAACCTGCAACAATATATTAAATACATCGGGATGCGCCTTCTCAACTTCGTCAAACAGCAAAACTTGATAAGGGCGACGACGAACAGATTCGGTCAAAGCTCCACCCTCTTCATATCCTACATAACCGGGAGGAGAACCGATAAGACGAGCAACCGCATGCTTTTCCATATATTCCGACATATCAATTCTAAACATTGCGTTTTCATCATTAAACAGAAACTCGGCCAATGCTTTACTCAATTCGGTTTTACCGACACCGGTCGGACCTAAAAATAAAAACGATCCGATTGGTTGTTTATGATCACTAATTCCGGCACGAGAGCGACGAACCGCATTGGAAACCGCCGAAATGGCATCTTTTTGTCCGACAACTCGTTGAGATAAAAATTCTTCCATACGTAGCAACTTATCTTTTTCGCCTTCCAACATTTTATCTACCGGAATCCCCGTCCATTTAGAAATAACTTCGGCTATTGCCGTGTCGGTCACCACCTGTTCCGTTTCATTTTTTTGCTCTTCCGCCAAATTTTCAAGCTCTTTTAATTTCTTTTCTAATTGCGGAATCTCCCCATATTGCAACTGACCGGCTTTTTCAAATTGTCCATTTCTTTGGGCTATCATTACTTCTATTTTAGCTTTGTCCAGCTTGTCTTTTACATCTGTCAAATCAGCCAATGCCTGCTTTTGCGAAAACCACTTTTCAGACAATCTTTTAGCTTTTTCTTCTTCATCCGCAATATCTTTTTCTATCTCTTGCAGACGTTTTTTGGATTGTTCATCTTTTTCTTTTTTCAAGGCTTCTCTTTCGATTTTAAGCTGCAATATTTTTCTATCCAAACTATCTAATTCCTCCGGTTTAGAATCTATTGCCATTCTTAAAGCACTGGCGGCCTCATCCATTAAGTCTATTGCCTTGTCCGGTAAAAATCTGTCACTGATATATCTATCAGACAATGTCACCGCAGAAATTAGAGCACTGTCCGAAATTCTGACTCCATGATGCAGTTCAAACTTTTCTTTAATTCCTCGTAAAATGGATATACTTTCTTCAATTCCGGGTTCTGCAACAAAAACCGGTTGGAAACGTCGAGCCAAAGCAGCATCTTTTTCAACATACTTTTTATATTCATTTAATGTTGTTGCCCCCAAACAATGCAGTTCACCTCTGGCTAAAGCAGGTTTTAATAAATTAGAGGCATCCATAGAACCTTCACTTGCTCCGGCACCGACAATTGTATGCATTTCATCAATAAACAAAATTATTTGTCCTTCCGATGCTTCTACATCTTTTAAAACTGCTTTTAAGCGTTCTTCAAACTCACCTCTGAACTTTGCTCCGGCAATCAATGCTCCCATATCAAGAGCTAATAACCTTTTTCCTTTTAGACTTTCCGGAACATCATTATTGATAATACGCATTGCCAAGCCTTCAACAATTGCTGTTTTTCCTACTCCCGGTTCTCCGATAAGAACCGGATTATTTTTGGTTCTGCGTGATAAAACTTGAACCGAACGGCGAATTTCATTATCTCTACCGATGACCGGATCAAGTTTTCCTTCTTTCGCTTTGGCCGTAATATCTATTGCATATTTTTTTAGAGCTTCAAAATTATCTTCGGCATTTATACTATCAGCTAAACGTCCTTGACGATAATCAGAAATAACCTGATTCATTTTTTGCGGATTGATGTCATTATTTTTCAAAATATTATATGCTTCATTTCCGGCTGTTGTTACTAATGCTTGCAACAAACGCTCTACCGTAACATATTTATCGTTAGCTTTATCGGCAATTTTTTCCGCAGATAGTGTAACGGCAGAAAAATCTTGTGAAGCAACAGTTTGAACATTACCGGACACTTGCGGAATTTTTGAAAAAGCATCATTCACATCATTTTTAAGACGGTTGATATTTCCACCGGATTGTGTAATTATTTTTTCTATTACATTATCATTTTCATCAAGCATGGCTTTTAGTATATGAAGTGCCGTAATATACTGATGTTGAGATGCAATTGCATTATTAATTGCTGTTTTAATAAGTTCTTGAGAACGAGTAGTAAACTTTTCCGAATTCATCTTGATATCTCCTATATGTAATATATAGTTAACGACAAATTGCAAAATCAAGTAGCCAAACAAAAAAACCTCTCCGTTTCCGAAGAGGTTTTTTAATACCTTACATTAAATTGAAATTACTTCAATTCAACTTTAGCACCAGCGTCTTCAAGTTTCTTCTTGATTTCTTCAGCTTCAGCCTTAGGAGCATTTTCCTTAATAGTTTTAGGAGCACCATCAACTAAATCTTTAGCTTCTTTCAAGCCTAATTGAGTGATAGCACGGATTTCTTTAATAACATTGATTTTGTTATCACCGGCAGCAACCAAAACTACTTCGAATTCATCTTTTTCTTCAGCAGCGGCAGCACCAGCACCCGGAGCAGCTACAGCAACAGCAGCGGCAGCAGAAACGCCCCATTTTTCTTCTAACATTTTTGAAAGATCAGCAGCTTCCATAACAGTCAAAGCTGACAATTCATCTACTAACTTGGCTAAATCGGCCATTTTTTTTCTCCATAAATAAATTAAATCTTGTTTTATAAAAAACTACAACACACACAGCAATTAAGCTGCTTCTTTTTCTGAATAAGCTTTGGTAACACGAGCCAATTGAGCACCCGGAGCTTGCAAAAGACCAATAATCTTTGCACGCAATTCGTCGAGAGACGGGATGCTTGCCAATGTTTTGATTTCGTCGATTGACAATACACCGGTACTTAAAGCACCACCAACGATAACCAATTTCTCATTACCTTTTGCGAATTCTACACAAGCTTTACAAGCAGAAATCGGATCATTGGCGAATGCAATAGCAGTCGGACCTTTGAACAAATCTTCAAGACCTGCAAATTTTGTATCTTTCAGAGCCAGACGTGTGATGCGATTTTTAGTAACTCTGAAACCAGCTCCGGCTTTGCGGATGTTGTCACGCAATTCTGATACTTCTGCAACTGTCAATCCCTTATAGTGAGAGATTACAATTGACTCAGAATCATTGAACAACTGCTTTAATTCTTCGAGCAACTGTACTTTTTCATCACGATTCACTTTTCTATCTCCAAATTAAACATTGCATAAACAATGTTTGATTTCACAATTCTACCACTGCAAGCAGTGGCAAGGTTAATCTGTCCGGGAGAAAAAATTAAGAAATTTTATTAACTCCGTCTATGCAGGATATTTAAGGTTGCCCGCCTGCAGTCTTGGACAGTTTCTCGGATATTTCCGAGATTGCGGGACGGACGAAAGTCCGTCCCAAACTCTTTAATCTCTAACTTTTACAATCAAGCAAGAGCCGATTATTAAAGATTAGAAAGATCAACATGCACACCAGCGCCCATTGTAGAGCTGATGCAAATTTTCTTCATATAAGTACCTTTAGCACCTGAAGGTTTAGCTTTTATGATTGCATCAATCAAAGTTTTTGCATTTTCATAAATAGCTTCTTCGCTAAAGCTTACTTTACCGATACCGGCATGAACAATACCTGTTTTTTCTGCACGATATTGAACTTCACCGGCCTTAGCTTTTTTAACAGCTCCGGCAACATCCATGGTAACAGTACCCAATTTTGGGTTTGGCATTAAGCCTTTAGGTCCCAAAATACGAGCAACACGACCAGCCATACCCATCATATCAGGAGTAGCGATACAACGATCAAAATCAACCTTTCCTGAAAGGATAGAGTCGATTAAGTTTTCTGCACCAACAATATCTGCACCTGCAGCCTTAGCTTCATCAGCTTTTTCGCCTTGAGCCAAAACAGCTACACGAACAGTTTTACCGGTACCGTTTGGTAAAGAGCATACACCTCTTACCATTTGATCGGCATATTTCGGATCAACACCAAGATTGATAGCCATATCAACAGTTTCATCAAATTTGGCATTTGCATTTTCTTTAACAAGTTTAACAGCTTCTTTCAAAGAATAGAGCTTTGACTTGTCAATAGTTTTATAGATATTAGCAATTCTCTTTCCTGTCATTGTCCTACTCCACTACTTTAACGCCCATAGAAACAGCTTGACCTTTAACCATATTCATAGCTGCTTCAACTGTTGAACAATTCAAGTCAGGAAGTTTTGCAGTAGCAATTTCTCTTACTTGATCCATAGTAATTTGACCTGCAACAGTTTTGCCCGGCTCTTTAGAAGCAGACTTAATTTTTGCAGCGGTCTTAATGTAGTAAGCAACCGGAGGAAGCTTTGTAATGAATGTGAAAGACTTATCTTCGAAAGCTGTAATAACTACAGGAACAGGTATACCCGGTTCCATTTTTTGAGTAGCAGCATTGAAAGCCTTACAAAATTCCATAATATTCAAGCCTTTTTGACCCAATGCAGGACCAACCGGAGGAGAAGGATTTGCCTTTCCAGCGGGGATTTGAAGCTTGATTAATCCTAAAATCTTCTTTTTAGATTTAACAGCCATTTTAATACCTCACTTTAGGTTTGTGGTAAGATTATGGCTAATCCCCCACAAATTATTATAAATACACGATTCGCATTTCGATAGAACATGGTCCTGTCGAAATGTTGCCTCTGTATAACACAACAATTTAATTTTGCAAGCTTTTTTTTATAAAAAATTAATCAATTTTAATTTTTAGCAATTCTTCACATTGCTTATCCATTTGTTCTTCGACGTTAACATAATTTTTTACTATGTCATTAATATCAGCCTTGGTTATTTTTTGTTCTCGCAAGTCTATGGCTTTATAATCTTTTCCGTAAACGGAGTAATAATCCTCATATTTTAAGTCTCCTCCGATAATCTTATCAGAAAAAGTTATGCGTTTATTAGGAATACCCAGTGCATCAGCACATATCAAACCATGCAAAGATGATGAGAGAATACAATAACACTCTTGCATATCTCGTAGAACCTGTATCGGAGTATCTTCAACATCAATAAATTTTATATTATCAATCTGTATATTTTTTATAAAATCAGATTTTTTATCATGGTAATGAGGAACAACTCCCACAAAATCACGTCCTTTCTCTCCTGTATTTTTCATTATCTTTCTGACCAAAATAGCAGGATCAGCCAAAACTTTTGCGTTTTTTCCGGTAATCTCTTTCATTTTTTCTTGAGATTTTTTCCCTCTTAATGCCAGAACACAGAGTTTTTTATTCCAATTTTTAGGAACTTTTACTTCCCGTTGCATTCCTGAACCGAACACAAGAATTTTCTTTGCTTTATTATTTTTAGCTTCAAAAATACAAGCCAAAATAGAACCTATACAACATAAGTCTGCTTCCTTGAAGTTTGGAACAACATTCCAGCTACAAATATAACGTGCTATATACAAATTAAGCATATCTCCAAAATTAGAAAAACCATTCCAAACAGCCATTTTCCAGATTTTTCTTTTTCCGGGATAATATTTCTTAGCTACAAACCAACAATTTATATATGAAAAAAACTTATTAAACCAAGAAGCCTTTGAATATTTTATAATATTTTCCGTCAATATACAGTTATTACTTTTCGCAAAATTGTATATTTTATCTAATTCATCACTTTCAAAATTATATTTTTTTATATTCGCAAAAATTTTCTTAAAAGTTTTTCTATATTTCGGAAGCAATAAATCTCTGTATTCCGGAATGTAACGTAGATTAACTTCCCCTCCCAAAACAGCATACAAGTTCTTTATAAGACTGCTCTGCCCCTGATATATTCCTTCAGCACTAATTCTGTACATATATGAACAGTCAGGCAATACCGCTAAGCTTCCGAACTTTAGCATATAAAGAGTCATTGTAGTATCGTTTACAAAATTATATGGAAAATTTTTAGGAAAACCGAAATAAAAAATATTTCTGAATGTAATAGCGCAATTATGCACGTATATTTTTTCTTGTAAATATGACTCTATCGAATAAATTTTCATTTCATCACAAATAGGTTGAGTTTCTATATCTCCATTTTCACGCACAAGGGTATATCCGCTACCGCAACCGATACATTTGGGATTTTCTCTTAACACATCAACTTGTTTTTGAAATTTATATTCATCACCATAATAATCATCACCATCAAGCAACATAAAAAATTTGCCTTTGGCATGTTTAATCAAATTCAAACGGTTCGATGCTGCTTTTTCTATATTTATACAGTCTAAATCCGCATAAAAAGATTGATATACCTTAATAAAATCATATTTATCAGTATATTCTTTTATTATTTTAAGGCTTTCTTCTTTTTTACCGTCAAGACCGATTAAAACCTCATAATCAAAATCCGTTTTTTGATTAACGATGCTATCCAGAGTATTTTGTATATACTTTTCTTGATTACAAAAAGTTACACATACAGATAATATTATTGTTTTATCTTTCATAATTACTTACTTTTCCATAAACCATCTTTTTGTTTATTCTTTAAAAAACGCCTTACCATTTTTAGTTTCGGCTTTAGAATTTTCGCTTTTTCTTTATATTTCTTACGTCGGACACCGAAAGTTATTTTTGATAATAACTTATATTTTCTATATTTTTTTAAATTATATTCATAGCCTAGTATATCTGTAAGCCAGTCTGTTTTTTGTTCCAAAATATCCTTAACTACTATAATATCGTTAGTAAGTTTCTTAATAACGATATTTTCCGGAGAAACTTTTGTCTTTTTAGGAGCCTTAATTGCATTTATCAGCCAGTTTAATGCAATTTCTCTTTCTTTGGCAAGCGCCCCATTTACTTGAGAATAGTCTATCTTTTCCAGCTCATATTTTTCGGATAAAACAACTTCTTGCGAAGGACGAGCTCTATCCATAAGATTTAGTTTTGATAAAATAGTCTCAAATCTGGAATATGCCTTATTTTTGTTTGCAACACACAAAAATTCATTACCGAAAATAATAGAAAAACATGTCCCATGAAAAGAGTTTGTAATTAAAAGTTCTGCTCCTCTTATGTAATGCAACCATTCTTCCGTATTCATATCTTTTATATTTAAATAAACTACCGGTAAGTTTAGAGTATTAGCATAATAGTCCACAACTTTTTCATCAAAATCATCTTTACCTAAAAAATATGCCAAAATATACTTTTCCGGCAAATTCGGTTTTACAGAATCAGCCATTTCATCATAATATTTTCTGTCAATATAAAATACCGGATCGATAATAACTTCAGCTTCGACCCCCATTTTATCTTTACATATTTTTTGGCCGGCTGTTTCTCTTACGGATATAGCATCAAACTGCTTTAATAAAACCGAAGCTAAAGCCTCATCCTCAGCTGTTCCGACAAATTTTTCTTCTCCAAAACTTGCTGAACAAGCAATTTTCTTTGCAGAATCCGTAACAAAATTAAGATAATATGCGCCCTTATTTAATCCTTGTCCGGAAGATTTCCATACTTGGTCAGAACCGACAATAACCGTATCTGTTTGTTCGTTAATTTTAACCAAATCTTTGTCTGCCAACAACGAGGTATAATCCATATATTTGTCTGCAAAACTTTTAAAATGAGAGTTAATAAAAGTGTCCGGTTTATGTCTTATATTAGCATTATTCATATACCAAATAAGCTTATTGCTATATCCTAATTCTTCTAAAGACTTTTGTAGTGCATATCCGGTAATTATTGCTCCAAAATTACTATACGGCCAATAATTTAAAATCGCTACGTCATATTTGTTTTTAGATATATTGTCAATATTATCTTTTAACGACATTTTATCTAAATTTTTGAAAAATTTTTCCCGATATTCACTATGTTCACTGGAGCGGACCAAATTATAATTACGTTTTTCTATTACTTGTAACGGGATTTTTTCATACAATTTCGTGTTATTTTTTATTTCTCCAAATAAAATTCTTCCCTTTTCAGAATTCAGTATAACTACACTGGTACCTTTACCATCGTTAAGATTTTCATTATAATCATTTACACCCCAAAAATCTCCGATAGTTATATCTCCTTGACGTGGCAATTTGTTAAATTTGCAATCGCCGCAACACAATCGTAAACTGTAGTTTCTTAAAAACGAAGATATATAAGGAAAATCTTTACCGGTATAAATATTTGAGCTTTTATCTGTTTTAATGCTGATATGATAGTTAGTAGTCCAACCGAATATTTTATCTCTAAAATTTATGCCTTCTATGTTTTCGCCATCAACCTTTTCTTTTAGTGCTTTTTGAAGTACTTTTGGAGATGGAACCCCATGGCATATAATATCAATACAGTAAAGGTTATCATATTCTTTGCCCAGAAATCCCTTTAAGCCGGCAACTTGACAAGACGTACCGCTAAACAACACCTTAACATTATTGCTCAAGTATTCTTTTATACGTTTATAACAATCCGTGGTATTACTTTGAACATATTTTGAACCACGCAATTTTTGTAAATCTTCTAAATTATCAATGATTATATGTTGCACAGTCCAATCATTAGTAAATGCTGCCCCGCAAACAACACCGTTTTGCTTAAGTATATTCTCGGCAAAATATGAAAAAGCACCACCTGATGAAGATTTTTTTCTTAACTCGTCATCACCCATAACCGCATAACATTCCGGTTCAGAAAAATTGTTATATTTTGCATTATTAACCGGACATACTTTTTGACATAATCCGCATTTTATACACTTTTTTTCATCTATTTGAGGATACCAAAAACCTTCATCATTAGAAATCATATTTATCGCAGATTTCGGACAAGCATTAAAGCATGCATTGCAACCGGTACAATCATTCATATTTTCGAGGATTTTCATAATTTACTCCAATGTCAAAAACGGTATAAAATTAAACAATTTAACACTTCTTTTATCTTTTTTATTACTGATTTTTAAAAGCGGAATTAAACCAAATAATTTAATTTTAATTCGGGGACAACTAACATAATTGCGTTGTGTAACCATATTATACTGACCACCATGTTCCGCTGTATATTTTTTTATTTTCATTCTTTCATAATGATTAATCGAAGTTATTATCGCCTGTGTTTTTTCTTCATCGGAAAGCGGAGATCTCATAATTGTATGTAACCATGTGTCTTCATGATCAAACTGTCTCTTTTCATAATCTGTTTGCGAACGAGAATGAGATGCTCCTCTTATCAAATAAACGCCGCAACTTTCATCGGAATAGCAAGCTTTATATTTTACCGAAAGAGGAAAATACATTTGAAAATTTTGCCCCGCCTTACCTGCATATATATCTCGCTCCGGATTAACATCTAAAAAAGCTGAGCTACGAACAATTGATGCAATAGGAGGCCAAATCATATTGCGATTATACAACAAATCATTCATTAACGGATCATTGTCTTCAGTTGTTTTCCTTTTAATTTTTTTTACAATAACATCCGGTTCTTCTTCATTTATTTGATCTAAACAAAAAAATCCCATACCGGCTTCCGGATTTTGCTCCATCAAAGCAACCTTTTTAGATATGTGTTCGGGATACAAAATATCATCACTGTCAGGCCACATTAAATATTCCCCGCTAAATATTTTTAGTCCTGCATTGAGGGCGGCTGCCTGTCCGGAATTTTCCTGTTTTATATATATAACATCCCAACCTTTAGCTTCAAATTGCGGTTTATATGTATTAAATACTTCTTCCGTATTGTCAGTAGAACCATCATTAATAAAAATAAATTCGACATTTTGATAATCTTGAATTAGCAAAGAATCAAAAAACTTCACAACATATTTTTCTCCGTTATAGCACGGAGAAATAATTGAAACTTTTTTCATTTTTCAACCTCGTTAAAAACCAAACAATAAGGAGATATTATATAATATATTATTCTTTGCAACATAATATTTTCATAAAAACAAAAAAAGCCGCATATTGCTATGCGACTTTTTACATCATAAAAAATTATGATTATTTTTTAGTTCTCGGTTTTCTTGCCTTCGGAGCCACTTCCTTAGCTTTTTCGGCTTTCAATTCAGAAGTACAATGGGGACAACGAGTAGCTTTTATATCAACAGTTGAACAACAAAACGGACATTGTTTTGTGGTCGGAGCAGCAGCTTCTGCCTCAGCTTCTTTCTTATCCAATGCAGATTGAAGCTTATTCAATGCCTTAATCAAAATGAATACGGCAAAAGCAACTATAATAAAACTGATTAATGCATTGAAGAACAAGCCATAGTTAATAGAAACCGGATTTTCACCTGAAGAAATAACCCATTTCAAATCAGAAAAATCAACCTTTCCTAATAACAAACCGATAGGAGGCATAATTACATCTTTAACCATTGAATCAACAATTTTACCGAAAGCGGCACCGATAATGATACCGACAGCCATATCAATAACATTGCCACGCATTGCGAATTTTTTAAATTCAGTAAAAAAAGATTTTATCATTTTTAGTTCCTTACATTAGTTTATAAATAAAAAAGGCTGAAAATATTGCTTTCCAGCCCTAAATTTTTCATATTGCCGGTTAAATTTTTTCAACCTGATTAAAGTCTAAATCAACCGGAGTCGGACGACCGAAAATAGAAACAGAAAGTTTCAAACGAGATTTTTCTGTGTCAACATCTTCAACCAAACCAATAAATGAAGCAAACGGACCGTCACAAACTCTGACTTGTTCCCCAACTTCAAATTTGATAATAGTTTGCGGACGTTCAACACCTTCCTCAATTTGTTTGATAATGCGCTCTGCTTCTGCATCAGAAATCGGGAGAGGCTTATTTCTCGGTCCCAAAAAACCGGTAACACGAGGAGTATTTTTAATAACCATCCAACAATCATCTGACATTTCCATTTTCACCAAGACATAGCCCGGGAAAAATTTGCGTTCAGAATTTACTTTGGTACCCTTCTTAACTTCAACAACATTCTCGGTAGGTACCATAACCTCAAGAATTTTATCTTCCATATTCTTTAATACGGCTTGTTCTCTAAGCGATTCGGCAACCTTTTTCTCAGAACCGGAATAAACGTGAACAACATACCAACGAGCGGCCATAAACTGTCTCCTAACCAAAGATTAATTTAACGAGAAAGCCGAAAAACTGATCAACAAAAAAGAAAAATGTTGCAGCAATAGCGACCAAAACCAAAACCATAAAAGAAGTTTGTGTAACCTCTCCTCTTGTCGGCCATGTAACTTTTTTAACCTCTTGTTTTACTTGTCTGAAAAATGTAATCGGATTAACTTTTGCCATCGACTTTACCCAAATATAAAAACTTTAAACCCAACACCGAAAATCGGTGAAACCACAACTGCAAACATTATCGAATTTAGCCTCGACATATATCGCAGACTTTTTAAGTTGTGCTTAATAAATATCTTTTAAGGCGATATGTCAAGCAATTATTTTATAATATCCTGATTTTTACTATTTTTATACATTTAAAGCCGGAAGTAATCCGGCTTTGTATTCTTTTATAAAAAAATTAACTCAATTCCTTTCGGGTTCCGTCCATATTAATCAATGTCTTTACTCCATCAGCAACCAACAAATCCAGTTGTTTACCGAATTTTTTAGAACGTTTTAACATGGTTACGATTTTACCTTCTTTCTGCAATTTTTTAGTCTTTTTTATTACATCGGCAAAAGACATATTATCATCATAAGCCAAAACAACTTTCTCGTTCATAGGCGGAACAAAACCTTCTTCTTGCAGAATTGCCGAAATTCGTTCAAAACCGATAGAAAAACCGACAGCCGGAACAGATTCTCCCAAAAACTTGCCAATCATACCATCATAACGACCACCGCCGGCAACTGAAGAGCCAAATTTAGGGCTGACAATTTCAAAAACCATACCGGTATAATATCCCATACCTCGAACCAAAGACTTATCATATACCGCTGTATATTTTCCGTCAGATACGGCATTGGCAAAATCTAAAACCTTTTTAAGATTTTCAACCACATCTTTATTAGAACAATATTTTTCCGCAGCAGATAAAGCATTTTCATCGGAAACACCCAATATTTCTATAAATTTTGCCACAACTTCAGATGAATATTCCTTTTCCAAAAGTTCCTTTTTAACCCCGTCCAAACCGATTTTATCAAGTTTATCAAAACTGATGCAAACCGAAGGAACATCATCAGCATTAAATCCTGCTGATAAAATCATATCAGTTAAAATGCGTCGATCATTAATTCTGACCGTAAAATCGCTAAAACCAATATCTTGCAGAGCAGAAGTAGTTGCCGCAATCAATTCCATTTCTGCATTTATCGACGCATCGCCGATTATATCAATATCGCACTGATAAAACTCACGTAAACGTCCTTTTTGAGGTCTTTCGGCACGAAACACCTTATCAATTTGCAAAGCCTTAAAGGGGGATGAAAGAAGATGTCTGTTGTTTGCATAATAACGAGATAAAGGCATTGTCAAATCGTAACGAAGACCACTATCAACCAAATCATTTTCGGTTAAATTTTCTTGAGATAAATCCAGTTTTTGTCCGCGTTTCAGCAATTTGAATATCATAGCTAAATTTTCGCCACCATCACTTTGATTTAATCTGTCAATATCTTCCATAATAGGAGTATTAATTTTATTAAAGCCGTAGCTCTTATATGAATTTTCAATTTTAGAACGCAAATAATCTCTGATTTCCACCTCTTTAGGCAAAAAATCTTTTGTGCCGCGAACCGGCAATGTGCTCATTTTCATCTTTCTTTCCCTTATTTTATACAAACAACAGTAACTTTTATAAAACACAAATAAACATAAATCAATTTATTATTACAACTTTCTTTAATATACCGTTGCTGATTTTATTTATACAACAAAAAAAGGCCCTAACGGACCTTTTTTAGAAAATTGTTTTCGATTAGATAATCACTTTCTGAGGTGCTGCCGCCTTGAGAACAAAGTGCAAATACACGTCAGAACGTTCAACACCATCATCACACTTCACACCGTTATCCCAGCAATATCGGGCATCAATCCGTCCATGCCAATCGGTATATACCGATGATGTTTTAGCTCGATCAATCTCAAAATCGAACTGCTTACTACAAGAGTTAAACTCGGCAATTTCATCTGCCGCAACCAAACGAGCCCATAAACAGTTTGGATTTTTCTCACGAAATTCCGCCACATAGGCATACGCTTCTTCCAAAGTCAGATTTTTTGCGAACGGAACTGCCGACATATAGACATTAACATCCTCAACTGCAAAAACCCCCTTAGAACAATCGTGAAAACGATCTGCCTTCAGCCAGGCTACAAAACGTTTGCTTTTAACATCTGCATCTGCAAGATGAAAAAAATCTTCGTTCAGAAACTTAATTTTTTCCATAGTTTTGGTTTTGATTTAATTTAATAAAAATATCTTTCATAGGTTAAACACTATCACAAATTTCTTTGATAATCAACTGCCTTTTAAATCAATAATTAAACAAACTTTCGATACTGACACTACTGCCCGTATCGATAAAAATAACTTTTAAAATATGAAGAGAAAATGCTATGACACATTTAATGTGCTACATAAATACATCTATAGAAACATGTTGATGATTTTAAAAATATGTCATCGGAAGATATTGCTCAGCTACCATTAAAGGAAAAAATTGAATATCTCGGAGCTATTTTTCATAAATGCCAAACACAAAAAAATTTAGATGATATTTACTCCGAAAACAAAGAACAACTCAAATCTCTGTTATACAACATTCAATATCCGAAAGAGTTTTTTCAAAAAGAAGAACAACTGGCAAATCGCTTTATATCTCTTGTATCCAAGAATTCTCAAATAACCGATAATATGAAAATTGGAAAGATTTAAGTTTAGAGGATAAAAAAGAAACAATAAAAGAAACTGCAAAAATTATAGAATATGCCTATGGAACATCTTTAAATATTGATTTTTACACACCGGAAGAATATCGAAAAGAAAACAATCTTAACGAAGATGCACATGTTCCGGGAGCAGAACATGACTCATCAACAGGAAAAATATCTTTTAATATTGAACGATTAAATAGTGATAATTATATGGGGATATCCGTACTATTCCATGAGGCTATGAGGCTATGCACCAACGACAAAGAGAAATTGACTTTGGTGCCCCGTCAATCAATAAATTATTTGAATTATCTAATATGTTATATATGGCTGCTTCTGCAAAATATCGTTCAACTAACCAAAATTGAGCTCTACCTTGCCGTTCATATCATATATATCTTTAGATTTAGCCGTTTTGTTTTTTATATTGGTAATAGTATGACATATTCGGATTAATAGTTCTTGGTTGAAATTCCTTCTCTTTTGCAGAACCTAGTTCAGCTCGTAATTTAGCAAATTTTGAAGATAATATCTCTTTTTTACTCTCAACCAAAACACCTGAATTATCAAGAGTACTGATTATGGTGTCAGGATTATTTAATTTTTCACGAAAAGTGTCATTCTGCCCTCTGAATTTCGTGCCATCAACTAATTTTACAATATTTCTTTTCTTTATTTCCTCATGATTATTTTTTTCATGATGAGAATAAGGTATTTCTTCTGTTGCTGTCCATTCATGACCAAAACGACCATCTAAGCAAACTACCGGCGTAAATTTTTCTTTAGGTAAAAAATATGTGTAACTTTCTTGATTTATTTCTTCCAAGATAAAAACATTTTTTTCTTCACCATCGACCCTTGCTTGTTTTTTCCAATTTATATTTTTTCTTTCTTTATCAACGGTTCTTAATGCATAAAAATCTCTTTCGCTCTCGCTTTCTGTTGCAAATACATAATTATTGCGATTTTCACCAAACTGATTTAAATTGTTGCGAGGTAAAACAGAGCCGCCCATCATCTCGGGAGGAACGTTTGTTGTATGGGTTAAAAATTCTCCGGTATTATTAATTATTTCCTCTACTTTTTTATCTCTTAAATCATGTAAATTTGACATCAACTGAAAATATACGTCTTCACCAAGCGATTTTTTCATATCCTGACACATTCTATCAAATTGCCCATCTTCATAAAGATTATATTTTTTAGAAAAAAGATTGAAATATAATTGAGAATTTGTAAATTCCGGATTAGACGATTGCGCAGAAAAGTAAGATGGCAAAGATTCTTTCGGCATATTCAAAAAATCTTTTTTTAAGACAGATAATTCATATATTTCCGTTATTTTTTGACGAGATTTTGTAAGTTCATCTTTCTCTCTTACCCGATTTACATCTGTTCTATAATCGTTTATGCATTTATCAAAAATTTTCTGTAATTGAGAAGATTTTTCTTTGTATTCTGGTTTTGCAGCATAATGTGCAAAATCTGCAACTTTATTTAAATAGTGAAAATCAAGTTCTTCCATAGATATAGATGTTGCACTATTTTCATTATATGAACTGACAACATCTCTTATAAATTCTCTACCATACGAAGAATATAAGGACATAAAATCTTTATAACGATAATTTATACCTGCTTCCCCTAAATCGATTGCCCCCTTAAAATTATTTTCTTCATCTAGAATAAAATTACCGCCGTGAAAATCGTTATGAGATAAGACCAAATCTTCTTTATTCATTTTTATAGGCCTATATTCTATACCTAAATCTCTATAAAGAACTTCGTTTTTTTCTATAAAATTAGGATGCTCTTCTGCCTGTATTCCCATTTGTTTAGATTTTACAATTTCACTATCCGCATCTTGTAATGAAATATTATGCAATTTTGCTAAAAACACCCCAATATCTTTGGCTAACTTTTTTCTTTCAGTTTGCGATAAACTTTCAAAATGTATATTATCTTTATCTTCTGGCAATTTACCGATTAGTGTTTTCCCCTCAATTTCTTTGTGTACAGAAAACTTTTTACCGTTTCGTTCTTTAACTTCAACAATCGGCACATCTAAATCAGGAGATTTTTTTGCTATATACTGACTTATATATGCTTCTTTTTCATAATCTTGTACTGAGCTTTCTTTTTTAGGAAACCTTATTCTATAACCATTGTACTGAAAAGATACGGAATTTTCACCAGACTTCAAGTTTTCCGGAGTGTAGGAAAAATTTTCTTGAAAAAATTGAACTATAAATTCATTAGCATTCAGTCTTTGATTTTCAGCTATATTATCTTTTTCTATCTCAGCAATTGCCGGATCTAAATATTTCGCATAATAGGCTTTTCTAGCATCTGTTGGAGCTTTAGGATCATACTCTACATAAACTTTATTTTCTGATTCCTTCTCATTTTTTTCTCTAAAACCAATAGCTCTGCCATCATCTATTCCAATGGTTAAAGCAACATCAAAAGCATCATGTCCGGAACAATTTATATCCGGTTTATGCCCTTTAACTTCAATATTTTCACCTTCTTTATCCCAATATGTTAATTTCGTGACAGCCACACGCATACTACCTCCCCAAGGAGCAGGAAACGTCCCTTGAGTATATTGCTGCATACCGGAAGTATTTTCACCAATATAACGAACATTTTTATGATGATAAAAAGATGTATAGGCGCTTTCTGCAGAAGAACCAACATCCCGATCCAAAAGGATATCTATTCGACCATTATATCCTGTCTGTTCATTAAATGGATAATATTTATCGGTTTCATCAAAAAGAGTTCTATTTTCACCGGAAAAATTATTACGTACAACTAAATCTTCTGCTTTTATTCCAGAACGTTCATAATTTTGAGGATTATAAGCACCATGTTTATGCAAAAAATAATTTGACAGTGCTGTATCTTTTATTTCACACCGCTTATAAGTATTCAGCATATTTCCATATAACCGTTTAGCAACATGGTCTATTGGCTTATCTTCCCCGCCTCTGTTGCCTCTGACATCAAGAACAATACGACCTTTATCCCATTTTTCTTTGTTTGGCAGATAAATATTATCAAAAGTTTCTATAAAATCTTGCCAACTTTCATAATCATTTTTGAACCCTAAATTTGGTATTGAAACAATTAAAATATCTTCATTACCTTGTTTAAGGGTTCCGATTTCCCATGTGGGAAATCTCTCACCTGCTTCATCGGACCATCCTGATCCCAGAGATTGATAATCAGCAGGCTTATTTTTACTATAAAAGAAATTACTACCGACACTTCGTGGTTCTGCTTTTTCTCCTCCATGAAATGTTTTATTACCGACACCGATTTCAAAATGCCGATCTTCTATGTATTTTGCAGTTTTTTCTGCTAATTCATTTAAAAATTCACCTTGTAATTTGTCTGAGGTAATATTTGCATAAATTTGTTCTATTTGTGCCTTAAATTTTTCTTTATTTTCAGGACTAAAACCTTCAAACCCTACGTGCTCATAAGCAGCCTTTGCATAGAAAGCCAAATAAAAACGCTGTTTTTCAGGAGATATACGTTGTAAATTGTCTTCGTTTAGCTCGGAACTACTTTTGTATTGGTAAAGAGCCATCATTTCATTATCTGAAATACTGGATACAATTTCCTCAAATGATAAATTGTTATCAGTCATGACAAGCTCCCTTTATCCTATGACATGATTATATCACGTATTTACAAAAAAACAAAATAAAAACTGATTTTTATATAAAAGTGTAATTTTTACCCAAAGGTAACAAATTTTATAGCTTGTTAGCCGAACAAGAAAATATGTAACTTCCCCAAGCAAGCGACTTTGTATATACGTGATAAACTTACTTAATATCCTGTTTATTTGCAGGGGCGGTCAGATTGACTTGATTTATAAAATCTGCGTCGCACTGGCGCTCATTGGCTTTTGCCAACCGCGATACCCGGTATCGCTTTCGCTTGTAGTCAAACTCACTTTCTCGTGAGTTCGAACCATAACTTTCCCTATTGCCAATAAAAAAACCACCTCTTCAGGTGGTTTTTTATTGGCAGGGGCAGTAAGATTCGAACTCACGACACTCGGTTTTGGAGACCGATGCTCTACCAACTGAGCTATACCCCTATTGCATCTTGCGTAAATGTTAATACACAATATTAATCAATAAATCAAGAGTTTTTTTATTTTATTTTAATTTCCCTCAATATGCAACAACAACGATGCTGATATCATTGTAATTATCAATGTCGGCGCCCATACTGCTAATGTCATCGGAATATAATTATTGATACCGAAAGCATAAATAACCTGTGACAGAAAATAAACAATAAATCCGGTCGAAATTCCGCCAACAATCATAAACATAACACCGCCTCTTCGGGTATTTCCGCGCAAAGCAAAAACAGCTGCCACCAATACCATCGCCATCAACAAAAAGGGTGATGCCCACAATGATAAATATCTCATTTTATGACGTACAACAGAAAACCCCGATTGCTCATAAAACTTTATTGTTTCCGGCAAATTCCAAAATGAAATAGCTTCCGGGTCGATAAAATTTTCCTTAATTCTATCTATTGTCAATGTTGTTTTATAATCATAATTACTCAATTTTTTAGTTGGTTTTCCGGCCTCAAAAATTTTTACTGACTTCATTTCCATCTGGTCGCCACGCAACTCTGCAGCATAAGCTTCTATTCGGCTTAATAATTTGGAATTTTCGCTCAATTCAAGTACACTGACTTTTCGCAATAATAAAACATCATTTTCTTGACGAACAGATTTTGCCTCTAATACTCTGATAGTATTATCTTCACCGGCCTCTCTAATCCACAGACCTTTATCAGAAAACAAAACAGCCTTTGGATTCTTGGTCTTAAAACGATAGTTCATTGTTTCATGAACTTCGTACAAATATGAAGATATAGGATTGATAATAGCAATATTTATCATTCCTACAACAAAAACAGCAAAAAGAACCGGAGTCAAAAACCCCCATATAGAAACTCCGGCAGCACGCATTATTACAAATTCGTTAGAGCGGCTAACCTTCCAAAATGTAACCATTGCCGCAATCATCATCACAAAAGGAAAAACCATTTCAAATGTTCTGGGCAATTTTGAAAAAGACATTTTTAATACAAATAAAAAATCAACATCGGGTCTTTCGGCAGTGCGACGTAGTTGTTCAATAATCTCAAACATTAAAATAACACCGACAATCATCAACAATACTGCGATAAAACTCAATATAAGCTGACGTGTTAAATATCTGCCTAAAATAGATGTAGGATTCATATTAAAAAACCTCTGTTAATCTCGGCTACAACATATAAAAAAATATCTTTTTTTGCAAGCAATCATTTTTTATCTTTTGCTTCTTCAATAAGCTCATTTACAAACTTTTGCAAGCCATCTTGTTGACGAACTCTTTTCATTCTTTCGCCAGAAATGATACGACGAATTTTTTCAACCGTATCTTCAAGTTCGGCATTAACCACAACATAGTCGAATTCATCCCAGTGAACAATTTTATCTACCACTAAATTCATACGTTTTTCTATGACTTCTTTACTATCGGTTCCTCTATTTTCCAAACGTTCACGAACTTCTTTAATTGAAGGGGGCAACAAATAAATGGTAACCACATCTTTAGGAGCTCTTTGACGCATTTGACGAGCACCTTCCCAATCTATATCAAAAACCACATCTTCGCCAACATTTAGAAAGCTATCCACTTCAGAACGAAGTGTTCCGTAACGATTTCCATATTGCGAATCAACAAATTCGTAAAATGCATCTTCCGCAATATATTTATTATATTGTTCATCACTAACAAAATAATAATCAACTCCGTCAACTTCATTATGACGAGGAGGACGAGTTGTTACCGAAACCGAAAATTTCAGTTTATCATCCCTTTTGAGAAGTTCTTTTATGACTGTTCCTTTACCTGTACCGGAAGGTGCATCAATCAAAAACATTGCACCTTTACGAACTTTTCGCAAATAATTGATAATATCTTCCATTTTCTACTCCATATTTTGTACTTGTTCACGTAATTGCTCTATTGTAGCTTTTAATTCCATACCACAATTTATAATTTGCACATCTGCTGCTTTTGAACAGGTTGTGTTTGCTTCTCGATTAAATTCTTGACACAAAAAATCCATTCTGCGTCCTACACTTTGCCCGCTGTTTAAAAGTTGCTCCGCCGTTTTTAAATGTGCACGTAAACGGTCAATTTCTTCTCTTATATCCGCCTTATTAACCAAAAAAACAATTTCTTGAGCCAATCGTTCTTCTGTAACGTTAATATCATTCCCTAAAAATTCGGAAATTTGTTGTTTTAATTTTTCTGCAATAGTTGTCGGAACTTTTTCTGCTTTTTCAACAATTTGTTCCACAATATCAGATATTTTTTTCAATAATCCGCTTAAAACTTCAGCTATTTTTTCACCTTCTTTTTGACGGTCATTCTGCAATCCGATACAACATTTTTCAAAATCAGCGAGCAAAACTTTTTTCAACTCATCTATAAGCTCATCATCATAAGTTTTACGTTCAATTTCCACAACCCCGTTTATATTCAACAATTCTCCTGCCGTAGGCATATTAACCTTACCGGATTGTGCTAAATTCAGAGCTGTTTCAGACAGCAAATTTAGTAGCTCTTCATTAATTTTTACTTTTGGAGTTTCAGCATCGGCACTAATGTCCAGATTTACATTTATTGTTCCTCTTTCAAAATATTTTTGTGCCACAGACTTCAGCTCCAAACTCATCACATCTAGCCACGACGGCAATCTTACTTTAAAGTCAAGATTTTTGCCGTTAACACTTTTCATTTCAAAAGCCCAATCAAACAACGTATCACGAACTTTACATCTGCCGCTTGAACGTGAAAAACCGGTCATACTGGATATTTTCAAAAAAATTCTCCTCAAATTATTTTTTTTGTTTATTATAAATATAAAATACTAACAATCAATGGATAAAAAAATATGGCAACAAAATTTAAGAATATCATTATTACCGGTGCCTCATCAGGTATAGGTGAAGCTCTAACCGAGTATTACGCTCAAAAAGGAGCTGAAAATATTTTTATTTGCGGACGCAATGTTGAAAGACTGGAAAAGGTAGCTGATATAAGCAGAAAATATAAATGTAATATATACAGTAAAATTATTGATGTCACCGATTCTGAACAACTGAAATTATGGATTGAAGAAGCAAATCAGATTGCCCCGCTAAATTTGGTAGTGGCTAATGCCGGTGTTGCTACTTTAGAAGAAACTCCCGAAAATATATATAATACATTTAATATAAACGTAATGGGAGTACTACATACGATTTTACCGGCTTTGGATATTTTCCAAAAAAGAGAAAACAAAAAATCCTGTGCCATTGCAATTATGAGTTCAATAGCCGGTTATCACGGTCTTGCAGCTTGCCCGTCATATAGTGCCAGCAAAGCTTGTGTTAAAGCCTATGGTGAAGCTTTGCGAGCATCCTTAAGAGGTAGCGGTATTCAAGTAAATGTTATCTGTCCCGGATTTGTAAAATCTCGTATTACCGACAAAAATACTTGTCCGATGCCGTTTTTCATGTCTGCGGAAAAAGCAGCACAAATTATCGGAAGCAGAATTGAACGCAATGTCGGACTAATCGCTTTTCCTTGGCAAATGCGTTTAGCTACTTGGGCTGTATCAATTTTACCGAATTGGATAAGCAATTATATTTATTCAAAACTTCCGCATAAAGTATAACAAAAAAATCGCTCTGAAATCAGAGCGATTTTTTTATAATTTTGAACTGAACATAAATACAACTGCATTTAATTTGCCTCTGCACTCTTTAACTGCTTGAGGAACGGAGCGTAACTTTGAACCTGTACACGTTTTTTCACCATCTTCAGTAACACAAGTCGACGGATCTATTTCTATTCTGTTTGAGGCATTTATATAAATAGTTCCGCTATAAGAAGTTAAATCTAATGTTGACATTTCGACACAGGCCTTCTGGGGCAAATCTTGTAAACGAATTGTAATATCATATCCACTACCTACACCTACAACATAGCATCTTCCTCCCAATGCGTGACGACAGTCTTTAGCTTTCCCCATTTCTTGCGGTAATATGTGCAAAGCATCTATTACGTTGTTATTTGCAAGTTGTGTTGTTTCTTGTCCCGATGCAACTGCTGTTGTTAAATTATGTAAAATTTGAAAAAATTGATCTCGTAATTTATTAAGATTATATTTTTCCATAGCTTTAGAATATCCAGCAATTCCTCCAACGGATAAAACTCCGATAATTGCTAAAACACCCAGCATTTCAACCATTGAACGCCCTAACTGTTCACTTTCAGTTTTATTCATAATATTTCCTTTATCCCTCGTTCCGATTAATTGTACCTTTAATCGGAACACAAAATTTTCTCTGTAAGCCTTGGTTTTAGGTATTGATTTTTGACTCAATTAAAGGTACGTTTTTTATTACTTCTAGCCATTGTTTTTGCATTACAAATTTTTAAGTATCTACCCAAAAAAATACCATTTTCTCCTATTTTTTCTATTTATCGTTTTTTCAATTAAAATATCAGCAACAAAAAATCGCTCTGAAATCAGAGCGATTTTTTTATTAATGTATTTCTAAAAATACTATTTTGCTGCATCAATTTTTGCTTGAATTTCAGCAGAGAACGGCTGAACAATTTCACCATTCAAAATCAAAGTCGGAACACCGCCTACTTCAATATTTTGAGCCAATTCGTTGTTAGCAGCAAAAGCAGCTTCAACCTTTTCAGATTTCATATCTTCTTTCATTTTGTTAACATCGATACCAGCTTTTTCTGCCAATTCATCAACCAATTCTTCGCTCAAAGCTTTTTGAACTGTAAACAATGCTGTATGCAATTCTGTAAATTTGCCTTGTTCATTCGCAGCTAAAACAGCTTTGGCAGCATATTCAGAGTGCGGAGAAACGAAAGCCAATGGTCTTAATACCAATTTTACATCAGAATTTTTAGCCAGAACTTGATTCAACTCTGGGAACAATCTGTGGCAGTAACCGCATGCATAGTCAAAAAATTCAACAATTACAACTTTAGCATCTGCACTACCTTGGAAAGGAGCGTTGTCAGCTTTCAAAGCTTCATCATGTTCTTTAATTTTAGCTTTCAAATTAGCTTCTGCTTCTTCTCTGGCTTTAACTTCATAAGCTTGTAAAGCATTAATTACGTATTCCGGGTGGTCTTTCAAAATTTGTTCAACATTAACCGGAGCATTGTTTTGTTCAGCAGCTTTTTTAGCGCATGGCAAATAATCTTTAACCAAGGCAGCAACAGCAACCAACAAAGCAACAATTGAAATAACAAGTGATTTTTTCATTATTTAATCCTCAAATTATAAATCATAAAACATTGTTAATCTAAACAATATCTGAAAATATTACAAGAATAAAAAAATATTTATTCCAAAAATCTAATCTTTTTTAACTTTTAAGGATTATTATATGGTGATAAATAACGGAGGAATATATATATGTTTAAGCTAAAAATATCACTTTTTTCAAAAACAAAATCGTTGGAAACAAAAATTGATAATTTTCACGACAAAATTATCGATTCCGCTACTATTTTCCGCAAAGCGGTTAACACATTTTTTTCAAGCGATGATTTCGATGATTTGAAAAAAGTCAGTAAGCAGATAAAAAAAGTTGAACATCAAGCAGATGATTTACGCCGAGAAATTGAAAATCAATTATATGCTCAAAATTTGTTGCCTAATCTCCAAGCCGATATATTAAAATTGGTTGAGAGTCTTGACGAAATAAATAATCATTTTGATAAAGTTGTATATAAATTTTATATCGAACGCCCTGAAATTCCGGAAAATTTGAAGAGAAACATTATAAAACTGTGCAATCAGGTAGCTGACAGTGGGGAATATATGGGAATTGCTTCTCGTGCATTTTTCAAAGATTTAAGTGCAGTACGAGATTACACTCATAAAGTATATTTGATGGAACAAGAGTCTGATGAAACTTATAACACCATAAAAAAAGCGATTTTCAAATCAGATTTACCCTTAGCAAATAAATTGCAACTCGATTCTTTTATTAATCGCATTACCGAAATTGCAGATATTGCAGAAGATTGTGCTGACGAATTACTGATTTTCACCCTTAAGAGAGATATTTAATGTTAAGTTTTTTAGTTTTTTTGAGTAGCGGTCTTTTTTTGGGATGGTCTTTAGGAGCTAATGACGGAGCTAACCTTTTTGGTACGGCAGTAGGAACAAAAATGGTAAAGTTTCGAACAGCCGCTATAATTTCATCAATATTCGTAACTTTAGGAGCTGTTATTGCCGGTAGCGGAACAACAGAAACAATCAACAAACTCGGACACATTAATGCTATTGCCGGTGCCTTTATGGTAGTTTTTGCCGCTGCATTGACTATTTATTGGATGACAAAAGCTCGCATATCCGTATCAACTTCACAAGCCATTGTAGGAGCTATTATAGGTTGGAACCTCTATAGTGCCAGACCGACCGATTATTCACTTTTAACAACTATTGCCGGCACATGGATATTTTGCCCGATTCTTTCTGCCATATTTGCTATTATCTTATATTTTCTTACCAAAATAATTCTTAAATATTGTAAAGTGTCCCTTATCAGACAAGACTGTTATACCCGTATCGGCTTAATTTTAGCCGGTGCTTTCGCAGCCTATGCTTTAGGAGCTAATAACATAGCAAACGTTATGGGGGTTTTTACCGGCTCCAATATGTTAAATGCTCTACCATTACCATTCGGATTATCGCTTTCTCCGACACAGGTATTATTCTTAATTGGCGGTATTGCAATAAGTGTAGGTATTTTTACTTATTCAAAAGCAACGATGAATGCTGTTGGTAGAGATATTATGCAAATGAGTCCGACTGCAGCTTGGATTGTAGTTGTCGCGCAATCTTTAGTATTATTCGTTTTTGCTTCTCCGAATTTATATAACTTTTTAATATCTCATAATCTTCCGACAATCCCTCTGGTTCCTGTTTCGAGCTCTCAAGCCGTAATTGGAGCAGTTATGGGTATCGGATTATTAAAAGGCGGAAACGGAATTAATTGGAAACTCATAGGCAGAATTATAATTGGTTGGGTTGCCACACCTGCAATCGCCACTCTGGTTTGTTATATTTCGCTATTCGTTTTGGCAAATGTTTTCAACTTAACCGTTTATAATTAACTATACACGGTGATACGGATGTCCGGCAATTATTGTTTGAATGCGATAAATTTGTTCGGATAACACTGCCCGCATTAAAATATGTGGTAAAGTAAGCTTTCCAAATGACAGCAATAAATCTGCTTTATCTCTGGTAGATTGTAAATGACCATCAGCACCCCCGATTAAAAAACATAACTCGGAGCAACCGTTAATTTGCCATTTTTCCACTTTTGCTGCCAACTCCGTACTTTTCATATTTTCGCCTCGTTCATCAAGAACAATAACTTTTGCTCCGCTCGGTATTACCGATTGCAAAAATTTGGCTTCTTCTTCTTGAGTTGAATTATCCGCCTCTTTTATAGTCACATTCCAAGATGAACGCTTTATATATTCATCTATCAAAGCTTTTTCCGGCGAATTTTTCTTACATTTACCTATTGCTGCTATTGTAATTTTCATTTTTCACTCCTAAGGTTAATCTATATCACAATCAATATCTTCTTCAATAAATTTTTCATTATTGACTTTTAGACAAAAATATGACACATTTCATACAGTGATACTAAATTTTTAATATATGGGATTATTTAAACAAATCAGCAATTTGTTTTCAAAGAGAAAACAAAAAGCAAAACAAGGAAAAGTGTGTGTACATTTCAAACTCAGACAGCAGGTTATATATCCCGCTGACGTAGTTGAAGAACTGGGTGTTGCCATTTGCTTGGACAATCAAAAAGAAGTATGTCTAAATTCAAATGATATCAAACTATATGATATGTTTCGAATAGACAACAGTGGGTTTGTAGGCAGTTTTTATGCCTTCGAATATGCGGACAAATATTACGGCTACATCGTTGGAGATAACCGTATTATATCTTGCCTGAAAACTTCTTTCATTTTCAAAGAAACGGATAAAATGACAATCCCCCTTCTGCGTACACAAGACAGTTATTATGCACTAATGTGCTCTTATCAAAAAGAAAAAGGGATAACAACTCCACTTTTTCTCAAAAAAGTTATTCTGAGTGATTTTAGCGAAGTTATATGTATCAATTTCGATAAAAACACATCATTTTCATTTGCGTTCACGGCTTGTGAAAAGTTCTTAAAAGGATAATTTTTTTCCTACACTAAAAAAAGCAGTTCATTGAACTGCTTTTTTATTTTATTCTTCACGCAGATTAGCAATTGCATTCCACATTTTTTCTAAATTGTAAAATTCACGAACCTCCGGACGGAAAATATGAACAATTACATCAAAGGCATCTATTAAAACCCAATCACCTTTTGCCTCGCCCTCACTAACCGACTTATATCCGGCTTCTTTCAAATTTTCTTGAATTTTTTGAGCAATCGAAATAACATGTCTATCCGAATTACCGGAAGCTACAACCATTTCGTTGGCAATCGATGTTTTTCCTCTCAAATCGATTACAACAACATCTTCTGCTTTACCATCTTCCAATGAAGATTTTACAATATCCAATATTTCATTTTTTTGTGTCACTTTTTTATCCTCTCTTTATATCGGAGACCAAGTTTTTTTAACCGGTTCTTCAACTTTTATTTCTTCTTCAATTTTTTGCTTTCTGTCTCTTTTAATATATTTATTAATTTCCAACAAACACTCAAAAACACCACGACGTGCAACTGCAGAAATCGGATAAACTTTCTTTCCGCAAACTTTTTCAAGTTTAGAAATGCGTTTATTAATTTCTTTTTCATCTAAAGCGTCACATTTGTTCAAAGCGACAACTTCCGGCTTATTCATCAGTTCCGGATTATACAATTCCAGTTCTCTTCGGATAGCTTTATAACTTTTCACCACATCGTCTGATGTAACATCAATAAGATGTAAAAACACCTCACAACGCTCAATATGCTTCAAAAATCTGTCACCTAATCCGATTCCTTCGTGAGCTCCCTCAATCAAACCGGGAATATCTGCTAATACCATTTCATAGTTATCAACCCAAGCTACACCTAAATTAGGATGTAAAGTGGTAAAAGGATAATCAGCAATTTTTGGACGAGCCTTAGTTACTGCAGTTAAAAATGTAGACTTTCCGGCATTAGGCATACCGATAAGTCCGACATCGGCAATAATTTTTAACTTTAACCAGACCCATTTTTCTTCGCCCGGCCAACCGGGTTCCGCATAACGAGGAGCTTGATTGGTAGAACTTTTAAAATTCACATTTCCTCGTCCGCCATCTCCCCCTTTGGCAGCTAAATAAATCTGCCCCGGCGTAATCATATCAGCTAAAACCGTTTCGCCGTCCTCCGCTAATATCTCAGTACCTACGGGAACTTTAATAACGATATCAGGAGCCTTACTGCCGTTTTTTTCAGACCCCATACCATTCTGACCTTTTTTAGCCTTAAAATGTTGAGTATAGCGAAAATCGATAAGGGTATTAAGATTAGCTACAGCCTCAAAATAGATGCTTCCGCCCTTACCTCCGTCTCCTCCGTTCGGACCGCCGAATTCAATATATTTTTCACGACGAAACGAAACGCAACCGGCGCCTCCGTTTCCTGACTGAATAAATATTTTTGCCTGATCCAAAAACTTCATTGTATTTTTCTTTACTAAAAACAATATTTACAAATAAAATAAAGGGGGCTTGTAGCCCCCTCCACCTTAAAGACTGACTGATTATTCAGTAACAACTGAAACAAAAGTCTTATCACCAGATTTTCTGAAGGCTACTTTACCTTCAACCAAAGCGAAAATAGTGTGGTCTTTACCCATACCTACATTATCGCCCGGATGATATTTGGTTCCACGTTGACGGATAATGATGTTTCCGGCAATAACTCCTTGACCGCCAGACTTTTTCAAGCCCAAGCGACGGCCTTCGGTATCACGTCCGTTATCGCTACTACCACCTGACTTCTTGTGTGCCATAACTTATCTCCTTTAATCTCTCTATCCGTTAAGCAATTTCTGCAATTTTAACGATAGTAATATTCTGTCTGTGGCCTTTTTTACGACGATAGTTTTGTCTTCTTTTCTTTTTGAAAACAATAACTTTGTCAGCTTTAGCCTGTTTAACAATAGTAGCTTTAACAGATGCACCGGCTACCAATGGAGTACCGATAACATCGTCTTTTGCCAACACTTCGCTGAAAACAACACTTGCACCGGCTTCACCAGCAAGTTTTTCAACTTTAATTACATCACCGGTAGTAACTTTATATTGTTTTCCGCCTGTTCTAATTACTGCGTACATTTTTTTCACCTAATATATTTTGATTATTTAAACACAAAACGTTGTTTGCAATATACATAACTTTTTTTTGCTGTCAACAACATTTTCAATAAAAGATTAACTATTCTTCTTTTTATTAGCAAAGCGATACAATTCAGGGCGCATAAATTTGCCTTGCCAAATACCGACTTTTTCTTTTTTTGCATGATATTCAGCTTTTTTATAGGTAATTCCCTCATCTCTGTATGCAACCGCCCAACCGGCACGCACCATTTTTTCGTTTATGTCCTCATTATCGATATAACATACACTTAAACTTCTTTTATACCTGTCTTCTGAATATTCTTTACATTCCACATTACCGGATTTTATAATGTCTTCAAGATATTTTTTTGCTTTTATCCCGCAGGAATATTTTTTATGATTTTTATCATAACAATATTGCTTATATTCCGGCGAGTCGATTCCTAACAATCTTATACGAGTACTACCTATCTCCAAACTATCCCCGTCAACAACCTTAATTTTATTGCTTGCATCAGCTTTTATGACACTTGTATAAGGATAAAAATAATGCGTAATCAACAAAAGAAGTAACGCAAAAATAGTTTTTAAAGCTTTTGACATTGCATTTCTCCCCAAAAAGAACACTATTAATTATGCAAATACTAAATTATTACTTGATAAGCAAGAAAAATACTTTTATTATAGCTACAGTTTTAGGTTAATTAACTAAAGGATTTAAAATCGTGTCTAAATTTAAAGCCATTGCCTTGTTGAGTTTTGCATTATTTGCAACAAGTAACTGTAGTTTTTGGAATCGTAGTATGCAAGAGGTCATGAATGATCCTTTTAATACTGCGAATACTCCTTCTCCCGAATATGTGAATCGCCATGTAGAAATGGCTCCATTACAAATGCCGCGCAACATTATTGTTTGTCGTTCAAAACAATGTGCTCCGGTAAATTTAGCTATGTCTAAAGAATATATATATAATAGTCTCGCACAACTGATGCAAAATAATAACAATCAAAAGGCTTTGATTTGTGCTGCAGATACAGGAACACGTAACTGTTACAGCAATTTTATATCTTTACCGATAGTAGTAGGAATAACACCGGCATATATGTTTATTGATTCGGTAAAAGTTAGCGATGTACATTTATCAAAAGGTGCTCGCTCAGTAAAATTGATGCTTAACTATAATGTCACATACAATGGTCAAACTCCCGATTGTTCTCCTGACAAAACATTATTGTTTGTAAAAAATACCGACAATATCGTTATGGAAGATGAAGGATATCAATGTAAAATGACTACTATCGGTACAACAACCGTGAAAACATTGTTCTTGATTGATTATATTGATATGGACTATGGATTTATCGGAGGCTATTATTCTATCGGTCTTTCCGGTCCTGCTTATGGCGGAGGTAGCGGTTATATGATTATGCGTTTAGCTAAAAAAGCTCTCCCATTAAAAGAAAACCTGCCGGTGGCCCCTAACAAAAAACAGCCGACACAAGTAGAGATTGATGCTGCTAACCACTTAGCTCATCCGGCATCAACTACACCGACACCAAAAAACACTAATGGGGTGCAGATTTTCCCGATTAATAGAAAAAAATAAAAACATAAGTAAATACTAGGCTCTGAACAAACAGAGCCTTTTTATTTGACTTTAATGCTTGTTTGGGTACAATCCTGACAATTTAATATTATTTTTCTATGATAACATTGTCATTTATCGCAATCGTCCTTTTAGGAACATTGTTGCTTTTTGCTTTAAGCAAGTTACTCGAAAGCATTTTTAATGCTGTTGCCGTTTTTAAATATCGAAAAAATCCTGACGGAGTACATATTTCATCACCGGGATTTTGCATTAACGGCAAGTCTAAGAAAATAGAAGGAGGAAGTAAAATTAAAACCCCCTTCTAAAAAAATAAGCAGGCCATCTGAAAAGACGCCTGCTTTTGCATTTTTACTGTTTTGCAACATAAGAAAAATATCGCGGTTTTTCATAAACAACTATTTTAAGAATTCTTTCAAAATTAATTGTCTTATTGCCATAAATAATTTTTCCGTCCTGATATGGCATTTCTCCGTGGCGTTCTTGATATTCTTTCAAATCGTGCAAATTCATAAATACACCATTATCAAAAAACACATTCCAACCATAGCAAGATTCTGTTTCAATATGAATAACTCTGATTGTTTTATCAGTATCTAAGAACTCAGGTGTATTTTCCGGAGAAATTTTGTAGCTTTTATCCTTCAATTCCCCACTGTACCAATTTAATATCTCTTGTTGGCGTTCTGCGGAATTTTCAACAAAATTGCTTTCATCAACGGTCGCCGGATTAAATTTTTCGCTAGCTAATGTCTGTTTAGGAGCTACTGTTTCTTCTTCTACCGGAGGAATTTCAAAGTCAGCAACCTGCTCATTAAAATCCTCTACCTTATCAAAAGAAAAATCATCATTATCCATAACAATTTCAGGCTCAGCTAAAACAGGCTCCGGTTCGACTTCGGGTTTGATTTCCGGCTGAGGTTCAGGTTTCTGTTCTTCTTTTTTTGTCGGCATAGGCGCAGGAATTGGAGCATTAGGAGCAAGTTTACCGGCACGAGCTGCTTGAAAAGAATTTAGTGCTGCATCAAAATCATCGATATCAAAATTTGCAAAATCAGCAGGTGTTGTATCTTGCAATTTTTCAATCTCATCTGTTTTTGAATCTGCAATTTCTTCTATTTCTATAGTAGCATTAGAAAATTCTGCCGATTTATTTTCAGCAACAACATCTTCCAGAAAATCATCTAAACCGGCATCTTTAACATCATCAAAATTAATGCCGTCATTTCCCTCATCTTCAATGTCATATAGTGCTTTCAAATCTATACCTAAATCTTTTTCATCTTCTACCATATTTGTTCCTTAATCAAAAATTCTCTATTTTATTTTTATCAAAAAATTTTTCTTAATTCAACACCGAATGTTTACTATCGAAAAACATATTTTCGGATATGCGAATTATAAGGGAATACTAATGAGAACCCTCAAGCCTCCCATCGGTGAATCTTGCAACTCAATTACTCCGCCATGAGAAGTTACAATATCTTTTGCAATTGACAATCCTAAGCCTACACCACCGGTTTCTTTATTTCTGGATTCATCTAAGCGGTAAAAAGCCTTGAATACATCTTCCCTTTTTTCTGCCGGAATCCCCGGACCATCATCATCAACCGTAACTTCTACTTTACATCCGACACTTTCCAAACTTACGGCAATAGTCTTTCCGTAATTAAAAGCATTTCCGATAATATTACTCAATGCTCTCTTCAATGCTTGTTCACGACCTTGAACGGCACTTACTTGGTCATTTGTAGAGTAGCGAATAAGAGCTTTATTTGAAGTTCTGAACTTATTTATAATACTCAAAATAACTTCATTCAAATCCACAAAACTCGGTTTTTCTCCACCTTCGCCACTAACAAAAGACAAATAACCGTCAAGCATTTTTTCCATTTCAGAAATATCTTGCAAAAATTCTTCTTTATCCAAACCATTTTTCTCTTTGTCATCTGATAACAAAGCTAACTGTAAACGCATTCTTGTTAATGGAGTGCGCAAATCATGAGATACGCCTGCCAACATTTGTGTACGTTCACTGATTTGACGTTGAATACGTTCTTTCATCTTAATAAATGCGATACCGGCCTTTCTAACTTCGGAAGAACCGAACGGTTTAAAATCTTTATTATCAATACCTTTACCAAAATCCTCAGCAGCTTCCGCCAAGTTGGCAATAGAACGAACTTGAATACGTAAAAACATAACTGCTACCAAGAACAAAAGCATTGATGTTCCAATCATCCAAGCAACAAAGCCAAAAATAGAAGTTGAAAAAATATTTTTAGCATTTGTCGTAAACTGATAAAGTCCTCCTTGGGTTTCAACAAAAACTATTAAATTTTGCTCTTTAAGATAAATGCTGGTGATGTCATCAGGAAATTTTTTTGCCAATGATTCCTCTAAAAATCCGGTAATCATTTTATTATTACGACGAACTTTTCGGATAACATCGTGTTTTTCTTCACTATCATAATATTTGAAACTCAAATCATATTGCTTTTCCGCTAATGCTTGAATTTCGGCAAGTTGGTTTGGAGCATGTTCTGCCAATTCCATTGTAAATGCCATATTTGATGCCAAATTAGAAGATAAGCGGCGCCCTACTCTCCCCCAAGAACCATCAAAAAAAGCCACTATTGACACCACTTGAACAACAATAAGCGGAATAAAAATCAATAACATTGTTCTAAAAAACAATGTTTTTGGCATAAATTTTATTCTTATATATTTCAAAAAATTTTCAATTTTGCTGGGAAAAACTAAATGCATTGTTATCTCCTTTATTCTGTCAACAACATATATCCTTTGCCTCTTACCGTTTGCAGATAACGAGGATTTTTCGAATCTTTTTCTATTTTTTTACGCAATCTGGTCACTTGTACATCAATCGAACGAGGACCTTGTCCGGCTCCCAATAATTCGGCCAATCTTTCACGACTGAATATTTGACCGGATTTTTGCCCTAACATAGACAACATTGCCTGTTCAACCGGAGTTATATGAATAATCTGTCCCTGTTTGTCAGTAAGTTCTTTTTTATCTAAATCATACCAACACAATCCGAGATTTAATTTTGAATTTATCTTGTCAATTTCTTGTGGAGCTCTTTTCAAGATATTTCTAATTCTTAAAACAAGTTCTTTAGGCTCAAAAGGTTTTGCCAAATAATCATCAGCTCCCAGTTCCAGCCCGTTAATTCGGTCACCGGTATCTCCCATTGCGGTTAATAAAATAACCGGAACATTGTCTTCTTTGCGAAGTTTGGATAAAAACTCCAATCCTGTCTCATTCGGCATCATAATATCCACTATAAGTATGTCAAACTTATATTCTTTGAGCATATCTCTGGCTTCATCAGCCCCTTTAGCTGAAGATACCATAAAATCGTTCTCTCTTAAAAAACGAGTTAAGAGAGAACGCAATCTGGTATCATCATCCACGACGAGAATATGAGTTTTTTTGCCAATCATAATGGCTCCACACTATTCAGCTGTTGTTACTGATTTGTTTTTCGGCTTTCTTCCGCGTTTTACCGGAGCCATTCCGTTTCTTTTAGTTCCCGGTTTAGGTCCACGTTTTTTCTGTGCTGTATTTTTTACTTTTTCAGAAACCGCTGTTTTTACTTTTACGGCAATTTTCTTTACTTCTTGTTCAACTACTTTAACCGGATTTTTCTTATTATTTTCCACGGTATAAATATAGTCCAAACATTTTTCGAAATATTGATATCCGGTTACAAATGTAAGTATTCCGGCAATCCACAACATCCATTCTCCCAAGAAACCTACATATTCGCCGATAATATAAAGTTTTTCGAGCAATATCATTGAGATTGCAACCATTTGGAAACCGGTTTTCCATTTTGCCAAACGAGTTACCGGCATACCTACACGAAATTCAGCTAAAAATTCACGCAATCCGGAAACTAAAACTTCACGGCACATAATGATAATTACAGGAATATAGCTGATAGGCTCAACCATTCCGTTTGCGACGATAATCAATAATGCCGAAACTACCAAAAGTTTATCTGCAATCGGATCAAGCAAACGTCCTAAAACAGAGTGTTGATTGCGAGCACGAGCCAAATAACCGTCAAGATAATCAGTAATCGACGCAACAACGAACAAAACCCCTGCTAAAATAGACCACAATGTTGTATGAATATAAATAGCTAAAAATATTACGGGAATAACAACAATTCTAGAAATTGTCAGAATATTTGGAAGATTATACATAATTTTACACCTATAATTTATTTAAGTTAACTCTACGTCATAATATTGCATAAATTTTATTTGTGAAAGTAATTAAATATTTTTTCCGCTATTTTTTTACTAATTCCGCTCACTTTTTGCAAATCTGACACATTTGCTTGCGAAACAGCCTCCAGCGAACCGAAATAATTAAGCAATTTTTTCTTTCTGTCGTGCCCGATTCCATCAATTTCATCCAGTTTGGAAGCAAACATTGATTTTCCTCTTTTTTTGCGATGTGTTCCTATTGCAAAACGATGAGCCTCATCACGAATATTTTGCATATAAAATGCCAAGGGAGATTGGAAAGGCAAAGAAAAGCTTTTTTTCCCCTTCATGTGATAAAATTCTTTTCCGGCATTTCTTTCCGGCCCTTTAGAAATAGCTATTATCGTAATATTTGATAAATCATATTTTTTTAGACATTCATGAACCGCATTTAATTGTCCCACACCACCATCGAGTAAAATAACATCGGGCTTATTCTCAGCCGTCATTTTCTCAAAACGACGGGTTAAAACCTCTTTCATCATAGCAAAATCATCATTTGTAATTTCTTCATTTTTTATATTAAATGTTCGATATGATTTTTTATCAAACCCCTCAGGAGTTGCAACAATCATTGCCCCGATAGCATAGCTTCCCTGAATATGAGAGTTATCATAAACTTCAATTCGTTTAGGAATATTTTTCAATTCAAAAACTTTTTGCATTTCTTGCAAATTATTTAACACCGAAGTTTCCAAAGCCATTTTACGTTCCAAAGCTTCTTTGGCGTTTTTCAATATATTTTGCACAATTTTATATTTTACGCCTCTCTTATAACTATTAATTTTTACTCCTAAAGCTTGTTCTAAAAATTCTTGTCCCTGAGGTTCTTCCGAAACAATTATTTCATCGGGCAATTGATGATTGGCATAAAATCGACTCAAAAAAGCTTCTAATATTTCTTTAGTCTCTGCTCCTTGTACTTGTTTTGGGAAAAAGGCTATATTACCGCAGTTTTGTCCCGTCCTTATAAAAAATACTTGCACACAGCAACAATTATGCTGAACATAAATAGCAATGACATCTGCCGATTTTATATTATCATATTCGGTAGTTTTTCCTTGTTGAATATTGGTTAGAGCCTTTATTCTGTCACGATATAAAATTGCCGTTTCAAAATCACAAGCATCGCTTGCTTCCTGCATTCTGTGCGACATTTGTTCTTGAATATTAATATTTTTTCCTTCAAGAAATTCAACAGCTTCATCTACCAGTTTTTTATAATCTTCTTTTGATATCTTCCCCACACAAGGAGCAGAACATCTTTTAATTTGATACATCAAACATGGTCGTTCCCGATGTTTAAACTCACTATCACTGCAAGAACGCAATAAAAAGGCTTTTTGCAACAAATCAAGAGTATTATTGACAGCCAATACATTCGCAAACGGACCAAAATATTTGTATCCGTTTTTTTTAACTCCTCGATATTTTTTTAATACCGGAAAATCATCATTTACATTCAAACTCAAATAAGGAAAAGTTTTGTCATCACGAAGTAAGATATTATATTTTGGCTCAAGCTTTTTTATCAACTCATTTTCAAGTAACAAAGCTTTTGTTTCCGATTCGACAACAATAAACTCCATACGATATATTTGTGCGACCATTCTTTGCAAACGAGCCGGAAGTTTATCGATATGCGAATAGGCTACAATCCTTTTTTTTATATTCTTAGCCTTGCCTACATATAAAACCTTTTCATTTTCATCAATCATTCGATATACACCGGGGGATTCCGGAGCTACTTTTATATTTTTCTCCAGAATTTCTAATCCTCGCTTTATATCAAACAATTTTTCACTCCGTTAAAAAACAAATTGTTCAAAAACAAATGCACTGACAACGGCAGAAACAATCAACAATATACTTTGACTGATAAAACGCTTAAAAGTTTCAGGCCAATCAATTGTTGAACTATATCCCTTAAAAACCTGATTGAAAGCAAAGGTATATACAAAAGCTATGGCTACCGCTACCAAATAAGTGTCATACCACATAAATATCGAATAGAGTTTATCCGTATTAAAACGATACGATAAAAAGGCTCCGCTCCCTACCCCCAAAAGAAACATCGGGTTTAAAACCGTGCCACTCGAAAAAAAGTTAAGAATACCTCGAAACATTATGCCTCCTGAAATTTTTTAACCGCATCAATAATCATATTAGCTGATTCTTCAACAATTGCTTTATCACTACCGGAAACCCATACTCTGATTTTTGGCTCGGTTCCTGATGGGTGTAACACAACTCGTCCTATTCCTTCCATTTTATTCTTAGCCGCTTCAACTATTGCTTTAACTTCATCGGAAGCGACCGCTTTTTTTACTGTTTCTCTGTCAGCAACCGAAACACTGACAAAAACATAGGGGTCGAAATCGAATAGCGGAAATACTTCATTAGTTTTTTTACCGCTTTTCATCAGAGCTAAACAAACTAACAAAGCATTGACCATTCCATCACCGCTTTTGCAATAATCAAGGGCAACGATATGACCGGATTCCTCACCGCCAATACTACAACCGACCTCTTGCATTTTTGCAATAATCGCTCTTTCGCCCACTTTTACACTGTAATAATCAAAACCTAAACTTCTGACATATCTTTCCATTGCCGTATTAGAAATGATTGTAGACACGACAGAATCGCCACGATATTTACCGATTTTCTTGAGATATTGCGCCAAAAAAGCTATAAGCTGTTCAGCGGGAACTTTTCGTCCTTCACTATCACAAACTAACAATCTGTCACCATCGCCATCAACGGCAATACCGATATGAGCATGAGATTCTCGAACTGTTTCATATAGTTTTTCCGGATGTTGAGAACCACAATCTTTATTAATATTATAACCGTCAGGTTCGTTACCTAAAACAATTACTCCGGCACCTAAATCCTTGAATAGTTGTGGCATAATTCCGGCAAAACAACCATTAGCACAATCTAATACCACACGCAATCCGGTCAAAGGGCGAGGCTCATCAATAATTTGTTTTACTTTATCCAAATACATTACGATAGCATCTTTAACCTCGGTAATTCTGCCCAATTTTTCGCTACCGAGTTCAAACTCACCTTTTTCCACCATTTCTTCCAATTTAGCAGTGATTTCATCATCAAATTTATCTCCGGTAGAATCAATAAGTTTGATTCCGTTATCATAATAAGGATTATGAGAAGCGGTTATCATAACAGACATATCAACATCCAAATCCGCTGTTATTGAAGTTAATGCCGGAGTTGGCAAAACACCTAACAAAACAACATCAACGCCAGCCGCTAAAAATCCGGCAGTTAGTGCAGATTGCAACATTTCTCCCGAAATTCTTGTATCACGGGCGATTGCAACTTTATGATAAACTTTACAAATTTCCAAACCGCAAGCAGTACCTAACTTCGATGCAAAATCAACATTCATCGGAAACTTATTAGCTACTCCGCGAACACCATCAGTTCCAAACAATTTTCCCATAATCAAACTCCTTAATTAAACAATGAAAATAATATACAAGCATAAAAAATAAATATCAATCATATTAACATTTTACGCATAATTAAAATATTCATGCTATGTTCTTTCTAAAGGAGAGAAAAAAATGAATTTACCCGAAATTATAAAAGGCGAAAAAGTCACACTAATCCGTCCATATCCGGTAACTTTTGAACTGGCAAAAGAAATTTTTGAAGCCATTGACAGTTCTCGTTCCTCTTTAGAAAAATGGTTTGCATGGACGGAAACAACAAAATCTGCAGAAGATTCGTTTATCTATCTTATTGATTGGTGTCAAAAACATTGGGAAGAACAAAGCGGATTTGCTTATATTATCAGGGAAAACAAAAATGATGAATTTGTCGGCATGATAGACCTTGTGAAAGTGAGCAAATCATCATTAAAAACTCAATTTGGTTATTGGCTAAAAGAAGATGCACAAGGAAACGGTTATATGCACGATGCAGTAACAACATTAGAAAAAGTTTGTTTTGAATGCGGTTTCAACCGTATTGAAATCAGAAACAATACCGCAAACACTCGCTCAGCAAATGTGGCAAAACGTGCAGGATACCACTTAGACGGTATATTACGTCAAAATCGTTGGGATAAAAAAACACAATCTTTTCACGACAGCAACGTATGGTCAAAAATCAAAAGCGATTTGAAATAACACACAATAAAAAAAACAAAAAGAGAAAAAATTTTAGTGTATACAAAAATACATAAATTTTTTCTCTTTGAAGTTTTGGGTTAAAATATATCTCATAAAAAACTCGGAGAATGAGGTAAATAATAAGAAACAAGAGAAAAAGTACCGCAGTGTACAAATAGTACATGAGGACACTTTTTGCTCGCAGTTTCTGTATTAGTTACCCATTATACGAGTTTTTTCTAGACTTCGGGAACCGAACTCTTAGTCTTCAACTCTTCTGGAACAGGCGTTTCATACGCCTTTGATATTGTCTCACCTCGGAGTAAAGCTTTGATTTCATCTCCGCTTAAGGTTTCATATTCTATCAAAGCTTGCGCCAATTTTTCCCATTCTGCATTTTTATCGTTTAAGATTTTAAGAGCAGATTCGTGAGCTTCACAAACAAGGCGTTTTATTTCCGCATCTATAATTTTTGCGGTATCCTCACTCATATTTTTATTTTGAGTTACCGATTTTCCTAAAAATACTTCTTCCGAATTTTCAACATAGAGAACCGGACCTAGTTTATCGCTCATTCCCCATTCGGTAACCATTGCTCGAGCAAGTTTTGTCGCAGCAGCAATATCTGAAGATGCCCCACTGGTAACTTTATCATATCCGAATTTGATTTCTTCCGCAGCCCGTCCGCCCATTGTTATAATCAAGCGAGATAACATTTTAGCACGAGAATATGAATATTGATCTTTTTCGGGAAGTTGTTGAACCATACCTAAAGCTCGACCTCTCGGAATAATGGTTGCTTTATGGATAGGATCAGTTTCCGGCACATTTAATGAACAAATAGCATGACCGGCTTCATGATATGCCGTCAATAATTTTTCTTGCTCATCCATAGCCATAGACTTGCGTTCATTACCCATCATAACTTTGTCTTTTGCATCATCAAAATCTTTTGATGTTACCTTACGCTTGTTTTTGCGAGCAGCAAGAAGAGCCGCTTCATTAACTAAATTAGCCAAATCAGCACCTGAAAAACCGGGAGTTCCGCGAGCAATAACCGCTAAATTGACATCTTTTGCCAAAGGAACTTTTTTAACGTGAACCTTCAAGATGTCTTCACGCCCTTTCAAATCAGGATTAGTAACCACAACTTGTCGGTCAAAACGACCGGGACGAAGTAATGCCGGATCCAAAACATCAGGACGGTTAGTTGCAGCAATCAAAATTACGTTTTCATTTTCATCAAAACCATCCATTTCTACCAATAATTGGTTTAATGTTTGTTCACGTTCATCGTTTCCTCCACCAAGACCGGCACCACGATGACGCCCAACTGCATCAATTTCATCAATAAATAACAAACATGGAGAATTTTTCTTTGCTTGTGCAAACATATCTCGCACACGAGATGCACCTACACCGACAAACATTTCCACGAAGTCTGAACCGGAGATTGAAAAGAACGGAACATCGGCCTCGCCAGCAACAGCTTTTGCAAGCAAAGTTTTACCGGTTCCCGGAGGTCCTACCAACAAAACACCCTTCGGAATTTTTCCGCCTAAACGTTGAAATTTTCCGGGATCTTTTAAGAAATCAATTACTTCTTCCAGTTCTTGTTTCGATTCGTCACAACCGGCAACATCAGCAAAAGTAACTTTTTTGGCATTTTCAATCAAGCGAGCTCTTGACTTACCGAAACTCATTGCCTTATTGTTTCCCGAATTTGCCTGACGCATAAAGAAAACCCAAACACCTATAAGCAAAATCATCGGAAACCAAGAAACGAACACACCCCAAAAAGTATCTGCACTGTTATCTATCGGTTTTGCTTCTACCCTAACTCCTGATTTTCGCAGAGTGTCATACATAGAAGGATCATCGGGAGCATAAGTATAAAAACTTGTTCCGTCAGAGAGTTGACCATTAACATCCGGTCCGGAAATTGTAACCGATGAAACGTTTTTTGCTTCTACCTGATTCATAAATTCAGAAAAAGGCAAAACATTTCTCGGAGACATCTTCTTTGTCCCTAAACCGGCCAAATTGCTGATTAATGTCAAAGCAACAATCGCTCCCAGCCAAAACAATATACTTTTTCCTGCTTTCATCACATATTCCTTATAAAATACAACTTATGATAATATAGTTTTTTTATTTTTCAAACTCAACCGCTTTTCCATATAAATTAAGCTTTAATTTATACGGGATGTCCGATTTTAACTCCGGCAAATATTTTTGAGCATACTCTTCCCATTGTTTTTTTTGAATAATTTTATTTTTTTTATCTTCTTTTATTATCCAAATTTTATTATGAAATTTTATCAGCTCGCATCCGCCCAAAGTACACCCGTTAAAATCTGCAAAGGAAAGCATATCTTGCAAACGTTGTAATTCGCTATATTCCGGTGCATATTCTGCTCCTCCGATTTCAATAATCATTTTAGCCAAAGCTCGATATTTAATTTCTTTATGCAACGAAGAAAACGCATTCAATCCAAAACTATATGCCTCACTATACCAATTTTTGCATTGTGACTTTATAAATCGACCTACGGCATGAGCAAAATATTCTTTCGTTTCTGATAGTGCATCAACCGCTGCACCTATTTTTTGAATATTAATACCCAATTCTTTCTCTATCAAAGGCAACATTTTTCTAATTCGTACACGCAAAAAGTCGTCACAATCATTGGAAGCATCTTCTCTCCATTCGATATTTTGTGCAACCAAAAAATCTCTTAATTCTTGTGGTGTCGTATTCAAGAGAGGACGTAATATCTTGATTCCGTTACGTTCAGAAATTTTTGCCATTGACGACAAGCCATCAACCCCGCTACCTCTTTGTAAACGGATAAAAAATGTTTCAGCTTGATCTCGCAAATGATGAGCTGTTAATAAAACCGTATATCCGTTTTGTTTACACCAATCAGAAAGCAAATCGTAACGAGCTTTACGAGCTTTTGTTTCAATACCGGTATTAATCTCTTCATGCTGCCAATGTAACGTTTGATGTAATATATTATTTTTCTTCATCAATCCGGCAACATAATCCGTCTCCTCATCAGCTTCCGGACGAAGATGATGATGAACAGTTATAGCCACAAAATTCAAATTAAAATTTTCAGCATATTTCTTTAACAAAAACGCTAAAGCCAATGAATCAGCGCCACCGGACACGGCAGCGACCAACTTTTGACCATGTAAATTATTTTGTTCTAAAATATGCGTTAATTCCGTATTAAAACGCTCTTGCAAATCATTCATTTAGTTACATTTCAATTTCTTAGCTTCTGATTTTGCTTTTTCTTTCAAAGTTTTTTCAGCCTTAGGAAACTCTTTTGCCAAACTGGTAAAAGCCGCACAAGCTTCTTTATTCTTATTTAGACCTTGCATTGCCATACCTAATTTGAGCAAACTATCCGCTGCCTTTGCACTATTCTTATATCCTTGATATCCTTTAGCAAAAGCAATTGCCGCCTTATCAAATTCTTTACGGGCATAATAGGTTTCACCTAACCAATATTGAGCATTTCCGGCTAATTTATCATCGGGAAATTTAGTCAAAATCTTATTAAATGCCTTTTCTGCTTTTTCGTATTCGGTAGCTTTTAGAGCCTCTAATCCGGATTGATAAATTTCAGGAACGGTAGAACCTTTTACCGGTTGCAAATTTTCTTCTTTACTGATTGTTCCTCCCACAATAGATTGTGGTGCCTCTGTTGCCACCGGAGCGGCAAATTTAGGACTGTTATCTTCAACTTGCACATTAGAAGACACAGTTGGAGTTTTTCCTTCCATTAAACTGATACGTACATCAATATCTCTATTTATCATATCAATTTTTTCGCTTAACTGCTTGATTTTATAATCCAACTCATCGATTCGTCCGGTCATTGAACGAACTTGTTCATCCATTCTTCCTACTTGAACTCCCAAATCAGCTTCTTCGCTTCCTTCGTTATATAATTTTCGTTGTAATATTTTCATTTCTTCACGAATCTCTTCAATATCACGATATATAACCGTTGCATCTTGAGCATTTGCAACTTCGCTCATAAACAAAGCCAAAACAAATAAAATATATTTTTTCATTTTTCATCCTTTAATATTTTTCTTTTAAGATATTGCAAAAATTATAATATCTCAAGACAAAAAAAAGAGGTATTAATTAATACCTCTTTTTTCAAACTTTGTCGCTGATTAGTTAGCTGTTTTAACAACTGTTACAGCACGACGATTTTGAGCCCAAGCAGCTTCTGTGCTACCCAATACGGCCGGTCTTTCTTTACCATAAGAAATAGTAGATACTCTATCAGCAGCAATACCGTTTCTTACGAGATAAGCTTTTACAGAGTTAGCACGACGTTCACCCAAAGCCAAGTTGTATTCTCTTGTACCGCGTTCATCGCAGTAACCTTGAACTACAACATTAACATTTTCATGTTTTTTCAACCATTTAACTTGTGTGTCAACGGCTTCTTTTGCATTGTCTGTCAATTCAGAACTGTCGTATTCAAAGAATACTCTATCTTCGGCATTAGCCATAAAGTTACGAGCTTCTCTTGAATCGCATTCACTACCACCAAACAATTCACTGGTTGTAGAGCAGGCTGACAACAAAGCAACTACGCAGAACAAACCTAAAAGTTTTTTCATTTTATTTTCTCCATATATGGTTTTTTCACAATATTCATAAATACACTGTTAAATTAAGCAATAAAAATTTATTTTTCAATAACAAAATCTAAAAAAAGGAAAAAAAATAAAACTTTTTTATATATTTAAGTAAATTCTAATAAAAAATAAAAAAGAGAGGGGATAATCCACTCTCTTTCTCGTAAAAAACGAAACGGTTATCTACTCCGGATCAAATGCGTAGGCGATAAGAATTCGCCCTGCCGCCTCGGGAATAGCAACACCGTTATCACACATGCTCGTAACTAAAGACTTAATCTTGTCCCTGTCCTCGAGCTCTGACCACTTTTGAAACAATCCGAAAAATTGTTCGGCATCAAAATCAGGATGTTTTTGAGCCTCATCCCACGAAGTAGGAAAGTTTGCCGCAAACTGCTTGCGTAACAATTCTTTCTGCCTGCGAGTTGCGGCTTCTACCGAATATCGAATTGTTCTGTCTTCGCATTTAGCTACCGCTAAATTGATATCGCAGGCTGAGCCGTACAATACCTCAAAATTCTGAAATCTCATCATAGTAAAAATAATTGGTTCAATGACGTCATTTATACATTTTTTAGACAAAATGTCAAGAAACAAAAAAGGCGAGGAATTGTCCCCGCCTTTTTTGTGATAATGAGGAGTTCACTACCAAGCGTAGTTTAGACCGGCACCGAGAGCTGTGGCATCATAGCTTGAGCCGAAGGTGTAGTTTGCCCAACCGTAGGCAGACCAGTTGTCATTGAAACCATAATTACCGCCGATTTCAATT
>JAGBDC010000001.1 GCA_017937705.1 Alphaproteobacteria bacterium
ACGAGTAAGCTTCCCATCTTCGTAGGTTTCGTAATGACTATCACTCCAACGTCGTTCTGTTAAGTTACCGTTTTCATAGCTTTCTTTTAATTTCGGTCTATCGCTATAACTTTCATATTCAACGCGTTCGCCATGCAAAACCCCACCTCGATACTCCTCACTCAACACCACTCTATCAGAGTTCTGTGCGTATTCTGTGTATGTACCTTCTCTTTTTCCGTCTTTTATTGTGTAAACGGCTTTAAGAGATCTGTCTTCATAATATTCTCTGTGTTCACCGTCAGGTAATCTTTTTGCCATGGAAACCTCCGAATTATATTTTTGTATCATCTACGGACAATTTTTACATATTTTTGTCCAAAATGCAAGTCATTTTTCTCAAAAAATATTTTTTTAATATTCAAAAAAACAACTCTTGAACGAATCGGAAAAATATGAGATAGTGTCCGCATTGAAATCTATTATAAATAAATTATACTCACTTAAAATAACAATTACGTTATGAAAACTAATGTATCTAAGCAGCACGTGATCGACACAGTAAAGATGTCTATCACTCTTGAGGAACTCGATTTCCGCGGTCCCCGTCTTTTGAATATGTGGCTCAAGGGCAGAATTTACCTCCCCGAGATTACTCCTGAGTCTGAAGACAAACTCAAACGTTTGGCTTTTGACTTGAAGGGTAGCGAAAAGTTCAATCGTGACCTGTATATCTACGATGCTTATATGAAGAACATCATCAAAAAAGCTTCAGAAAAGCTCGATTGTCAGGTTGACTTTACGCTCACTGCCGAAAGTACCGTTAACGACCTCTGCGATTGCTTCCTCAAAGCAATGGAACACAAACTCACAGACTAGTTTCTGTTGAATGCCATAAGTCCTTTTCTTAATGCAAGAAAAGGACTTTTTTATATCCCAAAATATATTTAAGAGAAACCGATAGCTATTTTAACAAAACGATTAGGTTATTTTTCTAAAAATTCGATATTTTTTGTTTTAGGATTATAATGAATGGAAAGAGCTCCGTCTCGTAATTTTAAGGCTTTTTGGCCAAAAATTTCCTTGCGCCATCCGCTCAATACGGCACAATCTTTATCTTTGTATGCCCCCATTTTTTGCAAATCGGTGTCAGATGCTATTATACGAGCAACAACCCCCTCCTCTTGGCTGACAATTTTAAGCAACATTTTGAACATTTCTACCAGTGAAGGAATACTGTTATAGACATCATTTTTATTTTGTTTACTGATTTTATTATCAACTTTTACATTTGCTAAAACTTCCAGCATTTCATCAGCTAATTTTCCGTTAGCAACATCTTTGCGCATTCCTCTGATTTTCTCTAAATCTTCCTTAGTTTTAGGATTAGCGCTAGCTATCATTGTCAAAACATCATCTTTAATAATGCTTTGTCTGGGAACGTTTTTATCTTGAGCCCTTTTTTCTCTCCAAGCTGCTAAATCTCGCAAATTTGATAATACCCTGCTATTATGTGAACGAAATTTTATACGTTCCCAAGCTTCTAACGGTTCCACAATATAAGTTTTTTCGCTTGAGGCAATATCCAGTTCCTCTTTAATCCAATCAATTCTTCCCTTTTCTTCAAGCTGACGTTTAAGATATTCATATATATTGATAAGATGTGTAACATCTCCGCAAGCATATTCAAGTTGGTGTTCATTTAAGGGACGCAGTTGCCAATTAGACAAACAGTCAGTTTTATCAAGTTCAATATTCAATACTGCTTTTACAAGTCGCTCATATCCTATACTTTCACCAAAACCGCACACCATAGCCGCAATTTGAGTATCAAATAGCGGTTGCGGAACTTTTCCTGAAAGCTGATATAAAATTTCAATATCTTGTCGACAAGAGTGAAAAACTTTTATCACTTTATCATTTTGCATCAGCTCAAAAAACGAGCTTAAATCAATATCAGGTGATAACGGATCAATAATTGCAGCTTCGTCTTTGCTCGCAACTTGTATTAGGCACAGCAAAGGATAATATGTTTTTTCGCGTATGAACTCTAAATCAACTGCCAAAAAATCATATTTCGACAAGCGAGCGCATAAGTTTTTCAATTCATTAGTATTGTATATTAATTGCATTACAAGTTCCTCATTTCGGCACAATTTTTACACAAACATACTTAATATTGTTTTAAAATGTAAAGTTTTTTGTTTTTGATATTGATTTTCATTTATTTTAGCTTAATAATACTTCTCCGTTAATAAACTTAAACAATAGGAAAATAAAAAATGAATCAATATCGTAATTTCACATGCGGACAGCTCAGAGCGTCCGATGCCGGAAAAAGAGTTAAACTTGCCGGCTGGATACATCGCAAACGTAATCTTGGAAACTTGTGTTTTGTCGATTTGCGAGATCATTACGGTATTACACAATGCGTTTTCGATAGTGCTTCGCCTTTATTTGAACAGATTCAAGAATTGAGAGTAGAATCGGTTATCGGAATCGATGGCGAAGCGGTTATCAGAGAAAGTATTAATAAGAATATTCCTACCGGAGAAATTGAAATTAAGGTTGACGGTTTAGTTGTTTATTCTAAAGCAGAGATGTTGCCATTCCAAATTGCTATTGAAGATGATGCTCCGGAAGAGTTGCGTCTTAAATATCGTTTTTTAGATTTACGTAAAGACAGAATACATAAAAATATTTTGCTTCGCTCTGCCGTAATTCAACGCACAAGAGAATTGATGAGAGAACAAGGTTTCACCGAATACCAAACTCCTATTTTGACAGCATCTTCGCCGGAAGGAGCTCGTGACTTTTTGGTACCTTCACGTATCAATCCGGGCAAATTTTATGCCCTTCCCCAAGCTCCTCAACAATTTAAGCAATTATTGATGGTTTCCGGTTTTGACAGATACTTTCAAGTAGCTCCATGCTTTAGAGATGAAGACCCTCGTGCAGATCGTTCTCCGGGTGAATTTTATCAAATGGATATGGAGATGAGTTTTGCAACTCAAGAAGATGTGTTCAAAGTAATTGAGCATACTTTAGGTACCATTTTTAATGAATTTGCAAACGGAAGAACCGTTGACCAAGCTCCGTTTATTCGTATTCCGTTCCGTGAAGCGATGATGACATACGGCTCTGATAAACCTGATTTGCGTAATCCGTTGAAATTGCAAAATGCAACATCATTCTTTGGAGATACCGGTTTCGGAGTATATGATAATTTGGTTAAAGAAGGAAAAATTGTTAAAGCAATGACAATAAAAGGAATTGCAGACAAACCTCGTTCTTTCTTTGATAAATTAGATGCTTATGCAAAAGAAGAAGGTATGGGAGGAATTGCTTATGTAGCTTTAGCTTCCGGCGGTGCAAAAGGTATTGCTCGTTTCTTTAATGAAGAAAAAATGAACGAACTTAAACAAACATTCGGTGCTGAAGATGGCGATGCAGTATTGTTTATGGTCGGCAAAGGTATGAAATTTGATAAATTTAGCGGAAGACTTCGCAACAAAGTCGGAGAAGAACTGAATTTAGTTGATAAAAACAGTTTTAAAATGTGCTGGATTGTAGATTTTCCGTTCTATGAAGAAAATGAAGAAACCGGAGCTGTTGAATTTTCACACAATCCATTCTCTATGCCTCAAGGAGGTATGGAAGATTTGCTTAACAAAAATCCTTTGGATATTTTGGCATATCAATACGATTTTGTTTGTAACGGGGCAGAATTGTTATCCGGCGCAGTCAGAAATCACGAACCTGAAATTATGTATAAAGCGTTTGAAATTGCCGGATATGATAACTCCGTAGTAGATAATAAATTCGGCGGAATGATTAGTGCTTTTAAATTTGGAGCTCCACCGCACGCAGGTTCTGCATACGGTATTGACCGTTTAGTTATGCTGATTTTGGATGAACCGATTATTCGTGACGTAATTTTGTTCCCGCTTAATGGCAAAGCACAAGATTTGTTAATGCAAGCTCCTAATGTTGTTACTGAACAACAATTAAATGAGTTGCATATCAAACTTGATTTAGAAGAAAAGAAATAAAATATTAAAAGCTCCGAAATTTCGGAGCTTTTTTATCGCTAATAACAGACGGTGTTGACACAAAATTATTACTATGCTACAAAACCTCAAACAAATAAAAGAGGTTTCTATGTCTAAAGTATCATGCGGTATTGATTTTGGAACAACTAACTCAGCAGTTTCCATTGCGAAACATTCCTCAACCCCAGAAGTTGTACCCTTAGAAGGAAATAATCTGACCATTCCTACCGCTATTTTTTTCGAAGAAGATACAAACAATGTTTTTTATGGAAGCAATGCTCTTAAAAATTATATAGATGGAAGTAGAGGTCGTTTTATGCGTAGTATGAAACGTATCTTAGGTTCTAATCTTATGAATGTCGGGACTAAAATAAATAATAAATCGGTAAAATTCGATTTTGTATTGAGCAAATTTTTAAAAAACATAAAAGAAAAATCCGACCAATATGCAAAAGAAAATATTGAAAATGTAGTACTTGGACGACCGGTGCATTTTAGAGATAACGACCCGCAAGGAGATGCTCAAGCGCAAGAAGAACTAAAAAACATAGCCAAATCCGTCGGATATAAAAATATCGAATTTCAATATGAACCTATTGCTGCTGCTTTTGCTCATGAAACAAAAATTTTAGGGGAGGAGTTGGCCTGTGTCGTCGATATCGGTGGGGGTACATCTGATATATCAATCATTAAACTGGGGCAAAAACTACAAAATAAAACGAACAGAACTGATGATATTTTAGCTAATACAGGTGTCAGAATTGGTGGTAACGATTTTGATAAAAATTTATCATTAAAATCATTTATGCCCCACTTTGGAATAGGAACAACTTACGGAAGTAAAAATTTACCCGTACCATCATACCTTTTTTCAGGCCTGTCAGAGTGGAGTAATATCAATAATGAATATAATTATAAAAACTTAAATATGGTAAATAGCATATTACAACAATCTAACAGTAAAGAACTTTATGGTCGTTTATATGAGCTCTTAGAAAAAGAAACCGCTCATACATTGTTGAATATGGTAGAAATAACAAAGATGGAACTTACTGATAAAGAAGATACAGTAGTATTATTAAAATTTATGGACAATCCGTTTTCGGTAATATCAAATCGAAAAGATTTTGAAGATTCTATACATCAAAACGTAAATAAAATTTGTTTATCTGTGAAAGAATGCATTTCTATGGCAAAAATAAAAAAAGAGGATATAGATTTATTAATCTTAACCGGAGGGTCAACCGAAATACCATATATTCAAAAACACATAAAATCATATTTTTCCAATGCGAAACTATCTCAAGAAAACAAGCTAGCTTCGGTTGGCTTAGGTTTAGCCTTTGATGCTAAGCGTAAATTTTTATAGTGGCTTCATTTTTCCGTTTTATATTTATTGCTTATGGTGTTTTTTCCTGATATTGTTTTGTACAAGCCATATATCGGTCCGACACTGTGCAACAAGTATGCAATAACAGATGTAAAAACATTACCTATATCACAGTTTGAGTATCCTTGCGTTTTTTTGATAATATGATATGCAAGTAAATTTAAGAAATAACAATGATAAACAGCCAATATAATCCATAGAACAAAACTGTATAACTCTCCGTTGTAAATATAGTAACACGGAGCAATTAACCATATAATTATCGGACCGAGTAGCCAATATAATGCGTGACAATATAATTTTACCGCCCCAAAAAATGAAAACAAAAAATTGCTTTCGATTTTTGTCCTTTTAATATCTCCATTATTTTTGCAACTTAACGCTTTTTGCAGATATCTAAAAGCAAATAACGGCCCGTTAAACCAAACAGATTGTTGTTTTATATATACTTTTATATTTTGTGCTATTTCAGCGTATTCTAATATGGGTATTGTATTAATTTCATAATTATTAAAATATAACATCAAACCTAAAAAAGCATCTTCGTTCGGTTCATCTTGTGGAAATCCCGAAACATTTTGCCATGTATTATAATCCATAAACAAACCATGACCAATAACATAATGAAAAGGTTTAAATATCTGACAAAGAGCACATTTCTCATAAATATTTTTTAATATCATCTTATCAAATAATAATCTTCCGAGTTCAAAATGTAATGTCCATCTGGTTTGCCACAAAGAAATATGAGATAGAACAGATTGAGGCGGAATATTATATATCGTATATTGTTGAACAACGCATTTTTTCTTATTACCCAATTGTTTTTTTGCTGCCAATAGAGTGTTTTTATTTATTCTGGAATCTACATTATAAACTCCTATAATAAAATTGTTTTGATATTCTTTGTATATTTTTTTAATCGCATAATTAAGTTGATGAGCCATAACCGCATTTGTCTTTATCGGACAATTAATAACTGTAAAACAATAACGAGAAGATAGTGTTTCCAATATGTCTCTCGTGGTCAGTTGACTACCATTTTTCTTTTCTTTATCCGTAGTTATGAAAATCACATGGGTATCATCATCTGCAAATTGAGAAAAATGTTCAACACTTTCTTTTATGACTTTTTGTTCATTATATACCGGAATTAATAAAAACATTTTTTGTTTCTGATTTTTATATTTTTCCAAACAATTATTAGTCAAAAAATTGTAAGAAAGGTACATTCTTATTGTTTGCAAACAACAAATTATAAAAAATAAAAAAACTAGCATTCTACTCTTATCCTTCCGGAGCGGGTTTCAAGACACTTTCCTGTATAGTTTTCATCTTTTATCGGTTCAGGGTTACAATTGCCGCTGGCTATCCATTCTAACGGATTGCTAAAACCTAATTTTTTTGTAATAAATATAAAATCAGCCCACACATTCTCAAGTTTTTGCCAAAATTTAAAAAATTTCTTTCGTTCTTTTGAAGTATCGATATGTATATTCTCAATAATATCTAAACTTAATTTTAGAAAATCTGAGGAATATTTCTTTCTATATCGTTTTATATTTTGATAACTGTTTTTATATTCTTTAGATGGGGAATAAACTTTTTTTACCATATTATCAATAAATTCTGATGTTACAAAAAGGTGTTCAATTCTTTCAAATAATGGGACATCTATTTCTCCAAAAATTTTTCTAAACCTATTAAATATTTCTTGTACATCTTTATTATAAAATGAATATGATATTTTTATGTCATCTGATAAATCTAATAAATTGTCCTTCAATGCCTTATTGTATAAAGGGGTATTATATATAATTCTTGTCGGCTCAAACACCACACCAAAACGATGTAATTCATCATTTTTGTGCAAATAAAATAAATTTGTCTTAATTTCTTCAACAGTAACATAGGGATGAAACACCATAAAACCTATATGCGGTATAATATTATGTTTTTTTAAAGTTTTCTTTATTTCAAAATAATTATTTACATCAATCCCTTTATTAAATAAATGCAACGTTTCCTTTTGAGCACTTTCAATACCTACAAAAACTCTTATAAAATTTGCATTTTCAAGATATCGGATAAAACTTTTATCTTTTATGTCATTTAACGTAAGGTATGCCATGAAAAAAATATCTGAATTATTTTTTATCAATTCATGAAATTTATTAATCCATTTTTTGGTATTTTCACCACCACCGCAAAGCACCGGATCATTGAATATAAAATATTTTTTATTTATTTTTTTCAGCTCAATAATTTCATCTACAACCTCTTCGGGAGTTCTTATCCAAATTTTTTTATGTGCTAATTTTGAAATTAAGCCTACATGACAAAATGCACATTGTCTTCTACACCAACGTGAAGCTTCGATATTAGCAATTTTAAGGTCTTCTGCAATTTCTATATCTCTAGACGGTGAACAAACATATATATTATTATTTTGCATGTTCGGAACATAGTTTTCTTTTATTAAAGAAGTTAAAATATCTGAATAGCTATTCCAATTAACTTCTGCATCAGGACACATTATTCCTTCAATTTCACTAAATTTATTGATAAACTTTTGCTGATTAATATAGGCGAGAGGACCAAATAGAATAACTTTTGCTTTCGGATAGTGTTTTTTTATATTTTCTAAATTTTTTTCAATACGGTCATAGTCTTTAAAATTAGGTTTATAAAATATTATATCCCATACTGTATCTGAAATAATAGGTTTGATATCATTATAATCTTCTTCTTTTTTTAGCAAAAACAGCTTTGCATTATATCCTATTCTTTTTAAATTTGCAGCTATGTATCCGGCAGATAACGATGCTGCTGATTGAGAAGATAATGTTCTATAAAAAATTATGGCTATGTTCATTTTCCCTCCTCAAGACATAATTTGCAGCTACGGCATAAAAAATTTTTCCCGCTATTTATATCTCCGTCTACCATCATCCGATATTTCTTATATAATTGACTATCCCATATTTCTTTAAGAGATTGATTGTTTATATTCCCTAACAAAAAACGCTTTCGCCAGTCATGACAACATAACGATACTTCTCCATCAAAATATATATACATTCGTTCGTTATGCCTTTTTAATTCACATCCGTTAGGTTTTATGTTTATATCTCTTTGATTATCATTTCCAACATTTTTAGCTCTGTCTAAATATCCGTATTCATACACTTCTATATTATTACTGTTCCAAAAAATCTTATTTTTCATAATATTATCATAAGAAACATACGGAGAATTAACTATTTTCACCACCGCTAAATTCTTTTTGATATTATTTTTTTCTAATATGTTTTTTAACCGCAAAATATTTTCTTCTACAATTTTGTATGGAACATTATTACCCATAATTTGTCTTTGACTTTCTTCATCATGACCAAAAACGCTAATCAAAATATCATCTATGGAAGATAATGATATTTTTTTTGCAATATCCTCGTTCATCAATGCTCCATTTGTAGAAAGCTCAATTGAACAATGCGGAACAATCTTTTTTATTGTTTCTATTTTAGCAAAAATATCTTTATCCAACAATGGTTCATTATTAAGGTAAGGAATAACCCTATCCGGTTGCATCTCTTCCAGCCCTTGCAACAAACTGTTCCATGTATCATCATTCATATATTTTAGCACCGCAGATTTTTTTAATTGACTCCAAGGGCAAACTAAGCAATCAGAGTTGCAATATGATACAGTTTGAAATTCAACAACTTTGAGTTTTTTCATTATAGCTCCGACTTTATTGTTTTTAATGAAATTATATTTGTCTCATTTAATTTGTTTAATATGTTTGTATAAAAATGATTAAGACGCTCATAAGTACTTTTTTCTTGTAAAAATGCCTCACAACCTCGTTGATTATTTATAAAACGTTTTTGCAAAACCGGATAAGCCGTATCTATAAAAATAAAATTTGAAGGAAGCTTAATATTTTTATGTTGCATCAGAATATTGAGTACTTTTTGCCATATATTTACAGATATATTATTGCTACAAATTCTTGCGTATAAATATCCCATAATTGATAAAATCGTTCGATCGAAAACTTTTGTTTTAGATATATTGTCAGAGGATATCCATCTTTTTTCCTCAATATCTAAAAAATATTTTTGTCTTTGAATAATCAATGCCTCATCTTCAGGCCATTTTGATATTACATATTCAGGCAGAGAGGTCTCATAAAGCATGTGCTCTTTTACGGCACAAAAGTTATTCGAATTGTAATTATTTTCGATATAAAATGTTTTTCCGGCGAAGGGAACACCCTCAATTCCTATTGCATTGTTATCTACCGGTATATTTTCCAATATACGGATTAACTCTTGTATCATCAATTGTTCCTTTTAGGAAATTAACTAAATTATGTCCAGATGCATTATTTTCTTCTTTGCTTTGTTCAACAGCCTCGAATATCTTGTCAATTTCTTCCATTGTATCATATTTTACCCACAAAGACGGTATATTTTGTAATGCTCCATGATAAAAATCTCGCATATTTCCTGAAAATGTTTCTTCAAAAAAACAATTATCCCTAAAACGAGACGGCTCTGAAGATTTTCTTCTTTTTCTTTCTTCGATTGACACATCAAGAAAAATATGCTTGTCAGGAATAATCAACTCTCCTTCCTTTATTGCATTCGTGTATGCTTGTACCATCCACGGATATACACTGGTATCCGGAGATTGTTGATGAACAGCATAATTATGAGATAATGCCGACAAAAAATCTCGGTCGCATAACACTATTCTGCCTTCTTCTTTGGCATGTTTTGCAATTGCAGAAACTTTCTTATCTAATTCGAAATAATATTTTTGTTTTTCAATATTTTCTTCCAGTGTAGCGGAAATATCGTTAAAAGTTTTACTTTTATCACGCAGAGAAGAAGCAGAAGGAGCAACAAAAACTCCATATTTTTCCCTTAGCATATTTAACAGTGTTGTTTTTCCGCAAGCAGAAAGACCGCTAATTGTTATAATTTTACCGCTGTTTGTCATTTTTTGTATCCTGTAAAGAGTTTGCAAATTTATTAAAAGTTTCTTCCGGTGTTTCGTCTTTTTTAACTTTTGAAATAATATCCCACAAATCGTCAGCCGCCTCACGGATATCTTTTGTATTATCATACCATGTAGAAGGCAAACATCTGCGATGAGAATTTTCATTTATCATAATATAATGAAATTCTCTCATATCTCTTGGAAAAGGATTTGTAAAAAACATATCGTTACGTTTGCGACCGCTATTTTGAAAATCCTCTTCTCTTCTCTTTAATCTGTTTTCAAATGAAACATCTAAATATATGTAATAGTCAGCTAATCCCAATTTTTTAGCTTTTAGTTGCTCAATATATTCATCTACCATCCAATCGTAGATATTAAAATCGGGCAACAACCAACGTTCGGCATAATTATGAGCTAACGGAGATGTAAAGTCCGTATCAGAAATTATAATATCAGTTTTATCAAGATGTTCCATCGCCCAATTGTATCTGGCAATATCCAAATTTAGAAAAAAACGTTGTTTCTCAATTTTTTCCTCAATATTTTCCGGCACTTTAGGAAATTTTCCCTTTACCCATTCGTTATGCTCGGGAACAGATATAACACCATATTTTTCTTTTAATTCTCTAATCAGTGTCGATTTTCCGCTTGCAGGCAGCCCTGATATTACAACTAATTTTCCCATTATTCCCTCTTTAGATATTTAATTAATTCTTGTTTATCCTTTTTATTTTTTACAACAATAATTTTATTTCTTTGATTTTCCAAAATTCCTTCAAATAATTCTTCTTTTTTATTGAGTTTATACTTTAAGCAATGTCTCCAATGTTTCAAAGCCATAATTATCGGCTCAGGAGATTTGATATCTTTTTTTATCCACCGCATGAATGAGCGTCTGATAAGACGCAATAAACATAATAAGACATTTATTTTCAGCCAAATAATTATATCTGCGTCGTTTTTAAACTTTTCTATACTAATTTTTGACCCGTCTTCAATAATCCATGTATCATTTTTTATCAAATTATTTAATCTATTTTCAAATACTTCTTCAGATACTCTTGTCCAATCTTTATTCCATCTGTATGAATCTATTTCATAATAACCGAGATTTAATATCTCATTTAACTCATTAGCTAATGTTGACTTTCCGCTACCGCTGTTTCCGATAATAAATATTTTTTTTATCTTTCCCATTTTTTGAAAACCAATCCTTTTGTAAAATCAATCATCAGCAATGATTTTTCAGATAATTTAGAAATATCTCCGTCAAAGTCATAAATCCCTGGAATGTCTTTTTGTTGATTTTGCCCCGTAGAAATTATTGCACTGGCCTGATTTTGAGAAATAATATCCCCAATTATAATATTTCCGATATCATTTCCGCATCTCGAAGCTATTCTCTTAATATTGGATACGGGAGTGCCTTTGCCTATAACCTCCCATTTTTCATCGGGTGTTTTTCCCATAATTGAAGCAATCAGAGCAGACAGTCCTTCATAATCATAGATAGTTGCATCGGCTATTTCATCTTGAATATTGGGCTTTTTCTTTACAACTCTGCATACTATAGATTTAGCTCCGATATTTTTTGCACCTTTAATATCTTTTGATAAATTGTCACCTATATGTAAAGTTTCTTCCAAATTTATGGTTTCTTTCCATGCTTTTTCAAATGCTTTAACTGATGGTTTAGCATAATGCCCTATATCTGAAAAATAACAATTTTCAAAAAAACGTGTAATATCATTTTTTTCCATCAGTTTTCTTAAATCATCACCTTTGGTCCACTTTGTATTACAAACAGACACTAATCTGAATTTTGTTTCTTCTAAAGCTTTTTTTACTCCCGGAACCAATCCGATATCATGTTTTATGGAAATAGATGAAAATTTTTGAGATATATCTTCAATATTAAAATTAACATTGTATTTATCAGCCAAATATTCAAATCTTTTTTCAACTGAAATACCTTGAGCAAAATCGCCGTCTTCTTCCGGAAGATGTCCTTTAAGCTCACTCCATGCTTTCTCAAACGGAACATTCAACAACTCAGACAAAAATGCAGCTCTCGTTTCATCAACACTTTTAACTTCGGCATTATCTTTATGAGCGATAAGAGTATCCCAAAAATCCCATGATATGCCTTTAATTGTACTCATCGTCTTCTTCCTTTGAACTGTTTTATTATATCATTCTCTTGTTCCATTTGTTGTAACCAAGAACGAGTTTTTCCTCTTAGTTCCATCCACAATCTTTTATTTGGTGCTAAAATTAAAGTATTAACTCCATCTCTGGCCGGCGTATATCTGGTACCGTCAATAAAAGCATTAAATCCACCTGAACATTTGTGTAAAAAAGCTCCGGCAGTATGATCCCATGGTAACAACTTTTTGCTGAATACGACAGCATCAGTTTTCTGGGTTATCAAATTAAAATAAGAGCACGAACAAGAATGTGCTCTCATTAATTTTACAGATTTACCGACGTATGGAGCTAAAGCTCCGTTTGCATCCATTTTTTTTATTTTTGATACCTGATTTGAAAAATTAAGTTTTTGATCATTCAGAAAAACCCCATGAACCTCATCTCCGTATAACATTTGCTTTTTATACGGCAAATATATCCACGCTGCCACCGGATGGCCTCTTTCCATCAATGTTACGGCAACAGCAAAATTTTCGCTCTTATTAATAAAATTTTGGGTGCCGTCCAGAGGATCAATCACCCATAAATTTTTTACATTTCTATCTTCGAAGCAGGTTGATATATAAGGATAATTCTTACTCCATTCTTCTGAAACCACCAAAGAATTGGGAATTATTTTTGATAGCTCATGAATTAAATGTCGCTCAGATTCAATGTCGGCTTGCGTCACCACTTCCGCCGCATTTTCTCGAAAACTCGGGTCTCTGCGAAGATTGTAGAAATTAGGCATAATAACATCATTTGATACTTTTTTTATAATGCCTGAAACTTTTTTTAGTAAATCCATTTGAAAACTCGCATAAAATATGCTTTTATTTATTAACAAAATATGAAGTTTTGTCAATAACAATAATCTATATACTACAAATTTTAGATTTTATATTGACATTTTGGGATAAATAACATAGAAAAATGCTAATTTTTTATGTTGCTTCATCGTCTAATGGTAGGACAGCGGATTCTGACTCCGTCAATCTTGGTTCGAGTCCAGGTGAAGCAGCCAAATTTAAGCCACCTTAAAAGGTGGCTTTATTATGTTAGATATTAAGACATTTTAAAAAACTCCAAAATTTCATTTTCTTTTTGTTTTTCTCGCTCTTCACATTCTCTATATGTCCAATCAGACAACTTTAACAAATCCTTTACTTCTTGAATATCTGAAGTTTCATATTCTTTCTTTTTCTTGGCAAAGAAGTCGTTACTGGCTCTAATATTCTTTGGTTTTTCAAACAAAACAAAATTACCGAGAGTATTCAGTTTTTCTTTATATTCTTGCTCAGACCAACCGTTATAATTATTATAACCGCCCTTTTGCGGTAGAATATGTTCCAAATCTTTTTTATCTACATTATACAACGCTTCTTGATCTTGATTTTCATTCAAAATCGCAAGCAAATAAACTAAACCTTTACGGCATTTACCATACTCGTAAAGTTCAATCTTTTGCTTAAAAATATCATATGCTACGCTGTAATTCTCAGTATAAAATTGTAAATAATTTTTGTCATGCATAATCGCGGCACAAACTTTATACGTTGTATCTTTAACTTTGTTAACGGTATTATATGCAATAGCATTAACAAAATAATATTTGATTGTTGCCTCAAGTAATTTTTCAAATTCATCCATTTTATCAGCAGGTAATTTCCATATATTTTCACCGTCTTCTTCATGTAATTCGGCATATTTATACCAATAAGCAAAAATCGGATAACAAGCGTAATCATTTGGTTTTTCCCAATAAATTACACTCCACAGATTTTTCATACGACTCGTAATTGGATATTCATCATCAAAATATTTGATTTTTTCAAGTGATAACAGCACATTTTCGTATGGTTTCAGATTGTTATGGCTATCTTTCTCATAAAATTTACGCAACCCGATTTCTCGATCTATAACATTGTTTTCTGCGCGTATCATATGCATCAAAATACGAAAATATCCTTCAATATATTCATCTTCATTAAGGGCATTCCAACGATTTACAAATTCTTTCCGTTTTTTACTATCTTTGGCGGTACCTTCTTTAATCATAAGCGCTTTAAAAATATCGGCATCGCTCAAGGGCATGCCGCGATTATTTACTGTATTGAAAATAACTAAAGCATCGTCAAGCGATGAACATTCTATCGGCAACATCCCGACATTATTCAATACCGTCAGAATAAAGTTATTTATTTCATCAGACGAACGATTACGCATCCATTCACTCAATCTTTCAAGTAATTTGTTGTAATTTTTCTTAAATCTGCTATCACCTACAAAGTTATCATTCAGTATTATATCTTGCAATTCGTTATAATCCTCTTCGATCACGTTTGATTCTATTTTCATCTTATTAATAAGTTCCCCGGTTAACGTGTCTTTTTGCTTAATACATTCTTCCAATGCCTTAGCTATGGCTGCTTTGGAGTAAAGGGCTTTTAACAATAAAAGCAATGTTGTTAAACGTTGTTGACCATCAATAACGTTGTATTTTCCTTTTTCACAATAAAAAACAATATTACCTAAATAATATTCATCATCACTTGTATTGCCTTTTTCCTCAAAATAATCGATAATATCGTTTAGCAACGTCAAGCATTGTTCTTCTTCCCAAGAGTAAGGGCGCTGAAAATCTGGAATCACATAAGTATCTTGAAATATACTCTTAATTTTTTTAGGCGTAGCAACGATAGCTTTCATTATTTTATCTCCCGTTTGTAATTTTTTGCATTGTCGATTAAGTGTATATTGGTATCTGATTATATGCAAGTATTTTATGGTTTTCAGTCGTCTGATAAATATATACGAGTATAATTGATATATTACAAAAAATGTGGAGAATGAGTGTATCGTAGGGATAAGTAAATTGGTATCATAAGAAGCTATTTTTATATTGAATAAACTTAGACAATTTGCGATGTTGTTGTAAAAGTTCGAAGGTTGTACAGAACATGTAGCCAACGACAAAAAAAAGAAAGGCCGCCATCTTCCGATGGTGGCCTTTCGATTAAAGTAGTACTCTCTTAGAGCAGTCCTTCACTCTTTGCTAACTTCTCAATCTCGTCGATATACTCTGTAATGACAGAAAGTCCGTTAGCCCAAAACTCGGGATCATCAGCGTCAATTCCGAACGGTTCGAGCAAGCTCTTGAAGTCCTCGATGCCGGTATTTGACAACATGTCAAGATACAGATCATCGAAACTTTCCTTCAACTGGAAGTCGTCGTTCTCGTTCCAATTCTCATAGGCTTTTATCAGGTTGTTAACAACCAAACCCGCAAAAGCGTATGAATAAACGTAGTACGGCTTTCCGAAAATATGGGATACTTCCATCCACATATACTCGGCATCCTCGCCAACATCGAATCCCATGTAACGAGAAACCTCTTCACGCCAAATCTGATTCAGCCTCTCAGTTGAGAGTTCGCCCTTCTTACGCTCACGATGAGTGCGCTCCTCAAACTTGTACAGCGCAATCTGTCGATGAATCGAGTTAATCATGTCCTGTACACGAGAAATGAGTAACGCTAACTTCTCTCGATTGTCTTTGACATTCGCTAACTGCTGCTTGAACAACAGGTTTTCAGCAAACTCCGATGCAACCTCTGCAAGAGCGGTAGGTGTAGTGTCGTTCAAAACACCGACCTGCGCCGACAACAAATGGTGTACGGCATGACCGAGTTCGTGTGCAAATGTATTGGCATCATCTGCATTACCGGTAAAGTTCAGTAAAATGTACGGAACTTCTCCCCTGATACAATATGCACCGCTGGTCTTTCCCTTACGTGTTGGCACGTCGATAATGTTACTGTTAACGATTTCCGCGGCATAGGTTGCATACTCTACAGAGAACGAAGCATAAGCCTGTATCACCTGTTGCACACAGTCCGCCCACGAAATCTTCTTACCGCTGCTCTCAATCGGAATATAGTTGCGATCCTCATAATTGAGATGATCAACCTTCATCAGCTTTGCCATCAGCTTGTAAAAGCGCTGAGAGATAGGGAGATAGGAGTCCGTTACTTCATTAACCATAGCCAACAAGTCTTCCTTGCAGATATGATTATGAGACAGGCTCTCAGATACCGGCTCACTGTTACCGTAGAGTTCATCGTCAACACTCTTATCTTTTAATATCATGTTGTAACACATGGCAAAGATATGAGCATTTTCCATGTATACACGGTTCATCTCGGCCCTAGCCAAACGTCGCTCTTCTGCTGACTTTGAGTGCATCTTAGCCCTGATTTCAGCCTCGTTGAGTGTCTTACCCTTGAAGCGGAACTTCAGTTTTGCACAGGTCTCATCGTACAATCGGTCCCATGATGAAGACACCAAAGACTTCTTGTTGATGATAAACGATGCACCTTCCGAAAGTGACCAATAACCTACAAACAGGCTACGCAACCACGAAATCCAACGCTGCAACTTCGGATGATTGAGAAACTCAAATTTCTTGTAGTCAGGCAGAGCGTTGAGCTCGAAGTGAATGAAGCCGAGGCTTTCAAAAGCACGAGAAACTTCCTCCTCAATCTTCGACTTAAAGCGCGATACTTCCATATCGTCTTTGTGCGTATCCGAATAAAGGAACGCAAAATACGATAGCTTACGGCTAAGCTGAATGACCGCTTCATACTTCACCAGCAAAATGCTGAGTTCGTAAGGAGCTAATTCAACAATCGTATCGCGATAGATAGCTATCCCCTTGACGAGCTTATTCAGCGTTTTTTTGTCTGCTTCAATCTGAGGGTCTTCCATACTGCTGTAAAATGCTACAGACAAGTCCCAACCTGGCAACTCTTGTACCAAATTGGCTTGATTTTTAGTTTTACTCATAATTGTAAGGTTTAATTTAAAAATTGAACATAAAGATATTTCTAACTTTTTATACGATACTCTTTTAATTGAACAAAATCAACAAAAAAATACTACTTTTTGGCTATTTTTTGTTTTTTTGGCTATCAAAAACTTAATTTGTAATATCTTATCCGAAAACTTGCTCCACTAACTTTTTGTATTCTTTATATTCTCTTGTATTTTTTATTTCTTCGAAACATTCCACAAGACCTTTATAGTACCATCCTTGCATGGTTTTGTCTTTAACATTAAAACGTTCCCATAATTTGTCGCCGATTTTCTCATAATCGTTGGCCATTGAACGCATATTAGATAATTTATCGCCCATTGCGACAATCTTGATTTCTGTCGGTTCATTTTTTAATGTTTGGAGAGTGTGTGATTTTCTTTCGTGCCAAGTTTTATCTTTATCCTCACTTTCTCCGGCAACTATTCGTGCTATTTTTTCACCAAATTCATTTTTTATATCTTCATAAGTGACATCGGTATCTTCGATTGTGTCATGCAAAAGAGCAGCTATAATCAAATCTATATCATCGGTCATTCTGGCAACTATTGAAGCTGCTTCAAGGGGATGGAGAATAAACGGAGTATCACATCCTTTTCTGGTTGCTCCGCAATGAGCATTAATTGCAAAATTTAAGGCTTTATTTATCATAATCTCCCTCCTCTGTCGAATTGTATTGATATGTTAACAGATTGGTACAAATTAGTAAACGATATATAAATATGGCTGTGGTTTATTTATGACATTTTGTTTCTTTTTTTATAATATACTTTACAATGCCATACAGATATTAAAGTAAGGACTGTTTACATGAAAAAAATTTTAGTAATAAATTCCGGTTCATCTTCGTTAAAATTTCAACTCTTTGCGACAGATGGTAATGAATATAAGGTTATAATAAAAGGCTTAGCAGAGCGTATCGGTATTGACGGCTCCAATATCTCCTATCAAAAAGAAGGAGAAGAAAAGCAAGTCGAGACTATTCCTTTGGACAATCATAAAACAACCCTTAAAGCTATTTTAGATATATTGCTGAAAGGTTCTCTGAAAAGCATTGATGAGTTATGGGCTATCGGACATAGACTCGGGCACGGCGGAGAATATTTTGACAAATCGGTTGTTATCGATGATGAGGTCATGGAAAAAATCTACGAAACAAAAGATTTATTACCTCTTCATGGCAATGCTTTTGTATATGGAATCGAAGCAATGAAAAGTTTGTTACCTAATATAAAACAAGTTGCTACTTTTGATTCCGCTTTTCATCAAACCATGCCTAAAGAGGCATTTTTGTATGCTTTGCCATTGGAACAATACGAAAAATATCGAATTAGAAGATATGGTTTCCATGGTACATCACATTATTATGTATCTAATGAACTGCGAAAGATTATGCCGAGTGCAGAAAAAATTATTTCTTGTCATTTGGGAAGCGGTTCTTCAATAACTGCAATTAAAAACGGAAAAAGTATTGATACATCATTTGGTTTTGCAGCAAGTTGCGGGGTTACAATGGGAACAAGATGTGGCGATATAGATGCCTATATTCCTCTTTATATAATGCAAACTCAAAACAAAACCGCTGATGAAGTAAATCAGATGATGAACAAAGAATCCGGGCTTTGGGCTCTATCGGGAGGGTATTCAGATACACGAGATATTGAAAAAATGTATAACGAAGGCAATGAACAAGCTATTACAACCATCAATATTTATGTTCATAATGTTATAAAATATATTGGTGCTTATACTGCTGAAATGGGAGGAGTTGATGCCATAATTTTCACTGCGGGAATTGGTGAAAATTCATCATTTTTACGACAAAAAATATGCGAGCGGCTAAAATTTATGGGAGTGGAAATAGATGAAGAAAAGAATAAACTTCGCTCTCAATTTGTTGAACTATCAACCCCTGCAAGCAAAGTTAAAGTATATATGATACCTACTAACGAAGAACTGGTAATAGCTCAAGATACATATAAACTTTGTGCGTAAAAAAGGAGCGGTTTCCCGCTCCTTTTTTATCTTTGACCAATTAGAACAATACTTTTAAGTTTACACCTGCGGTATAGTCATAATCAATGTATTTATCAGATGTTCCGTCAAGATAATAATCTCCGAATACACCGACAGCTACATTATCTTTTACAAAATAGTTAGCTTCTGCTTGAACATACCATTCGTTTGTATTTGAACCATCATCGGTTTCAAATTCATAACGAATACCTGCATCAAGAGCGGCTTTATCAAATGTTTTGTGGAAACCGGCAAACACTGTGTAATAAATATCTCTATCACTTTCATCAATATCACCGTCAGCCGTAAACATTGCATAAGGTGTTAAGCCATTATCCATAGCATAACCTACTTGAGCTTCAAATTTCAATGCTTTATACCAATCGTCATTCCAAGCATCTTTATGTCCATACCAAGAAGATTCATCGTATGTATAATAACCTAAGCCAACTTGCGTCAACAAACGTCCGTTGCTCCAGTTATATTTTACACCAACTTCATAATCGAGGTTAATTTCGTTGTTATATGCACGATTGGTCAAACCTTCAAAATCAAAAGCATTGGCAATTGCACCATAAACTGAGAAATTGTCTGTTACACCATAGGTAAGATGTTCTTTTGCAAACAAATCTTCCCATGCATAATCAACATCTTTGAAATTTGTACGTTCATAAAAAACGCTGGTATTAGAAAGAACTTCACCTTTAGCAGGCAAAAACAAAGAACCTGTAAAATCTTTTGCAGATGCAGCGCCAGCAATTAATGTTGCAGCAGCAGTAGTTAAAAGCATAGTTTTAAAGTTCATGAGATAGTCTCCTTTTTTTTGTTAAACTGTCCGGATTTAGTCCCCGGGATGACTTGAGCTTATTTGTATATTATTTAATAATCAATTAATTTTTTAAGTTATCCTAATAACAAAAAATTTCGATTAAGAAACATTTTTAAAACTGTTGCAAAAATAAAATTTATCAGTATAATTAATGCGTTATAAATTATATTATATGGTAAAAATATGTCAAAAATTTATATGTTTCGTCATGGTCAAAGTACCTTTAATAAACAAGGATTGATACAAGGACATACGGACAGTTCTTTGCTTACGGAATTAGGACAACAACAAGCTATTGATGCCGGAAAAAAATTGGCCGATAAGAACATTTCTCTAATTATATCTTCCCCCCTTAAAAGAGCCAAAGAAACTGCAGAATTGGTAAATAGAAGCATTGGAGCCGATATTTGTACAGATAACTGCTTTATTGAGGTAAATGTCGGTGAAGCCGAGGGCATCAGCTATCTTGAAGCAATACAAAAATATGGCGAATTTTATAAAAATTGGCGAAGCAATGATGAAAAGTTTTTGGATATTTCCATAAAAGGCGGAGAAACCAAAAGACAGGTTCGAAAACGTATTTTTGAAGGACTTAACAAATATGCTGATATAAATAAAAATATTGCCATTGCCGGACACGGAATAATTTTATCACAAACATTGTTGGGGCTGGGATATAAAGCAGTGGAAATAAATAATTGTTCGATTATATGTCTGAACTTCGACGGTAAAAGTTTTACCGTTGACGGGTTTGTGGACTAATTGCATGAAAAAGAATTGGAAAATTATACTCATCATTTTTTGTTGCTTGTTTTGTTGGTTTGGCAAAAAACCTTTATACCAGTTTTTATGGGGAGAATATACCGGACGACAAATTGAAATAGGCGAAGAAAAGTTTGAACGCTTTCCTGAAAATCAACCATGGGATAAAGCCCAAATAGGCGGATATGATATAGAATATGTATTACGTCGTAAATATTCAGTCAAAGGGAGAGTTGTATTTGTTGACTGGAACGACGGAGTAATAAAAACATGGTATCACTCTGCCGGAAGAAAAAACGTGAAACTGTATAATGCCGTTGCTTCTGTTGATTTATCAATAATCCATGGAGAAACTGCACAAGATAATAATTGGAAGAAAATAAAGTTTGACCACGAAGAAAGAGGTTTGTTATGGTCATATAAATATGCCGATAATCCTATTGTTAACAATCATGAAATTAATAATAACCACGTAATTCCGGCAAATTTGGCCATAAAAAAAGCAATTGCAATTTTGAAAGTCGGTGATATTGTAGAAATTGAGGGCTACTTGATGGATTGGAAAGGAACCGGCAAATTTAGTCAATTTAATATAGAAACAGCTAAAGAACCCGGTGATATTCATGAAAAAATACTCTATGGAGGTCGCCCGGGGGCCGGACTTTGCAGACAATTTTATGTTACTAAAATCACTTTTGACGGATACACTTTTGAATAGGGGTAAAAAATGGAACAAATAATCAATGCAGTTAAAAATTTATTAGATAAAGATAATACTGGGCACGGATTTGACCACATTGAGAAAGTTTATCAAAATGCTATGAAAATTTGTGATACCGAAAAAGACGCAAACAGAGATATTGTTGCGTTGGCTGCCCTGCTTCATGATTGCGATGATTATAAACTGTTCGGAAATGAGTGTGCCGAAAAATTAATAAATTCTCGCAGAATTATGACTGAGGCCAAAATAGGTAAAAAAATACAACAAAAAGTTTGTGACATTATTTCAACAATCGGATATTCTAAACGTATTAGTGGAATTGAGCCTAAAACCTTGGAAGGACAAATCGTATCCGATGCTGATATGTTGGAAGCTATGGGAGCCGTGGGTGTCGTGCGATGCCTGACTTTTGCACTTGCACGATGTAACAAATATGGCACTCCGCTTTTTGATAAAAATGTTTGGCCTGTGGTTAATATGTCTGCAAAGGAATATAAAGAAAAAGATCGTCGCTCTGATAATTTTATAAATCATTTTTTTGAAAAAATGTTTAAACTTTACGAATTACTTCTAACTCCGGCAGGTAAAAAAGAAGGGGCCAGAAGACACGAATTTATGATTATCTTTTTAGAGCAATTTTTTGAAGAACAAGGTTGTGCCAACTGGAAAGCATACCTAAAAAATTATATACGAAGACAAAGAACATCCATAAGCACTAAAGCAACATTAAAAAGACTGAGAGATGCGGGAAAGAAACTGGGAAGACCCGTAGGTTCTAAAAAACCTAACAAATTAATTAAAAGAGAAGCTAAAATAAAAGAAATGCTAAAAAACAAGGAACCGAAAAGCAATATAGCAAAAAAATTAAAATGCTCTCGCTCAACATTGTACAGATATCTCAATACATGTATCAAGAAGAAATAGATTTACTTAAAATCTTTATATATCCTTGAAGCTACTGCTCCATGGTCATTCTGATATTTGCCGTTGTATAATTTTATATCACCTAATGTTTTCCAAAACGTAAGTTGAGCGATTGGCATATTTTTATATAATTTTATTGGCATTGTTGCATACAGATGAAAAGTTACATTGCATTTGCAACCAATATCAAACAGTCCCGATGTTATATGAATAAACAGTCCAAGCCTTGCAATGCTTGATTTTGCGTGAACGATGGGAACATAAAAATCGCTGCCGACAAATTCGTTACTGCTACCCAAAACAAATTCTCCCCGTTTTAACTCATATCCCTCATCAGGAATTTCAACTATTTTTGTATGAGGTTCTTTTTTAGGATCTAAAATCTCATCGGTATATATAACTAACTTATCGGACAAAGTTAAATCGTAAGAATTGGTAGTTACCGCATCATTATTAAACGGCTCAATAATAATGCGATTATTTTTAACTTCTTCAATTATCTTATTACCTGTCAAAATCATTTTTTATGCCCCATAAATTGTTCTTCATATTTAGAAATCTGCGGTTCGGAATAAGAAGAATATCCTTCTTCATATAAGGTAGCTTCGCCATAATTTTCCCAAAACGAAATTTGCCCTATTATCATATTCGGATAAATTCGTATCGGTTTTGCGGCAACAAGTTCCAAAGTCCATTTATGTTCTGCTCCGGTATGTCCCAAGTCGGCAGAAACTTGTAAAAAAAGCCCTAATCTTCCGGTAGAACTGCGCCCAATTAAGGACATGGCACATTTTTTACTGCCTAAAACTTCAAATGTATGTCCCAAATAAACTCGATTGGGATAAAGAACAAATCCCTCTTCGGGAATAGTAATGGTTTTATATTCTCCATTATCTTCTTTATATGTCAAAATATCTCCCAAACGATAATTATAACTGTTTGGATTGAGTTGTTCTTCATTAAACGGACTAATGACAATATCCCCTTTTCGGAGATATTTTTTTATTTCCGAACCGGTAAGTATCATTTATTTTCTCTAAAACTTCGTAATTTTAATTTTGTTACCGTCAATTACACAATGTCCGCCTATCGGAAAACTGATAATCGGAGTGGTGTGACCAAAATCAACATTTCCGACAATAACTTTGCCTTCCAATTCTTTTTTGGATAAAACCATTTTTTCCAATAGCTCTTTCGTCATCGGATTAGCAGGTTCAAAACGTCCGAAGACAATAGCTTTTACGGTTTTGAAATCAGGATGTTGAGCAAGTGCTTGAAGGTTTCGATTAAACACCCAAAGTTCATGTTCGGCACAATGCTCTAAAAACAGAATACTGTCTTTTATATCAGGAAAATATGGAGTTCCTTTAAGCTCATCTAACAAACCTAAATTACCGCCGACAATTTTCCCTTCAGCTTTGCCGGAATTGATAGTCCAAAATCCGTCATTCTTAATAAAATTACGATTTTCCTGATCCAAAAACCACATATCATCAGACCAATCAGGAGACGGCAAAAGTTCAAAAGGTTCATCTTGCATAAAACATTTTTTGAAATATTCAACTGTATATTCTATGCCTTTTATCATCCCGAAACTTGAAAAATGTGGACCGGAATAAGTGACCAAACCGGTTTTAGCATAAATAGCATTGCATAAAGCGGTAATATCCGAAAAGCCGCAAAGTATTTTGGGATTGTTTTTAATCAACTCATAATCAATATGAGACAAAAGTTCATTAGAATTAAACCCGCCGATAGCCGTAAAAATTCCGTCAACGGTTTTGTCGGCAAAAGCTTCGTGCAAATCAGCAACTCGAGAAGCAACGGAAGATGATGCAACATCATCAAATTCATCGGCATTGGCAGAATATGATACGGTTATTCCCATTTCTGCAAAACATTTTTTTGCAATTTCCCGACAGTCTTCTGATATTATTTTAAAGCTTCTTGATGGTGCAATAACTCTGATATGTGATCCCGGCTTTAATTTTTTTGGAAAAATCATATTCTACTCTCCTCTTTGTTTTTTTAATGCCATAATTGTTGCTGCATTAAGTTCTGTAATTCTTTGCTCTTTATTGTTGAACAAATCTATAATTTTTTGATGTGCTTTTACATCTCCAAAAATCATATTTTCGGAATGATATATAAGTTTTGAAGTTTCTTCAATTCTTAAACCGCTTTTATTAGCAAAATAATGCAAACCACGCAAATATTTGTATAAAATTTTGGTTTGTTCATCTTTGCTGGAAGGCTCTAAACCTTCTCGCATGAGAGCTAAAGAAGTTATTATACAATCCTTAAATTTATGATTGGTATTTAAGGCTTCGTGATTTGGAAAAGGATAACAGTCCAAAATGTGAGGCAATCCGCAAGTTTGTTGCATAATTGACGTATCTCCGAATCCTACTTCCAAAAACAAAGGCTTTTTTGAATCTTTATCTCGGAATATAATATAATTTCCTACATCGGAAAATTCTCCGCTTTGCCTGTTTTTAACCGCAAAATTAAAGTTTTCACCATAAACACCTTCTATTCCGATTGTATGACGATAATATTTTTCCGGATGAGCATCGTATTCAACCGTAGGGTGTCCGGTCATTTCGACAATTTTCATCAATTCTTCATCTCGACTATTCACCCGCAGGAGAAGTTCATCATCTTCAAGACCTACCGTGTTTTTGAAAAAATCTAATGCTTGAAAAATAGCATCTTCTTTCCCTTCATACGGCCTTACCGTATCTATGTTAGTGAAATATGAACCCCATTTGGGATTAACTTCATCATTAAGCATATTTCGAATATTTCTGGTTCTTACCGAATCTTGTGCTAAAACCAATCCTGTTTCAGGAATATTTAACGGAAGAACATAATCTTTTTTCAATGCAGAAACCGCAGCTCCGATAAAAATAACACTTTTATCTTCTTTTGAAGTTATCGGTAAAGGGGTAGCTTGTTGATAACCGTATTTTTTATAATTATCAATAAATCCTTTTACCAAAGCTTGACGATAATCATTTAATTCTTTTGCATATGGAGGAAAAAACATTTATCTTCCTTTCTTTTGTTTAACACAATCAAAAATCAATTCTCCGGGGTATTGTCCTTTTCCAAACGGAGTTCTGTCAAAATTACCATACAAGTTTTCAACGGTCAGCTGATTTTTTTCCAAAATTAGTGCCGCCGTATCTTTGAAAAAGTAACTGGTAGTATATAACCATTCGAAATTGTCTTTTTTACCGTCAGTATATTCTACGGAATAATATTCTTCAATATTTTGAGTTTGTTTGAAATAGTCCCGTTCATTAACTTCAACTCTGCGATTGATTTTGTTTCCGTCATCATCGTGATAATTGCCTTCAAATACAACACCTTCTCGGACCAACATGTGAACCCAAGGATTAAACAAATCAAAAACAAAACGACCATCATCGGTAAGCACGTCTTTTGTACTTTTTACAAATCGGTCCATTTCATCTAATGATTGACAATGTTGCATAACTCTAAACGGAGCAAATGCAAAAGAAAATTTTTCTTTAGGTTGGAAATCATTTATATCGGTAACGTGAGTTACAATATTTTTTATTCCCTCTCTTGCGGCTTTTTCTTTCAAAACTTCAATTTCATCACCAATAACGTCAACGGCATGAAATTCTAAATCAGGATTACGGGCAGCTATCGGCAACAAAACTCTACCCGTACCGGCACCTATTTCAATAACTTTATTATTGGAAAAAGTTTTTTTATACTCTTTTAATATCTTGTTATAGAAAGCAATATCTTCTTTACGCTCTTTATAAAATATATCATAAAGTTCTGATGCGTTTTTATATCTTTTCATGATAACCTCAAATCAATTAATAATATACTTATACTCTTTTATCGTTTTCAGTCAATATTTTTCCCTTTGATTTTATGCAAATTTTATGTATTTAAAAATATTTTCTTGCACATTTTAGACAAATATATTAGTATTTGTCACATTGAATTTGATTATTAACCTTTAACTATTATCCAAATGAAAAAAATCGGTATTATCGGTGGAATGAGTATGGAATCTACTCTTCACTATTGTAGTGCTATCTATGAGCAGATAAATAAAATGCTCGGCGGTCACAATTCTCCGGAAATTATCATGATAACTGTTAATTTCGCCGAGATTGTCGAACTGCAAAATAAAAATGACTGGGCTTCCGCTGCCGTTATACTTAACAATGCAGCTAAAAACTTGGAAAAGGCCGGTGCTGGCTTTATTGTCATGGCGACCAATACTATGCACAAAGTTGCCGAAGATATGATGGAAGGTGTAAACATTCCGTTAATTCATATTGTTGAAGCAACTATTGAAAAGCTCAAAGCTGACAACATCACAAAGGTCGGATTTCTCGGAACAAAAATTACCATGTCTGACGAGTTCTACGTAAAAATGCTCGCAGATGCAGGTATTGAGGCTATTGTTCCTGAAGTGAGGCAACAAAATGAGCTCAATCGCATTATTTTCGACGAATTGTGCAAAGGCGAAGTAAGACCTTTTTCTCGTGCAATATACAAAGCAATCATTGAGCAGTTGCGAGAAAAAGGAGCACAAGGCATTATATTCGGGTGTACAGAGCTTGAGATATTACGAGTTAACATATCTCCTATCCCCGTGTATAACAGTACCGCAATCCACGTCAAAAAAGCTGTATCAGAAGCTTTAAAAGACTAAATTTGACGTCATAATCAAAAATCCCTTTGATAAAAATCAAAGGGATTTTTTTAACATATCCATGTGTTGTTGATAGATTAAATCTTTGTCATAATATTCTGCATACATTTTTTCTTTCGGCCGAGGTCTGATATTATTTAATCCTAAAAATCCGGTATTTACACTATTATAATATGGATTATTTTCGGTAATTTTATGAGTTATTATCCTTTGTGCAACTTGCCAATTTCCGGCAAACTGTACATTATTAACATATTGATTTAAATCATTTTCATCAAACTTAATAATCTGAAAACTGGTTAAATATGAAAACTTCAATAATTCTTGACATAATTTACTTTTGTAAAACCCATGTTGCTCACGATAATCTATGTTATCAAATACTTTTTTTGATTGTTCTTCCAGCATTATAATTGCAGGGATATATTTGTGCTCTTCTAACGGTTCTCCCCTATCGGAAAATGCATTAATCATCTTATCATTTATTTTTTTAAGTGCCTTCGTATAGGTTGGTTGATGAAGATCATTATCTTTATTATGATAAAGATTTAATAACAATAAATCTAATTCTTCATCTCCTGTTTTAGGGCAATTTAAGACAACATAACTCCGTTTTTCTACAGTATCACGTAAAACTTCTGCCACACTTACATTTTCATATTGTTTACCAACTTCGTTAAAACTCATATAATCAAAAACATAAATTGTATGTTTTTCATCATATTTGCTTAAATCTGCCCAATATGACTCTCTTCCCTCATCAAAACTCCAGTCAGTGACTATTTTCTTTCCGTCTTTCACATCTATTGATATATTTGGTATCCCTAAACATTGGCTTTCTATGTTTTCAATATCCGCTATAAGAGTGTCTTTGTCCTTTGTTTGATAATATCTGTACAAAGCTGATAACATATCCTCGGCATACCATGTACCATTATGAATAAGCTTGCGAACAGCCTCTCCATCTTGCATTGCCTGACTTAAAAACAGACCGTTTAATCGGTTTCCGTTACCGGTATATTCTGGTTTTTGTAATCTGACAGCATTCGGGCAAGATAATTCCATATATATTCTCTCTCTTCATTACAACTTATATAAACCTGTGATTTTTTCTAACATTGGAATAGTTATTTTTTGTACATTTTCCTGATTATTATAAAAATCTCGTAAATGACGTCGAATTTCCATTTGAATCACATTAGGCTTATTATATGTTCTTTGATAACGTCCGGTCAAACCTCGCAATCCCATATAATTTTCATGATTAATCGCAACTCGCAAATCAAAACTTTGAATAGTTTGCACAATTTCCTGCAGATAAGGATAGCTATCTTTATCCATTTCCCCTATTCCCAAACAAATATCATAAGGAATATCTTTTTCAAAACCATGTATATCCAAAAAATAATGTTCTTGCAAATTGTTGTTGCCGATAAAATCGGAAATAAGAGCTTTATAAGGAGTATATTTTTGTCTTATGATAGTTGACGTTTTTGCTGTTTCTCCGACAAACTGAGTAATCGCTCCGGTATATAAATCGGAAAAACGTTCTTGTTTGTTTATAAAGCTGCGGGTAGAATGAGGAGCAGTCAATATTAGTTTTGTACCTCTGTCTTCAAACTTAAATATACACGAAAGAGCTTTGTCTCCGTGCGAACAGTTTTGGTAATAAAACTCATTATATTTTTTCAATTTTTCAATCATAAGAAGATAATAACATATATTTTTGTGATTTCCAATAAAGAAAACATTGATAACATACTTATTTTGAACTATTATGAGATTGTTTATTAAATAACTTAAACGAGGAAAAAATGAGAAAAGAAGCTTCTTTATCAATTATCGAGGACACCGTAAACCACAAATTTTTAATGATAAGACACCAAAGAGGCATTAATAAAGGATGTATTAATTTCCCCGGAGGCAAAAAAGAAGAAGGCGAGACTATGGAAGAGTGTGTTCGCCGAGAAACATTGGAAGAAACAGGATTAACTATCGAAAATCCGGTTCAGGTCGGATATGTCGAGTTTCCGACAATGAACTTCTATGTTCATATATTTAAGAGTACCAAATATTCCGGTACAATTAAGGGCAAAGAAGATGAAGTTAATGCTTTTTGGCAAGATGCAGATAAGATTCCGTACGAAGAAATGCGTGAAGCGGATAAAAACTTTTTACCCGATATATTGGCCGGAAAATATGTCAAAAGAAGATATATGTACGACGAAAATTTCAAACTAAATGAAATTATCGATCTGTAAAAGGTTGAATAAGTCATGATTGACGGTTACACCATTTTTTTGAATAACTTTAACATTACCGAAGATGAATTTATTGATTTTGGTATTAACGGTATTATTTGGCCAAGTATTGAAAAGATTGACGAAGAATGGCTAAAACTGAAAAACAAAATTAATAATCATGAAGAGCTTACTATCAGAAAATATGCTCAAGATAAAGTTAAAGCCACATATTTTAACAAAATTATTGAAGCAATTTTTGATTGTCCCATATATTCTGACGGGACAGGAAATAATAAGCCGCAGAAAATGATTGAAAGATTAACGGGATATGTAAGAAACAAGACTATCTTTAACTATCAAGTTTCTCACATATTCGGAATGACAAAAAATCCATATTTATTTGAATGTCCTTGGAACGTTTTGTTAATTCCCAAAATCTACGACCCGCTAACCGGTCATGAAAGCATTGGTAATTTAACTGAAAAATTCAAAAAAACTTTACAAGATGAAGTTGTAACCCGTTATCATAAATATATTGAAGATTATAATAAAGAAATGGAGAATATAGCAGAAAAAAGAGATAATATTATAGAAACGTGGGATATTAATAGCAAAATGAAAAATGAGATAGAAAAAAACATTTGCCCTATTAAATTTTAATAATCCACTTAAATAAAAAACTCTCTGAAATTTCAGAGAGTTTTTTATTTTATCTTGCACCTTTACCTTGCGACATTTCCTTTAAGTTGCTTGGCTTTCTTGCAATACTCCTTACAACTTTTTTAATTTCTTCCATAACTACAAAATTTTCATCTGTTAACGTATAAGTATATGTTTGTTTACTTGTACTATTATCACTTTCTTCGCAAACACCAATCCAATAATCAGAAACTATTTCATCTATTTTTTCTGTTTTATCTTTACCCATTTTGAGAACATCAAGATTGTTGGCAAAATAAAAGTTTGCCCCTTCAGATTTAACTGCTTTTGCCGTATTAATCATTTGTGTCGGATTGCCGTGTGTAGGAACATACACCACATCATTAGGATTTTCTACCGTATCTTGGATAGTTCTTACCATTTTCTTGGTTTCTGATTTAGAAGCATGACCGCTACGTTGCATTCTGGCAGTTTGGAAATTTCCTAACGCAACTTCTGAATCATTTGCCACAATGGTTGCTCCCGTACTTGCCAATCTTGCATACATAGCCCTAACTTGTTTGCCGTTGATTTCTTCAATACATCTTTGACGAGCCAAAATAAGGGTATCTTCGCCAATTTCAAAATCAGGATGTCCTAATAAACGAGCTTTGTTGTTTTTATCTTTTTTTCCATTTTTTGTCGGTCTTATTTTTTCTTGTTCAGACATTTTATAAAGACCGGATTTTTTACCTTTTTTAGATTCCGCAAAAGCACCGCTCGGAATGATATATCTTTGTGAAGCCGGATATTTTGACTTATATTCAGATGCCGAACCTCTAAACACAATATCATCAAACTCCGTAATACCGCTTTTTTGCATTGCTCTAAAAGCTTTTTTAGCCCAATATCCGTCTAAAAATACTTTTCTTCCGGTTTCTCTGGCTGCATCTAAATCAACAGCCAAGTTTTGAATACTGCGAGAAATAACTGCGGAAACAACTTGTTTTTCAGGATGTTGTTTAACTACCTCAATGGTATTCGCAACTGCTTCTTTGTGGTCAATTAAATATTTATCATCTGTTGCCGAAGAAGTAGAATCTAAAATTACGTTAGTAACCAATTTTCTGGATAATAAATCTCTGAATTGTTTTTCGTTAAATCCTTCGCCAACTCTTGTAGTCCCTAAATGATAATCTCCGGGGTGCAAAATTCCGGCTTCGGGCTCTCCGTTAATTGTGGTCAATGTATGATACCCCAAAGCACCGAAAGTTGAGTGCGAAACCCCAAAAGCTTCAATTTCAACTTCATCAAATTTCACGGGAACTCCGGGCTCGACTTCGTGCATTTTCGGCCATTTAGCTATATCAACACCGCCTTCTTCAAGAGCTGCTTTTAAGAGTTCTAATGTTCCTTTGGAGGCATAAGTAGGCGGCATTTCAAAACCAGCACGAGCCAAATGTACATAACCGCCGATATGGTCTTCGTGTCCGTGAGAAATAAACATTGCGTCAATTGTATTTTCAGCCAAAGTTGTTTCGCTGTTTAAATATTTTCTGACATCGGGAATTGCAGCATCGACATCCAAACAATATTCCGGAGCAAACAAAGCTCCCAAGTCAAACATAACTCTGGTCGGACGGCGATATGCATCGTATTTATGTTCAAGAATTGAACAACTGCCACCGATACGATTTTTATTATTTCCACCGACAAAAATATACTTTGTTCCCAACTCTGACATGAAAAAGACTCCCGAAAATATTAATTATGACTTTTTATAACACTCTTTAGACAAAAGTTCAAGCTTTTTGTCATAAAAATATTATTTTGTTTCAATTTCATTATCTAAACTGATATAGAGGTCATCAACTTTGATATTTTTCACTTCTGCCAGCTTAGTATTTTCTTTATATACAATCAAATTTACCTTTCCGTAAGGCACATCGGGAACCACGAAATATCCGTACAAATCCGTAAACGAAGAGGCAACCTCTTTTCCTTCGTCATTTATTGCCACAACCCTATATCCGTATAAACGTTTTCCTTCTTTGTTAGCAATTTGTCCTTCTATCGAGCCATAATGTTTGAATATAACATCTACTTCTCTAATTGTTCCCGGTCGCAATACTAATTTAGTTATTTCATTATCCGGTTTTAGCGAAATATCTTCCAATGTTTCCATATCGACAACTAAATCTGTTTTTTCATTTGCAACTAAATCCGTAATAAACACTGTTCCGTCTTCGTCGGTATATTGCTCTTTAACCATATTATTTGCCTTAATACCTACACCCTCAAGCGGATTTCCGGCATCATCTTCAAGCTTAACATAAACAGAGCCGGCATTACCTAAACTAGAATATCCCGAAGCTATCAAATCTAATTTGTCCGGTTCTTTTGAAAAACTTACATTATAAGTTAAATAGCTTGAAAAATTACCCTTTTTATCAACTTGCAACGAAAGTGAAAGCCCGCCAAAGTCAAACACTCTTGAGCCGGATACGGAATAATAGTCCATGTGTTCCACCAAATCACGTCGATATTGAGCATTATAATATGTATATCTGTCCTGTCGATAAGACAAACGAGCGGAAACATCCGTAAATTCGGCATTGGGATTAGTCCGATAAGTACTATCAAAGGTTAATGAATAGTTTCCCCAATATGTATAAATACTTGGTTTAATTTCATTCTCATGTTCGATAACATCATAATTATCTTCTAAAGATAAATACCAACCTTTAGAAACGTTTTTAGAAATTCTTCCGACAATATTTTCATAAGGAATATCGCCCTCTTCTTTTCTCCCCATGCGATAACTGATATAATAAGGTACACCGAACAATCCGCCGTTTAATCTAAACTCGGTTTTATCTTTTAGATATTCATCACCATAATATGACAAAGGCGAATGCAATTCATCATATCTGTCATACATTGCATAAATTGTACCGAAATAAATATCTCCTTGTGCTTCAAAGTGATGTCCGGTTTTAGCCGTATCTATATTATTTTCCAAGTTATATTGCAAGGTAACTCCTGACAAAACATATTGCACACCGGCCATGGCAAAATGTTGAGTTTCTTCGTTTTCTTTAGCGTCAGGAGTTTGTGTCAATCCTCCCATCAAAGTAATATTATCGGTAGCACCATAATAAAATGTACTGTCAATAACCGGAATATCTTTTCCGTCATAGTCCGGAGTATTCTCATTTTCTATCAAATATCTTTCGGGTTGATATATAGCGATATTATATCCGATTTCGCCTTTTTTTACCGGACTTGTACCGGAATAATAACGTTTTTCTTCGGTATAGGTTTCGCCGTATGGTCCAAAAAATACTAACTTAAACGTATTTAGCCCGTATGACACCGGAACAGCAGGAAAATTATATTCTCCGGCAATCGAATTTTGTCGATAACCGATAAGTTGTCCGTTCCAATACAATTCAACTTCCCAACCTTCGGGAAGAGGACCGACAATATCAATAGTTTTATCGGCACTCATAACCAAATCTTTGAAACTTGAAGCCGTAATACCTCGACCATAATTTGACGACACAAAATATGTGCTGTTAATCCCACTAATATCGCCGATTTCAAATTCTTTCAAATTAAGTTTATTTTTGGGTTCATTAAGCAAAGTTCTACCGCCCGATATACGCACATCAGGTTTGTCGCCGGAAGTAAAATCACCGCTAACATAGGCATTTACATCCAGCCCCATAGCAATAGTTGACAAACTTAACGAATAAGAATCGCTATTTGTAGATTTTCCTTCTGATGAACGGGACCAACCTTTACTGACGCTCAAATCGAACACCGGTAAACCGAACAAACGCTCATCTGTTTCATAGCCGGCAAAACCTTTATCTTTAGGTTGATACAATTTTCTCTTATTGCGACGATTTGTTGCATTTCGTTTGACCATGGTCGGAAATTCAAGTTTTCTATCAATTTTCAGAGTCATATCAGTCAAATCATATTTGATTTCCACACCATACAAACGAGCTAAAAAATCGGTAGAAAAGAACATTGTATCTTCAAAATTTTTATAATCGGAAGCTTTCATTTCTACATTTTGTTTTCCTGCTTTAGCAGTATGATTTTTAAGGTCTATTTCATACAAAAAATCTTTCTTATTCGAATAGTAGCTTATGACTGTATCATTTTTGTTTTCATACATAATGCCGACAAAATTTGCGAACTGCGACAAAGACAAATAAACGACATCTTTTTTATTTATGGCATACATAAAATCTTCTTCCAAATAGTCTTGAATTGTAGTTTCAAGAATCAGCTCGCCGTCATTCATAACAATAATTTCGTCATCAGCCCAATTTTCTGCCTTTTCAATACTTTTATCCAAATCTTGTTCTGACTTTTCATCTTCAATCAAAAAATTTTTTTCATTTTCTAATTTTTCTGTAATAACATTACCTTCAGGCTCATCAATAATTTCGCTTTTAACAACTTTTCCCTCATTGGTATCGACATATTCCAAAATTGCCGTTTCGTGAATATTTTCACTTTTACGAGGTTTAGGAAAAGCTTGTTCTTTTTTGATGCCGGCAGAATTTTCTTCCATAGCTGATGTATTCTTTGTTGCAAAATACAACAAAGAAACAATCAAGCATGACAGAATAAAGCTAACTAAAAAAGATTTAGATAGATTTTTCCATGATTTTTTGTTTAGACAAAGCATCGAACAGTTCTATTTTTTTAGCCTTAGAATTTTTATCTTTCAAATTAACGATAAAGTTACGTTTGCCGTTTGGTGTATAAATACGAATAGGACCTGCTTTTGCAATTTCTTCTCCTTTATCGTCATACACTTTTAGCTCAAAACGAGAGGATATTTCTCCTTTACGTTGAAAAACCAGATTAAGTTTATCACCATTTTGTTTAGCGCTCAAAATCTCGGTTTTCTGCAACAAGTCTTTTCCTTTATAAATCGTTACCGGAATAGAAGCCGAAAAATACATTTTTATCTCTACGGATACCGATTTTTGTTCTTCCGAATTATCGCCATTTTGTGCGGTTTCAGCTTTTTTCTTTTCTTCTTTAGTTTTATTTGTTCCGCCCATTGGCATTTCTCTGACTTGCAAACGAGAAACATATTCTCCTTCTTTTACCTTAGATAAACTCTTAAAAGCCACACGCACCGATTGTTTTTTTCCCGGAGCCAGAGTAAATTGTTTTGGCGAAAACACTAATAAATCATCCGCATTATTTTCGGTTTTTTCCACATTTTTATATTTTCCGTTTTCATCTTGTTCTAGTGCAATCAAGCTTACACGATAGGTTTGTACCTTATCTCCCTTATTAATCACGGTCAAAGTTTGTGAACGTTGACGAGCAGACTCATTAAAATCTATTGCCGTCGGAAATAACGTAATATTAGCCATTACATTTGAACTAAACAAACAAAACAGCAACATCAACCAAAACTTGTTCTTCATTATATATTTCTCCTATTAATACGATATTGAAATGTTTAATATTCCGCTATATTCACCTGCGGGTTGATTTTGTTTTACATTCAATGTTCCTCCGATTTTTAGTTTTTCATATCCCAAATCACCATAAACATTATGAAGCGAAAAACTTTTTCCGGGAGAAAGGGTAAAATTATCAACGATCATTGTATTTGTTCCGTTATATAACGTAACCGAACTGTCAAAACTTACATTTGTAATTGCTAAATTTAGCGGTCCGTAGATACTGATTTCTCCGGCGGTAACCGTACCACTACTGATTAAACTATCCGAAATTTGACTAATTCCTCCTAAAGGCGAAACGGATAATATTCCCGCTTCGCCATTTGTGATAACTGTACCAAAGTTCAAATCATTATCTTCAACGATATCGGTCTTATTTTCTACCGCAAATTTTATCGGAAGATTGACTGCGTATGAACCCAAAATACTATTATCACTACCTAGTACACTATACGGAATGCTGATATTTGAGGTATAAGGAGTTTTTTCTCCGTTAGCACAGCGACCGACAATTTGCAAACTTGCTCCGACTATAATTGTTTTTGAACTTGAGGGAGCAGTCAGAGCTATCGAACTCGGAGAAATTTGTAAATTATTTAAGGTTAGTTTACAGTTACTTTCGTTAACGATAACTTGGTTCAAGTTAGTAATATCCGGCTTGATGATAACCGTATCTGACAATGAACCGGAAAAAACGAGTTCTCCTGCTGCGATATTATCTCCGCTTGTCGATTTCATTGCTCTCATCCATATCGGAGTATTGTTTTTATCGATACTGATTGTTGATGTGTTGGCCAAAATAATTGCTTTGCCAAAATTTAAAGTAGTTGCGGTTGCACTAACACTTCCCCAGGCATCTACATCGTCTCCGGCAGCCATAACGAAACCGATGTTGCCTGCATGAACAAGTACAACATTCATAAATAGTAATACAACTATTTTAAACTTTGTCATTTTTCCCCCAAAATAAAAAATTCATTCCAATAAAAAATATCTAAATAATATAAAAACTTTATCACGAAGTCCGTTAGGACTGTGGCAATCTGCCCTCTCTCGTCATTGCGAAGTCCGTCAGGACTGTGGCAATCTGCCCTCTCTCGTCATTGCGAAGTCCGTCAGGACTGTGGCAATCCGGAATGAAAAAGCATATTATTTTTAAACCTGATTGCCGCGTCGCTACCGCTCCTCGCAATGACGGTGCGGAGAAGTGGATTGCCACGTCGCTATCGCTCCTCGCAATGACGGTGTGCAGAAAAGGAAAGCAACGTAAATCACTTTCTCTTTTATTGCACTAAAGGTTTCCATCAGTAAACGAATGTTTGAAACATTCTATAAAATTAATAACCTATATCTACATTTAAAGCAGCTTCTCCGCTAATGGTTCCACCATCTTTAAGAGCCTCTTTAATTTTTGCATTATCAATATAGAGTTCACCAGCAATAACCCACTGATTATCACCAAAAGCATACTCTAAAAAAGACAGATTTTCTAAAAATATCTCTCCGTCATCACTTACCCCAAAATAATTTCCAGATGTATTTTGAAAATGAAGTTGTCCCTCGCCTACAAGACTTACAATACCATTAGTACTCTGGTTATGGGCCGGATTTTGAACAATACTTTCATGTTGCATATATCCTGAACTTGTGTTATCTATTTTTGCAAGAAGTGTTTTTCCAGAATCAGGCAAATCTGCCGTATTTATAATCATGTTTCCAAAATTTAAATCACTTATTTTTGTCAATGTGGCTACCTGTGTAACAGATGCTGAAACATTCACTGCTACAGTTGGATAAGTAACATCAGCCATTACATTGCTTGTGCCTAAAAGTAATGCGGTTGTTGCTAATAAAAAGTATTTTTTCATATCGATATTTCCTTTACTTTTTTAGTTAAACTGCT
>JAGBDC010000002.1 GCA_017937705.1 Alphaproteobacteria bacterium
AACGACTTGAAACAAGTTGAAATAGAAGCGGGAGCAAAATTTGCTCATACTCAATATACCGACGATGGTTTTTACTCATTATATATCAAACCGAGTGTTGTTCAAACCTTGGTTGACGGCGATGAAATAGATGTAACCGAACTTGGTAAAGTTGATACGGTAGAAGATAAAACCTTAGGCAGAATTGAAATCGGCGGCAACTATGGTTTCAATGACAACTGGTCTGCCTACGGTTGGGCAAACTATACTTTCGGCTCAGACTATGAAGCAACTTCACTAGGTGCCGGTGTAAACTACGCTTGGTAAACTTGTGTAACGGGTAACTAACAACAAAAGGAGGCTATTTTGCCTCCTTTTGTTAAATTTTTTTATCTTTACTATTACAATATTTTTCAATGGGACATTTTTCGCATTGAGGTTTTTGAGCCTTACATATATATCTACCGAATAAAACAAGCCAATGATTAGCATACATTAAATATTTATCAGGAAGTACTTTTAATAAGTCTTTTTCTACTTCTAAAGGTGTTTTTCCTTTGCTGAAATCTAATCTGTGAGCGATACGAAAAACATGAGTATCAACAGCCATTGTAGGTTGATTATACCACACGTTTCTCAAAACATTTGCTGTTTTTCGCCCTACTCCGGCTAAAGATTCTAGATCTTCTTGTGAATCAGGTACTTCTCCGTTAAATTTTTCAATAAGACTTTGACTCATACTAATAATACTTTTTGCCTTATTGTTATATAAACCGATAGTTTTTATATATTCTTTCAGTCCGTCAATACCTAAATCTAACATTTTTTGCGGAGTATCGGCAATTTTAAAAAGTTCTTTTGTTGCTTTATTAACTCCTTTATCAGTACTTTGCGCAGATAAAATTATAGCAACTAAAAGAGTATACGCATTAGTATATTCTAATTCGCTTTTAGGAGCTTTGTCACCATCTGCAAAAATTTGCATAATTTCTAATATTTCGGATTGTTTTCTCATGCTTTCACACCTCCGGCTCCGGCAGCTTTAGGAGCATTTTCATCTAAAGGCCAACGAGGACGAGGCTTAAAACTTAAATCATCAGTATATCCTTTTTGAAAACGTTCAAGTCCGGCCCAAGCAATCATAACTCCGTTATCTGTACAAAGTCTGATAGGTGGAGCTGCAAACTCTAAACCTTTATCCTTTGCTAATTTCTCAAGATTTTTACGCAAATATGTATTTGCGGCAACACCTCCGGCAACAACAATATGTTTTCCGTTAGGATATTTTTGCTTAAAATAATCTGCGGCTTTTCCAAGCTTGTCTATCAAACACTCGCTGGCAGTTTTTTGAAAACAAGCACATATATCCGCAATATCTTTTCTCGGTAAAACCGTTTCTTCTATATTATATTTTCCATAGGATTCTATAATTTTTCTTACTGCTGTTTTTAATCCGGAAAAAGATAAGTTTAAATCTCCGGAACCTTTCAGCGGATGAGGTAAAGCAAAACGATTCTCATCACCTATAGCAGCCATTTTTTCTACCATAGGTCCTCCCGGATAACCTAATTTAAGCATTTTTGCAACCTTATCAAATGCTTCTCCTGCCGCATCATCTATTGTTGTCCCCAATCTTTCATAATCACCGGGATTTTTAACAATCAATATTTGGCAATGTCCTCCGGAAACAAGAAGTAATAAATAAGGATATTCAACATTATTGGTTAATCTGGAAACAAGAGCGTGTCCCTCTAAATGGTTTACTGCCACAAAAGGTTTATTCAATGCCAGAGCAAGTGCTTTTGCTGCCATAACACCAACAACAACACCACCTATTAAACCTGGTCCTGCTGCCGCCGCAACAGCATCTATATCTTCCGGTTTTATATTAGCTCTCGTTATCGCTTGTTCTATTATATCATCTATATGATCAAGATGTGAACGAGCTGCTATTTCCGGTACTACTCCACCATAAATTTTATGTTCTTCTTGCGACAAAACCACATCTGATAAAATTTCTCTTTTATCATTTACTATTGCCGCAGCTGTCTCATCACAACTACTTTCTATACCTAAAACTATCATACTCTTGTCTTTTGTAAAATTTTAACTATTATTACAACATAATATAAACCATTAAAAAATTTTTTACAAAGGAAATAACTATGGCAAAAAATAAAATATTAACAACTACAAATAATAAAAAATCTTTTTCAAATATTCTTCATTTTATCGAGATTTTTATTATAGCTTCATTTGTTGGTGTAGCTTTGTTTTTGTGGCAAAATCCGCAAAAAATTGTTAATTGGCTAAATATACAACAAGAAGAGAAAGATAATACAGCCATAGAAAAATTAGAATATAAAATAGAAAACGCATTGTTAAAAAACAATACCGGAAACGAAAAAATTGAATTATTAAACCAAAAATTTGATTATTTTGATAAATCAAAAGCAGATGCTTCTGAAATTATAAATATCCATAATCAAATCAATTCTATCAAAAATCAAACATCAAAAATAGCAAAAACATCAAATTCCGGTGCTTTGATTTTAACCTCTGCCATGTTGATTCGTGATAATGTTTACAGAGGTATCAGTTGTGAAAAAGAAGCTGAAGTTTTAAAAGTTTTATCAGAAAATATAAACAATACCGATGATGACATAAATTTTATTGTTACACATTGTAATATGAATTTTGTTTCCGCAAACACCATTATTGATAAATTTAATAATATTTACAAAAAGATAGAAAAAAAATATCAACCTAAAGAAGAAACAGATTGGAAACAACGTTTAATTTCAAAAATTAATGAATATATAAAAATTAATTCGGTTGAAGAAGAAATTACAAGAGAAGAATATAATGAATTAGCTGTTTTGACCGAAATAAAAAAGTTAGTTGATAATGGAGATTTGTCTGCAGCCGCTTCTGAAATTATCAAAGAAGAAAATGCAGAATTAATTAAAAATGAAGAGATAAACAATTGGTACGAACAAACCAAAAAACAACTCGAGTTTTATAAATCATTATCAAACGTAATATCAAACGCTTTATTAGTTATGAAGGTAGAAGATGCAAAAAACATTACAGAAAAAATGGAATAAATTATATTCATCAGCACCTAAAACTCTTGAGAAAATGGCAAAAATAAAAACTGTTGCCAGTGCTTTTAATACTTGTATCGATTCTGTTGTAAAAATAGGCGGTGAAGAACTTGCTCGTTTTATTAAAGATGAAAAATTATCTTTGAAAGAACTAGAAAATATCGAACAAAAAAGTATAAATTCGGTTGCCGATTTATTGCGCGGTATTTTTAATTGTTTTAAAAAAGGTATTGCAGAAGAATGGACTGCTGACAAACCTGAAATGTTTGAATGGATGCATAAAAATTTAGGTACAAAAAAAATGCAGATAGGAGGACAAGCAGGAATTATTGCAAACACTTTAGCACTAACTGATATAAAACAAGTTATTGTTCACAGTAACGCTTTGAGTGAGCTTCAGGCTAAACAGTTTTTCGACTTACCTAATTTAGTATCTTTCAATAAAAATGGCGATATTGAACAGGCATCAAAAATCAATCGCGATAAAATATCTTCTATACACTGGATTATAGAATTTGATAAAGACGACAAAATCACTATTGAAAATAAAGATTTTATATGTCCGAAATCTAATCGTTTTATAGCAACTTATGATCCGCCATTATTTGATTTTGTCATTGATAATAATTTTCTGAAATATACAAACAAACATAAAATCAACTATTTTGTTTTGTCTGGATATCAAGCACTTAATTCAAAACAAAAAGGTGTAAAACACGTTAAAGACAGTATAAAAATTATCAAAGATTGGAAAAAATCTAGTCCAAAATCTATCGTTCATTTAGAAGTTGCATCAACACAAGATATAAAAGTCAGAAAAGCAATAACAAAATATTTAGTCCCAAATGCAGATTCTGTAGGAGTGAACGAACGAGAAACAATGGATATTCTGGAAGTTTTAGGAGAAAAGAAACTCTTAAAAGAATGCCAAGAAAATCCTTGTGCCGTTAATTTATTTAGAGCAGCCATAAAAATAAAAAATAAATTAAAATGCAAAAGGCTCCAACTTCACATGTTTGGACTTTACATAACTATCCAAGATAAAAAATATCCTATAAAAGCAAAAGCTAATTTAAATGGTATGATTTTAGCCGCAACAGCTGCAGCAAGTAAAGCTTTTGTAGGAAAATTAGCAACAAAATCGGATATTTTGGAAGCTTATGGTCAAAATGTGTCAGAGATAGGATTAAATGAATTAGAAAATTTATGTGATTTTATAAAAGATAAAACATTATTAAGTAAAGGAATATGTGAATATAGAGGATATAATATAATATCAGTTCCCACCATTATTATAGAAAAACCTAAAACTCTGGTGGGAATGGGTGATACTATATCAGCTTTTTCACTTATCGGAGCTCGCTAATTCGTCCGACAACCAAATAGCATTCTTTATGTTTTTTTTCAAAAATTCACGATGAGCTTGCTCTTCTTCTTCAGAGAGAGTAAACTCCCGTGCTTTGCGAAAAATTCTTTCAACTTCAAAATCGCTAAAAGTGTTTGATGCTTTATTGCTGTTATCATTTGAATTATTCAACATTGACGGTTCAGCACCGCCCATTAATTCAAAATAAACTTGTGCTAATAAATCAGCATCTAATAGCGCACCGTGAAAAGTACGACTACTGTTATCTACGCCATATCTTTTACATAACGCATCAAGATTATTTTTAGCTCCGGGAAACATTTTTCGAGCTATTTCAAGACTGTCTATAACTCTATCTTTTGAAAACTCTTCCCTTCCGCTTTTTTGTAACTCATAATTTATAAATTTCATATCAAAAGAAGCATTATGAGCCACTAAAATTCCGTCTTCCCCCACAAAATCTACAAAATCATCAGCAATATCATCAAACACCGGAAAATCTTTTAAAAATTCTTCGGTTAATCCGTGTACCTTAACAACTTCTTCCGGTACGCTCCTTTGCGGATTTATATATTGATGATATGTTTTTCCGGTAGGGATATGATTTATAAGTTCAATTGCTCCTATTTCTACCAATCTGTCACCATGTTCAGGATTTAAACCTGTTGTTTCGGTATCAAACACTATTTCTCTAACCATTTTAAAGCCTTTCAAGATATTTTAACATAGTTATAACTTCAAGTTTAAGCAGGTTTTTAGATTTATTCGTGTTTATGACAATGTCTGACATATTCTTTTTAACTTCGTTACTCATTTGTACATCATTAATTTTATCAAAATCATCAGCATTGACATTATCACGCAACATAACTCGTTTTTTTTGCGTTTCATAATCAACATCGGCAACGACAACAATATTACAATATTTATCCCACCCCATTTCATAAAGAAGAGCCACATCTAAAAAGAAACAATCATTATAACAACTGTTCTTTTTTATTAAATATTTGAGATATTTTTTTAAAAACGGGTGAGTTAAACTTTCTAATTTTTTAAGTTGTTCTTTATTATTAAATACCAAATTACGTAAAGAACGTTTATTTACGACTCCATTTTCCATTACCATAGGAAAATTTTCGGCAATTTGTGCAATAAACGATTTTTGAAAATACATTCTTCTAACCCAAGCATCTACATCAAAAACTGTATATCCTTGTTCTCTAATCATTTTGGCAATAGTTGTTTTTCCGCAACCTATTGAACCGGTTATAGCTATCAGTTTCATCTTTCTAAACCTAAAATTATCAACAGCCCTGTGTATAAACACAGGTTTTATAAAAGTTATACGATTTAATCCTCATATTACCTAATAAATTAAATAAGATAATAACAGGTTGATAACTTTTTTAAACATAATTGTATTATATTGATAACTGAAAAAATTAAATTTTTAATAAAAAATATATTTACATATATGACTCGTTGAATTTATAAGAACTTAATTTAATGTTAACAATTTATTAATAATCTTATTAACAAATTATTAACATCTGGATAACTTTTTTGATAAAATTTAATCCACATACTAAACAACTATCTACAAATAACAAAAACATTTTAAATATATTTATATTGCAAAGGGAGCTTGTTAAAAACTTTTTACCGTAAACAAACAATTGACTTTTTCTTATAAATATATTATTTAACATAACTGTATTACAGATAATCATTCTTATCTGACTTTCAATATTCTAATTAAATTTTTTCAACGGACAAACATGCATTTAAAAGAATTAAAACAAAAGTCACCCGCTGAGCTTTTAGAACAAGCTGAAGCTTTAGGTATTGAAGATGCTTCATCTATGCGTAAACAAGATTTAATGTTTTCCATATTAAAAAAAGTAGCTTCAGATGATAATATTATTTACGGAGACGGAACAATTGAAGTTTTGCAAGATGGTTTCGGATTTCTTCGTTCTGCTCAATCTAACTATTTGGCCGGACCTGATGATATATACGTATCCCCTGCTCAAGTAAAAAAATTCGGTCTTCGTACAGGAGATACTATTGAGGGTGAAATAAGAGCTCCAAAAGATAATGAACGTTATTTTGCCTTAACTAAAATAAATCGTATTAATTTTGATGATCCTGAAAAATCAAAATTACGTATTCATTTTGATAATTTAACCCCTCTTTATCCTACTGAAAAGCTAGATTTCGATGTTATATGCGGTGACAAAGATTATACAACCAGAGTTATAGATTTAATATCTCCGCAAGGTAAAGGACAGCGTGGTTTAATAGTTGCACCTCCTCGCACAGGTAAGACTGTTATGTTACAAAACATAGCTCATGCAATATCAACAAATCACCCTGAAATATATTTAATGGTTTTGTTGATTGATGAACGTCCGGAAGAAGTTACGGATATGACTCGTTCGGTAAAAGGAGAAGTTATTTCTTCTACCTTTGATGAACCGGCAACTCGTCATGTTCAAGTTGCAGAAATGGTGATAGAAAAAGCTAAACGTTTGGTAGAAAATAAAAAAGACGTGGTTATTTTACTTGATTCCATAACTCGTTTAGGACGTGCATATAATACCGTTATACCTTCATCAGGAAAGGTTTTAACCGGTGGTGTTGATGCTAATGCTTTACAACGTCCGAAACGCATTCTTGGAGCTGCTCGTAACGTTGAAGAAGGTGGTTCTTTGACAATTATTGCAACAGCTCTTATCGATACAGGTTCTCGTATGGATGAAGTTATTTTTGAAGAATTTAAAGGAACCGGTAACTCTGAAATTATCCTAGATAGAAAACTTACTGATAAACGTTTATTCCCAACAATTGACGTTACTCGTTCGGGTACTCGTAAAGAGGAATTATTGGTTGACAAAGCAACACTTACAAAAATGTGGGTTCTTCGTCGCGTACTGATGCAAATGGGAATGACAGATGGTATGGAATTTTTACTTGATAAATTAAAACAAAGTAAAGATAACCAAGACTTCTTCAATAATATGAATTCTTAATAAAATAAAACCCGTTTCTTTAATTAGGAACGGGTTTTATTTCATTTATAAACCGGTATTTCCACCTTTTGTTGCTTGAATTATATTAGGAGATATTTCTTTACTTTTTATTTTTTCTATATTTAAATCTTCACAATTTATAGCTGATTGAAAATCTCTTTGCCAATTTTCTTTGGTGTAACCTACTAAATCTCCCGATTGAGTTTTTTTATCAACAATATTGCCTATGACGTGATATTTTACTTCTAAAAATTTATTTATATATTTTTCTGCATCTTCGACAAACATCTCTCGGTTGTGAGCTACCATTTCTTGCAATGTTTTAAGAAAACCTAGTCTTACAACTCTAAAATCATCAGCTTTTACTTTTGCTGTTGATGATTGAGGATGTTTATAATAGTTATACATATTTTCAGGCAAACCTGTAACTCTAGAATCTTTATATAATAACATAGCCATACTCGGAAAGTCTTCACACACTTTCATTTCCTTGTTTAAAGCAGGATACATATTCATATATCTTTTAAATATATTACCTTTTACTATTTTAGTCCAACCTATACTATCTGCATGTGAAGCTATTTCTGGCATTTCATCTACGGTCGAACTTCCTTTTTCTGCTAATTTTTTGGATAAATTATTATGTGGAGTTCCATTATTCCAATTTAAAACCAAATTTTGGTCACCGGATAGATCGAATCCGGCTATGAGAATATTTGCTTTATTATTTCTCATTTGTGAAACACAATCACTCACAGCTGTATTAGAAGTAAATTTATCATCACTATCTAACATAATAAAAATATCATCATCTTTTATTTTATTTGTCACAATCCTTCCTAAACGTTCAAAAGATTGTCCGCATCCGCCATTTTCATCATTTGAATATATATCAAAATTTATACCTTTCTTAGCAAAACTTTTTTGCCATAATCTAAGTTTTGTCATTGTTCCGTCAGTTGATTTGTCATCAAAAATAATGACACTCATATTAGGATAATTTTGATTTATAACAGAATTAAGACTACCGTCTAAAAATTGCTCGGAGTTATATGTTCTGATACCGATGATGACGTTTTCCATATTGTAAAAACCTTTCATATAATATTATATTTCTGTGTCACGGATAGTATCATAAAAAATATATAATGTAAATATTTATAGACAAATATATGGACAAATATATAAAATGTTTGCCATATAAATAAAACAGATATATATTCAACTTTGTTTATGAATTTTAATAAAATACAGTAGGATAAAAATGTCATTATTTCAAATAGCAGTAGGTTTATTGCTTTTAGCATCTTGGGTTGCAAGACCTCTTTTATATAAGCCGGCAGCAAAATATTTCAAACCTGAAGTTTCTTCACTTTTTACAAGTTGTTGGTTATTGGTTGGGTTGATTATTACATTTCCTTTTCTTGGACATCTTTTAGATTTTAATAATAAAAACGTTTTATTTTCACCTTATATTTTAATCAGTATATATAAAGGAGTGACACTTTTTTATCTTATATCAATGCAGCAGGCAATTAATAAAAACAGCACATCATCATCTGTTTTTTTAGGGTTTATAGCTTTAGCTTTAGGAGCTTTGGTAAATAATTTATTTTTCCATGAAAACCTTGGCTTGGTAAAAGTTATTTGTATAGTTTGTTTTGGTATTTTGGGATTCCTTTTCTTACAAAAAGGTGATGCGAAAAGATTATCTCACAAAGATTTATACTACTTTATAATTGTTGCTATAATAATGGCTTCATATACTGTTGCTGATCATTTGGCTATCCCAAGAATTGGATGGTATGCACATTTATTGGTATCATCAATAGCAATGTTCTTAACCAGCATAATTTATAAAGCATCGAAAGAAACGTTAAAGGTTATATTTACAAATAAAATTATAATTGTTGCCGGCATATTTTATACTTTATCAGAATTTTTTGTAATCTATGCTTCTTTTAATATTTTGCCGGTTTCTATTGTGGCTGTTTTCTTAAGATTATCAACTCCTATAATAATGGTAATTTCCGCAATAAAATACAAAGAACAAGATGTAAAAAATCAGCTTGGATTCGGTATAGCTGCTATTATATTAGCTTTGCCAATAATATTAGGATAAGTATGATATTTATCACAAAAAAGCTCCGAAATTTTATTTCGGAGCTTTATCACTAAATAAACAATCTAGTTTTTAATTTCTAATTTAGAAAAATGATCTGTGCCTCTAATATTACTTCCGTTTTTCAAAATCCTTATTTTTGTATTAGGATTAATATCGCGAATTTCGGGATAGTTAGCCGGAGATATTAAAAATTTACCTTTTTCACAATAAACCAGATAATAGGTATTACCGCTGTGAAATTCTTTTTCCCATTTTGTTACTTGAACAAAAGGTTCTTTCTCAAATAAAATATCATTTTTTTTGCTATTTTCGCTACAACTAACAATACAAAAAATAGCTGTATAAATGATAGCAGAAATAATCCAACCGTTTGATTTTGTTTTTATATCGGAAAAAATATCATAATTATATCCTTCGTTCTTATCATTCAATCCTAAATAATAAGAAACTCTGGGAATCACGTCGGAATATAACAAAACTCCTAAAATGATATAAACACAACCACCGATAAAATGTAAATCAATTATATCACTGATACAGCATAATTTAAATATAGCGGTAAAAAGTGATAGATTGATAAGAGCCCAACCACCTCTGACAAAAGCATCTTCTATTTCAATGAAGGCGAATTTTAAACGCAAGAACATTATAAAAGAGGCAATAACACCGAGCCAAAAGATGAGATTGTTACACCACAAAAGAGGAACAACTAAAGCAGCACACAGCAAAGATAATCCAAAAAACGTGTAATTTCCGTACTTCTTCCAGAAATTTACCACATCAGACTTTTTAATTTTAAAATCTTTCATAGCAAATAATATTTAAAAGTTAATAATATTCAAAACTATGAAATGATTAACATTATTAGAGATATTTTTCAACTAAAAACTTTTCTATATCTTTCATTGAAAAGAAAATGTTTTTAACTCCCAGACTCTTTACTTTTTCTATATTTTCCGGATTATTATTCATCTCACACCCCAGAAAAGCAATAACTTCCATTCCTGCTTTCTGCCCTGCTCTCATACCGGCTAGAGAATCTTCGATAACAATACAATCTTCAGGTTTATAACCAATAGTTTTAGCCGCCAATAAAAACAAATCCGGTTCAGGTTTTCCTTTTTCTACCATATCAGCCGTAAAAACTTTTTCTTTAGGAAATATATTTTCGATTCCTACGGATTGTATTTTTAGAGTTGTTTTTTCTCTAACTCCTCCGGTTGCAATACATTGAGTAAAATTTTTGTTATTAAATATATCTAAAATTCCTTCTGTTGGTTTCAGACCTTTACGAATTTTTACAACATCTCTTCTTGTCGATTCTTCCCAGAAATAATCATCGGTTATGATACCCGCTTTATCAAGATTTTCTCTTTTGGTTTTATCACTTCTTCCGCCCATGTAAAAATTAACGGTATCAAAATCCATTTTTATACCATAAAGCTCTTCGAGCATTTCTTGTCTGGTTTTTAGCCATAATTTTTCAGTGTCAGAAACAACACCGTCAAAATCCCAAATTATTAATTTTTTCATTTTAAACCTCTAAAAAAACGAGTTCGATAAATGACCATAGAGAGCATTTTTATATATTTTATGATACAAATATTAAGAATGACTAAAAAATCGCTCCAGAGTCAAAAAAATGCCATTTTTTAAAACTTGCAGAAAAAATCATTATGTTTATAAATAGAAGTAGAAAAGGAATAAGAAAATGGACGATAAAACAATATATGCTCTTTCTACTGTTTATGGAAAATCAGGAGTCGCAATTTTTCGTATATCAGGAAAAAACGCTTTAGATGCAATAAAATTTTTAACGAATATTGATTGTGATAACATAAAATCTCGTTATGCATATTTTTCACAAATACACGACATTAACGGCAGTGCTCTGGATAATGCTTTAGTATTATATTTTAAATCACCTAATTCTTTTACCGGAGAAGATATTGTAGAAATCCAATCTCACGGTTCAAAAGCGGTTATATCGTCTATGCTTGAAAATATGGGGAGAATAGATAACTTTAGGCTTGCTGAGCCCGGTGAATTTTCTAAAAGAGCTTTTTATAACAATAAAATAGATTTAACGGAAGCAGAGGGATTAGCTGACTTAATAGATGCAGAAACAAGTGAACAACAAAAATATGCACTTCGTCAAATGAACGGAGAATTAAAAAATTTATATGAAAATTGGCGGGAAAGTCTTGTTTATGTTCTTTCTCACATAGAAGCTTATATTGATTTTCCTGACGAAGAGCTTCCTGATGACATTGTTTTAAATCTTGAGAACACTGTATTTAAAGTTAAGGAAGATATAAGAAAACATCTTTCGCAAAGTAATTATGGGGAAAAATTACATGAAGGTTTCAGAGTGGTAATTATTGGCGAACCTAATACGGGAAAATCAAGCTTATTAAACACGTTAGCTAAAAGAGAAGCTGTTATAGTATCTGATATTGCAGGAACAACCAGAGATGCAATAGATGTATATATGGATATAAAAGGCTATCCGGTTATCTTTACCGATACTGCCGGTTTGAGAAAAACAGAAGAAACTATAGAGAAAAAAGGTATTGAAATCGCTTACGAAAAGGCAAAACAAGCAGATTTAATTATCGCTCTTATAAATGGAGAAAAACCTAACCTTGAACAGTTTGAAAATATTGCAACTGATTGTAAAGAAAAGATTTTTTATGTTGTAAATAAGTCTGATAAAATAGATAAAAAACAGTGTTCAGAATATAATGAGCAGGGATTTATTACAATATCGGCAAAAAATAAAGAAGGAATAGAAATATTAATCCAAAAGATTAATGATAAAATATCTTCAGAATTTACTGAAAGCTCTTGTGGCCTTATAACAAGGCAACGTTATAGAGAAGTTCTGAACGATGTATTTAAAGGTTTAGATAGTTTTAATTTGCAAAAATCTATAGAATTAGCAGCAGAAGATATAAGACTTGCGGCAAGAAATATAGGAAAAATTACCGGTAGAATAGAAGTTGATGAAATTCTCGATAAAATATTCGGAAGTTTTTGTATAGGCAAGTAGTTAGTTTACCCTGTATATATATACATTCTTAAAAAATAGATTTTTACCTGTTTTTATTTCTTCAATAAGCGGAAGATTTGGAATCTCAAAAGTATTAGAAAAAACAATTTGGGTTTTCTTGTTATCTTTTAATACTTTTTCTCCAAATTTTTCCATTAATGTATCCATCAAAAAACAGACAATAACATCTGCTTTTGAAAAATCATATTCAAACAAATCTTGGCAAACTACGGTTACATTTTTTAAGTTTCTGGTCTTAAACGCAACTATTTTATATGCTAATTTACCCCACTCTATTCCGATAAATTTATGTTCAGGAAATTCTTTTGCAAGTTTTATTATCAGTCCACCGCTACCGCAACCGGGGTCTAAAATAGTCATTGGTCTTGTTGCTCTTTTTAATATATCACGAACATTTTCGATTATTATTTTCTTTTCTGTTCCTAAACTTGGTACGTATGGAGGACATTCTCTGAAATGTTTGTTTGTGTATAGTTTTATTATTAGCCACCATAACCAAAATAGCGCTATGAAGCATAAAATATTTATAGATAAAAGGATATAAAATAACATAAATAACCTCCGTTTTTTTTCAATGATATATTATAGCATTAAAAGAAAGGTTAATTTGGATTAAAACACTTGATAAAAGATAAAAAATATACTAAAAAAAGCAACTATATAAAGGTAAAAGATATGCAAAAAAAATATGATGTCATAGTTGTTGGCGGTGGACATGCCGGTTGTGAGGCTTGTGCCGCATCTGCAAGAATGGGGGTAAAAACATTACTTGTAACCCATAAAATTTCTACTATAGGTGAAATGTCGTGCAATCCGGCAATCGGAGGATTAGGAAAAGGACATTTTGTGCGTGAAATTGATGCTTTAGATGGATTAATGGCTAAAGTTATTGATAAAGCTGGAATTCAATTTCGTATGCTTAATATGTCAAAAGGACCTGCTGTTCGTGGACCAAGAGCACAAGCAGATAGAGAACTTTATAAAAAATATATGCTTGAAGCCTTAGAAAAACAATCTAATCTCGAAATTTTAGAAGCTGCAGCAGAAGGTTTAGTTTTTGATAATGATAAAGTGGTAGGTATAAAACTAAGTGACGGAACTGAGATATTATCAAAGGCTGTAGTGCTAACCACGGGAACTTTTTTAAACGGTGTGATGTTTATAGGTCATGAAACCTCTATCGGTGGACGTGTAAATGATGTAACATGTACGGGAATAACACCGTATTTAAAATCTAAAAATATAAAAATAGGACGTCTTAAAACCGGTACTCCTGCTCGTCTGAACGCTGATTCAATAAATTGGGATGTTTTGGATATTCAACAAGGAGATGTAAACCCGCAACCATTCTCTTATATGAATAAAGAAATAACCACAAAACAGATAAATTGCTATATAACACATACAAATGAAAAAACTCATAAAATTATACGCGATAATTTTGAAAAGTGCGCTTTATTTTCTGGATTAATTCAAGGGGTTGGCCCAAGATATTGTCCGAGTATTGAAGATAAATTAGTGAAATTTGCTGATAGAACAAGTCATCAAATATTTTTGGAACCGGAAGGATTAAACTGTAATGTTATATATCCTAACGGTTTATCAACATCTTTACCGGCTGATGTTCAAGAAGAATTTTTGCATACAATAAAAGGCTTGGAAAATGTGGAAATATTACGATATGCTTATGCTATAGAATATGATTATGTTGATCCGCAAGAGTTAGACCACTGTTTGCAATTAAAAAAGATTCCTTGTTTATATTTAGCAGGACAAATAAACGGAACAACGGGGTATGAAGAAGCGGCTGCTCAAGGTGTTCTAGCCGGCATTAATGCTGCACTAAAAGCAAAAGATGCTGATGAAGAATTTGTTATAGACAGAAGTCAGGCCTACATAGGTGTAATGGTAGATGATTTGATTACTAAAGGGGTTGATGAACCTTATAGAATGTTTACATCTCGCTCTGAATATCGTCTATATTTACGAGCCGATAATGCTGACTCCAGATTAACAGAAATGGGGTACAATATTGGTTGTGTTAGTGAAGAAAGATACAGTGTATTTAAATCTAAAAAAGAAAATATAAAAAGGTTGACGGACTTATCTAATCTGCTATCTATCCGTCCTAGTGAGTTAGAAAAATTCGGAATTAAAAAAGATGGTATGCGTCGTTCTGCTTTTAATTTGATGTCGTATGATGATGTTTCACGTGAAACAATATATCAAATTTGGCCTGAAATAGCAGAATTTAGTGTTGATGTGTATGAAGCTGTAGAGATAGAAGCAAAATATTCGGGATACATAAAACGCCAAATGGCAGATATTGAAGTATTCAAAAAAGACGAGAAATTAAAAATAAAAGAAGATATAGATTATCATAAAATAGGTGGATTATCTAATGAAATGATTGCAAAACTTTCCAAAGTGCGTCCGTCTACTATAGGTGAAGCTTCTCGTATATCTGGTGTGACGCCGGCTGCAATAATGGCTATATTAGGATATATAAAAAAATGATAATGCTGGCTGAAAATATAAAAAAAAATTATCCTAACAGAGAAGAAGCATATAAATTATGGGAAGAAGGTATTCAACATCGGTTGTCTAAAGAATATGGTTTTCCCTTTGAGCACGAATATCGTTTTCACACACAAGGAGTTGCAAAAGCTGCTGAAAAAATAGCTTCGCATATTATAGGAATGGATAGTGAAAAAGCATTTATTCTTGGTCTTCTACATGATTATGGAAAAAGAATCGGTGAAAAAATAGAAGGTCGTTTTCATGGTCAAGAAGGTTATGAAAAAATGTGTGAAATGGGATATTATGATGTAGCAAAAGTTTGTCTTACTCATACATTTCCTGATAAAAATTTTTCTGATGATGAGTTTTCTTATCCTACGGAATGGAAAATTTGGTCAAAACAAACATTAAATAATTTTGAGTATGATGATTATGATTATTTGATAGCTTTATGTGATAAATTTTTTGAAGGTATGTCTATGGTTTCTATAGAAAAAAGAATAGACGGAATTGTAAAAAGATATAACTTAAAAGAAACTCAAAGAGCACTGTTATATAAACAATCAAATAAACTCAAAGAATATTTTGATAAGAAAACAGGTTGTGATATATATATAATTTTAGGAATAGAAGAATAATGCAAAAATTCAGTTATCATACACATACTAATTTTATGGGATTTGATGGGCGAAACACAGCCGAAGAAATGATTAAAAAAGCGGAAGATATAGGTTTTGAAGAAATAGGTATTTCAAATCATTTTATATATCACCCAAATTTAAAATATAGTGGTGATAAAATGATTTTTACCGATTATAATACTTTTGAAAAAATGATAGGAGCTACTGTTGATAATATAAGGGCTGCATCACTAAATTCAAAAATTAAAGTGTTTGTAGGTTTTGAAGTTGATTATTTTCCTTCTAAACAATGGTGTGATGTTTTTGAGAAAATTCGAAAAAATATTGAAATAGATTATTTTATTGGCTCAACACATATAATGAGAAATGACGATGAAACAAATTTGCATAACTTTTATCATTATTTTTATGGTGAGCACAATCTTTCAAATGATGTATTACAAGAATACATAGGAAATTATTGGAAAAACATAGCTGAAGCAATAAAAAGCGGATACTTTGATTTTATTGCTCATATAGATGTATATAGAATTTTTAAAATTTTTGATCATTTAATATTTGATGATGAGATAAATAACCTTTTAGATGTTTTTGAAAAATATAAAACACCTTATGAACTAAATACAAGCGGTTGGACTAAAAACGGTGTTCAACATCCCGACGATAATTTATTAACTTCTCTACGAGACAGAGGTGTTCCTGTGGTTGTAAGTGATGATGCTCACAGTGTTGATATGCTTGGACAGCATTTTAATAAAGCTGAAGCCCTTTTGTATTCTCTTAATTATACAAATAGATGGAAATTGGATAAATAGATATGCAAAAATTCAGTTATCATACACATACTAATTTTTCTGATGGTAAAAACAGTGCTGAAGAAATGATACAGCAAGCTGTTGAATTAGGATGGAAAGAGTTGGGAATTAGTGATCATCTGATTGTTCATAAAAATATTGCGGATAGTTTTTCCTGGTATTCGTGGAAAAAAGAACCCAAAATTTTTCATTTTGACTTTAATAGTATATACGATTCTTTTGCGCGTCATATTGAAGATGTAAGAAAAATTGCAGATAGATATGATATAAAAGTGAGAATAGGTGCGGAAGTAGATTTTTTTACATATTCAGGATGGTTAGATGAATTTTTGAAATTTAAAGATGTAATAGACCTTGATTATTATATATCCGGAAACCACTTTCTTTTTGTTGATGATGAATGTAATAACATTATAGATATAAAAGATGCTGCGCATTTAGATATAAAAGAACAAACAAACTGTATAAAAAGACATTTTAAAACCCTAGAAGAAGCTGCTAAATCAAAATTATTTTCTTTTATTGCACACATAGATTATATAAGAAAAATTCCAATTTGCAGCAGATTTGATTTTCTTGAAGAAAAAAATGCTCTTGTAAAGGTTTTTGCCGAAAATAATGCTGTAACGGAAATAAGCACAAAGGGGTTAAGAAAAGCTGACGATTTTTACCCAAATAAAGATATAATAAAGCAATTAATGGAGAATAATATAAAATTAGTTATTAGCGATGACGCTCACCGAATAGCAGAATTAGGATATAATTTTTCTGATGCCGAAAAGGTTTTTACAGACAATAACTATGCAAACAGATGGTTTTTTTCTTCAAAAAATAAGTAATTTGTTGTTTTGATTCAAAATATGTTTTTATCTTTTTGAAAAACAATAAAATTTTATATGTTTATAAGTTTGTTTTTTGTGTTTTAAAATTTATTTTATAAATATATAAATACAGTATGAAAAAAATTTGCGATACATATAATGTTTCACGTGAAACATTTTCTAAATTAGAAATCTACCACAAATCTTTATTAGAGTGGCAGAATAGGTTTAATTTGGTTAGTAAAAATTCTCTTGATGATGCATGGAATCGTCATTTTATTGATTCTATTCAATTGGTTAGATATATTCCGGAAAATGCAAATAGTTTACTTGATATGGGGAGTGGAGCTGGTTTTCCCGGTATGGTGTTAGCTATATTGTTTAGTGATAAAACACCGTATTTAAAAACTACACTGGTTGAGAGTATAAATAAAAAAACACTGTATTTAAATCACGTAAAAGAAATAACATCGACAAATGTTGAGATAATAAATGGCCGTGTAGAACAAATAAAAAATAGAAAATTTGATGTTTTAACTTCAAGAGCTATGACTTCTTTGTCTGATTTGTTTGGGTATGCTTATCCTTTATTAAACCCAAAAGGTTTGTGTATATTTCCAAAAGGAAAAAGTTGGCATGAAGAAGTTGATATAGCAAAAAATAATTGGAATTTCAATTTTAAGGTTTTTGATAGTGAAACATCAGAAGAAGGAAAAATTTTATTAATTAATAATCTTGCTTTAAGAGGAAAAAAATAATGCCAAGAATTATAGCTATTGCTAACAGAAAAGGCGGTGTAGGAAAAACCACCACTACGGTAAATGTTGCGACAGCGATGGCTGCCGCCGGAAAAAAAGTTTTAGTTATAGATTTAGATCCACAATCTAATGCTTCAACATCTCTTGGGATTGATAAACATGGCAATATGATTTCTTCGTACGAAGTGATTATAGGCGAAAGAAGTTTGAGTGAGGCTGTTGTTTGGACTGAGATTCCAAATTTTTCGGTTGTTCCAGCATCACCCGATTTAGCCGGAGCAGAAGTTGAGCTTATTGATAAAGAGCGTAGAGAATTTGCATTGAAAGATGCATTAAACAAAACAGTTTTAGGGTACGATTATGTATTAATTGATTGTCCTCCTTCTTTGAGTTTGGTTACAATAAATGCATTGGTTGCGGCAGATGCGGTAATTGTTCCGCTACAATGTGAATATCTAGCACTTGAGGGAATGACCGATTTAATAGGTAATATAAATTTGATAAAAAAACATTTTAACCCAAAACTCGAACTTCAAGGAGTTGTTTTAACCATGTATGATGGCAGAAACAATCTTACTCAAATGGTGGAAGAAGATGTTCGTAAATACTTTGGTGACAAAGTTTACAAAACAGTAATTCCAAGAAACGTTCGTGTTTCAGAAGCTCCGTCACACGGAAAGCCGGTGTTATTGTATGATTTTAAATGTCCGGGCTCGCAAGCATACATTAATCTTGCCGGAGAAGTTTTAAAAAGAGAAAAGGAACTTATAGCATGTTAGATAACAATAAAAGAAAAAGTTTAGGAAGAGGATTAGGTGCCTTATTGGGAGATGATGGCTCTGTTTTAAGAGAAACAACAGAATTAAGAGTAGAAAATAAAAATAGCGGCGCTGAAAAAATCTCTATTGATATGTTATATGCGAGCCAATTTCAACCACGTTTAGATTTTGACGAAGAAGCTCTGGAGGCATTATCGGTATCAATAAAAGAGAAAGGTGTTTTGCAACCATTATTGGTACGACGTAATAACGATGGAAAATATGAAATCATCGCCGGTGAAAGACGGTTTAGAGCTGCTAAAAAAGCCGGATTGACAGAGGTGCCCGTAATAATAAAAGAAATGGACGATAAAGAAGTTCTTGAAGTTGCTTTGGTTGAAAATTTACTGCGAGAAAATTTGTCTGCAATAGAAGAAGCTGAGGGATTACAAAGACTAATTAATGAATTTTCACATACACAAGAAGCTTTGTCTGAAATAATAGGAAAATCGAGAAGCTATATAGCGAATACTCTTCGTTTATTGGTTTTACCTTTGGAAATTCAACAAATGGTACGCAACGGAACTGTTACTGCCGGTCATGTAAGACCTCTAATCGGTCTCGAAAACTCCGTAGAGTTAGCTAAAAAAATAGTTGAAAAAGGTCTTAATGTTCGGCAAGTGGAAGCTTTAGTTAAAAATAGTAAAAAAACTCCCGAAAAAGCAATAAAACCAAATGACGATATTCTTGATATTGAAAAAAATATAAATAAAAAACTTGGCTTAAAAATAAAAATATCAACATCTAAAAATGGTGGCGGAAAAGTTGTACTAAATTATTCTAATCTTGCACAACTTGATAAGATAATTGACATTTTAAGTCAAAGTAATACACTTTAACAAAATATATAAATAACATAGTAGAATAAAGGAAAAATAATGACTATTTTAGAAAAAATGATTGCAAACTGCAAAGAAGCCGGATTTGAAGCAACTGAAAATATTGAAAAAATCGCTCGTGCAAAAAATATGATGTTTGGCGAAAACGAATGGCACAGATGCCCTTGTGACGGTAATAATGACAACCGTTACTGCATATCTGAACTTTGCAGAAGCGATATTGAAAGAGATGGAATCTGTCACTGTCGTTGTTACAAAAAAGCAAAATAAAGTAATAATATATTTACTGTCTTAAGACTAATATATCTAAAATAAATATGGAAGGATTAGTCCCATGATGTTCTTGAAAAAACTTTTTCTTGGTTTGGCTGCAATAACTTTAATTTTTGTTGGTGGAAGCGGAACACAGAGTACAAGTGTTTTGATGCAGGGAGGCGGTTTAGTCGGTCTTATCTTAGGATTAGTTGTTTTATACATTTTTGGAAAACTTGTATGGAGAGCTATGGGATGTCTGCCTTCTTTGTTGATAATTGTTGGTATAGTAGGTTTTATACTTTATGCAATAGGAGCTTTTGATGGCGGAGTGCAAAATGTCATACCTAATTTACAAAAATTCATTGGAGCAGGAAAAACTCAAACAGGAATGATGAATGAAAATCCAAGAGCCCTTCAGCTTGAAAATGCGCCTAGCACACCTGTTTTAGGTGAAAACTTCAGTGATATTAAACTATCTGAAATAAACATTGAGCCGCAACAAGTACCTGTACCTATCATGAATAAAGAGATTATCCCCGAACCGGCTAATATAGGTGAAGCTCCACAAGAATCAACTGCGCAACAACAAGTTATGCAACCGCAACAGCAAGTACCGATAGCACCACAACAAGCTCCGATTAGAGAGCCGGAAAGAGAAAGTGGTGGTGTAATGGGGTTTGTTAATAGTCTTTTAGGTGGAGGAAATAATTCTCAACCGGTATCACAACCTCAAAATTTTAATCCCAGCGATTATCCGGCTGTATATGGTTCTGTTCAGGTTATTAACGGTGATACCTTAAATATGAGGAACCACTTCATAAGACTTTACGGTATAGATGCACCGGAAAAAAATCAAACTTGCGCAAATGCTCAAGGACGTTCTTATGCTTGCGGAAGAGAGGCTGCTCGTTGGTTACAAGGCTGGATTCAAGACGGGGAATTGGAATGTCATGTGTTAAAACAAGATTCAAAAGGTAATGTTGTTGCAACTTGTGCTTATGGACAATATGATTTAGGTGCAGCACTTGTATCTGCCGGATGGGCAGTATCCTTGCCGAATAATTCAATTTATCGTCCTTATGAAATTCAGGCACAAGAAGCTCGTAGAGGTATGTGGCAAGGACAGTTTTATAAACCATGGGATTGGCGAGAGATTCAATCTAAAAAACCTAAAATTAAAATAATAAAACCAAAAACCAAAAAGCGTTTATGGGATTATATGTAGGATAAAAATGGAATTTATCTGTAACACAGAAGAAGATACCATAAAATTAGGGCAAAAATTATCGTCTATTGCTCAAAAAGGCGATGTTTTTGCTCTTTTTGGTACTCTTGGTATGGGGAAAAGCGTTTTATCGCGAGCTTTTGTGAAAAATTTAACATCTGCCGATGAAGTTCCAAGCCCGACTTTTACATTAGTTCAAATATACGAAGCAGAATACTTTGATATATACCATTTTGATTTATACAGACTTAAATCTCCTGAAGAAATTTTTGAAATAGGTATGGAAGAGGCCTTGTATGATGGTGTTTGTTTGATTGAATGGCCTGAAAAAATGCAAGGTTATTTGCCTAAAAATATTTTTAAATTAGAAATAATTCCATACGGGCAAGGCAGAAAGATAAAAATAGAAACGCCGGATGTTGATAAAAATTTAAGGTTACAAAAGATAAATGACTGAAAATATTTATGCAACGACAGTTGCTATTGAAGATAAAGGAGTTTTGATTATAGGTAAATCGGGTGCCGGAAAATCCGATTTAGCATTACGTTTGATTATGAATAAAAATGCGACTTTAATTGCAGATGATAGGACGGATATTGAAAATATTGATGAAAAAATAATATGCTCATGTCCTAAAAATATACAAGGAAAGCTTGAAGTTAGAGGTATAGGTATTATTGATTTTCCTTTTTTGTCCTCAGTAGAATTGAAATTAGTTGTTCAATTAGTGTCTGATTATACGGAAATAGAAAGACTTCCCTTACCTGAATATAAAGATATTTTAGGAGTAAAAATACCACTGATAAAAATTCATCCTTTTTCGTTATCAGCGGTAGAAAAAGTAGTTTTATCTTGTTGTAAAAATAATCAATTACTTGCAAATTAATGAGCCTTACTTTATTATTTGAACATATTTTATAAGGAAGAATAGATGTTTAAATATATAGAAAAATTTTTGCGAGGATTGGGAAAACCTTTAATTAGCTTTGTTTCTCGTTTAGGAAAACTAACAATTTTTATCGGTAGAACACTATATAACTGCGTGACTCCGCCTTTCTATTTTAAGTTATTGGTTAAACAAATGATAGATATTGGCTTTTATTCTCTGCCGGTTGTTGCACTAACAACAGTTTTTGCAGGTATGGTTATAGCTCTTCAAACAAATGCCGGTTTTTCCAGTTATGGTGCAGAAAGTGCGGTTGCTCAAGTTGTTTTAATAGCGGTGACCAGAGAGTTAGCTCCGGTTTTTTCCGGTTTAATGGTTGCCGGAAGAATAGGTGCAGCAATGGCTGCCGAATTAGGTACAATGCGGGTTACCGAACAAATTGATGCCTTATCGACACTTTCTACAAACCCTTTTAAATATTTGGTTACTCCTCGTATGTTGGCAGCAATTTTAGTACTTCCTTTATTGGTTTTAATCGGAGATATAATAGGGATTCTAGGCGGATACACCGTAGCAATTTATCAACTTGAATATAATGCTGCAAACTACATAAATACCACTATAAATGAATTACAAATGATAGACATTTATACCGGTATAATAAAAGGAGCAGTTTTTGGTGCAATTATTGCTTTAATGGGGTGTTATAACGGATATGAATCAAAAGGAGGTGCCCAAGGGGTTGGAAATGCAACAACTAACGCAGTAGTTTCTTCTTCTATTTTGATATTGATATGCAATTATATCATAACCGGAATGATTTTTACTAAATAAGGAACTTAAAATGAAAGCAAAAATATCGGTTAAAAATTTACATAAATCATTCGGACATAAAGTTGTTCTCGATGGTGTTGATATAGATATTGCAGAAGGAGAATCTTTAGTTGTAATTGGAGGTTCAGGAACAGGTAAATCTGTTTTGATAAAATGTATTCAAGGCATAATAACACCTGATGAAGGTTCTATAAGAATCAACGGAAAAGAGTCTGTCGGGGTAAAGAAAAAAGATGCGGAAGAATTATATTCCAAGATGGGAATGCTTTTTCAGGGTGGAGCCTTATTCGACAGTTTAACCGTATGGGAAAATGTAGCATTTGGTCTTATTGAAAACAAAAAAATGTCTCGTAAACAAGCCAAACAAGAAGCCATAAAATATTTACGACAGGTAGGATTAAGTGAAGATGTAGCAGATTTATCTCCATCCGAATTATCCGGTGGTATGCAAAAAAGAGTAGGGCTTGCCAGAGCGATTGCTACAAATCCCGAAATCATCTTTTTTGATGAACCTACTACCGGACTTGATCCGATAATGGCAGACGTTATTAATGATTTAATTATAAATTCGGTAAAAAAAATTGGAGCAAGCGCTCTGACTATTACGCACGATATGGCTTCTGCACGTAAAATTGCCGATAGAATAGCAATGCTGTACAAAGGAAAAATAGTGTGGCAAGGTTCAGTTAAAGAACTTGATACAACAGATAATCCTTATGTAAGACAATTTGTACAAGGTTCATCACAAGGACCTATAAAAGTTGAGATATAACGGAGGCTGAAATGGCTAAAAAAACTCTAATTCAGTATGTTTGCCAAAATTGTGGTTCAATATATCCGAAATGGCAAGGAAAATGCGATTCTTGCGGAGAGTGGAATACAATAATAGAAGAACAAACTGGAGGAGAGGGGTTTTCAAATTTTAACCCGAAAAACAAGGGTAAAATGATAGATTTTGTGTCATTAAGCGGAAGTTCTCAGTTAATTGAACGTATAGGCACAAAAATAAAAGAATTAGATAGAGTAAGCGGTGGTGGATTAGTCCCCGGATCGGTTATATTGGTAGGAGGAGATCCCGGAATAGGAAAATCCACGTTATTGTTACAAACTTGTGCAAGTATATCAAATATTGAGAGTAAACCCGAATGTTACTATATTTCCGGAGAAGAAGCTCTCGATCAAGTTCGTATCAGAGCTAAAAGATTAGGATTAGAACAATCTCCGGTTAACCTTGCTTCGGCAACAGATGTTAGAGATATAGTTGCCACACTGGAAAAAACTAATGCAAAAGTCGTCGTAATCGATTCTATACAGACCATGTATTTGGAAGAAGCAGAATCAACACCGGGAAGTGTTTCTCAAGTTCGTGCTTGTGCTTATGAGCTTATAAAGTTGGCAAAAAAGAAGGGATTTGTATTATTTTTGGTCGGGCATGTAACTAAACAAGGTTCAATTGCAGGACCCAGAGTTTTAGAACACATGGTTGATACGGTTTTGTATTTTGAAGGAGAAAGAGGCCATCAGTTCCGTATTTTACGAGCAGTTAAAAATCGTTACGGAGCAACCGATGAAATAGGCGTTTTTGAAATGCAAGATAAAGGATTGGTAGAAGTTGAAAATCCGTCAGCTTTGTTTTTAGCCGAAAGACAAGGAAATATATCCGGTTCTTGTGTTTTTGCCGGAATAGAGGGTTCAAGGCCGGTGTTAGTAGAAATTCAAGCATTAGTTAGTCAAACAGGTTATGCAAGTCCTAAAAGAGCCGTGGTCGGCTGGGATTCCGGTCGACTATCGATGGTTTTAGCCGTGCTTGAGGCTAGAGGAGGGCTAAATTTAAGCAGTCAAGATGTTTATCTCAATATTGCCGGAGGATTAAAAATATCTGAGCCGGCGGCAGATTTAGCTGTTGCTATGGCAATAATTTCATCATTAACAAATCATCCTCTTCCGGCCGATATGGTTATATTTGGAGAAATAGGCTTGTCCGGAGAGATAAGAGCTGTAAGCCAGCCTAATTTACGTCTTAAAGAAGCTCATAAATTAGGTTTCAAAAGCGCTATTGTTCCGGCGCAATATAAAAAAGATAAAAAACTATCATCATCAAACATATCTTTACACGAGATAGGAAATGTTCAAAAATTAATAAACTGGTTTAATTAAGGGAAAAATAATGAATAATCTTGATATTTTTATATTGGTTGTTGTTGCTATATCAGCTTTGATTGCTCTTAACAGGGGGCTATTAAAAGAAGTTTTATCAATAATAGGATGGTCATTATCCGTTGTTGCAATTGTGGTTATGCTCCCTATTGTAGAACCGTTTATGCACAAATATATTGATAGCGACATTTTTACTGTAATTGTGTCATCTATACTCATAATAGTTATCTTTTTTATTGTATGGATAATTATAACATCTCAAATAATAAGCAAAATCAGAGCTAGTAAATTGAGTGCAATTGATAGAGTTTTAGGTTTGTTTTTCGGTATTGTAAGAGCTTGTATTTTAATCATATTGTTTAATATTTTAGCCGGATGGATGCTGCCTCCTGATGAGCAACCGGATTTGTTTAAGGAGTCAAAATATTATCAACTTGCCGGTGATTTTGCTGAACCGATTGAAAAAATGTTACCGCAAGAATTATTTGAATCAGTAAAAGAACAACAAGAGGAAAAAGAAGAAAAAACGGAAGAAGAAAGTGTTTTATCTGAGGATATGAACAACTTGTTTGATAAACTTCTTCAGCCGAAAGTTGAAAATAAAAAAAACGTCGAAGAAGTAGAAAAAGATTCTGAAGGATACAATAAATCAGAACAAAACAGTTTGGACAGATTGATAGAATTATCGATAGAATAGATCAGATAATTTTCCTTTTTATCATATACCAAAGCAGTATCAGAGCGGGTAGAACCAATGACGTAGCAAATAAGAAAAAGCATGGCCAACTCATGTGGCTTGCCATCCACCCGCTACTTGATGACAGTATATCTCTGGTTAAACTCATTAAGGAAGAAAGTAAAGCATATTGAGTTGCCGTATATGCAACGCTACACAAAGAAGACAGATATGCCACCAAGGCTGTGGTTGCCATTCCTCCGGCCAAGCTGTCGGCACAAATTGTTGCTCCCAACATATATATATTGTTTCCGGCAAATGCTTGAGCAACATAAACGAGGTTAGTGACACCCTGCAAGATTCCTGCAAGCATTAAACTGTATCGAAGCCCTTTTTTGCTTATTATAATACCGCCAATCAAACCACCGATAATTGTTGCAATCATGCCATAAATTTTTGAAGCATATCCTATTTGTGTTTTTGTAAAACCCATATCGTCATAAAAAACAGTTGTCATTGGTGCTTTATAATCATCACTCAAACGATATAGTAAAATAAAAATCAGGATTAAAAGCCATTTATTATGTTTCATAAAATCAGTAAAAGGAGCAACAATTGAACGCCGTAAAAATCTTTTTAATCTTGGGAAAAAAGGCAGTTTTATCGCAGACGGTTCATAATAAGACCTGTCTTTTTCCGGCTCTTTAGATAGCAATATGGTTATAATTCCAACTCCGGCACCGCAAGACATTATCGTATATACCATATTCCAAGAAAGATGTTCCGCTAAAAGTAAAGCAAAAGCTCCGGAAAATATCATACCGATACGGTATCCTAAAACAAATACAGCGGAACCGGCTCCTTGTTCATTATCTTCAAAACTGTCAATACGAAAAGAATCAACAACAATATCTTGAGAAGCAGAGCAAAAAACCACCGCCATTGCAAAGAAAGCTACTAACTTCCAATTTTCCGGAGATGGAGACATTTGCGCCATAATTAAAATTGCTGCAGCTAAACAAATTTGGGTAAATAAAGCCCATCCTCTTCTTCTACCTAATTTATTAAAAAGCGGAAGTTTAATTCTATCTATCAGAGGAGACCACGCCCATTTAAAACTATATGGGGTTTTTACCAACGCAAAAGCTCCGATAACTCCATAAGCTAATCCGCTGTCTTTGAGCCACAAAGATAATGTACTGGACACCAAAAGAAAGGGGAAACCACTTGAAAAACCAAGTCCCAACATTGTGAGCATTCTTCTGTCTTTATATATTTGTAATGATTTTAACCATTGCATAATCATATCTTTTCCCCCGTTAGAAAAGATTAATACAGATAAGTTAATATTTTTATAAGCCGACAAGTTTATTTATAATATAATTCAAAACAAAATTACCTTTTTCCGTAACCTTGATGTTGTTTTTATTTTCCGAAACATATCCGTCTTTTTTTAAAACATTTAGTGCTTGATTATCAATTATTTTATCTAAACTAATTCCGCAATTTTTCATAAAGAGATTTTTGTTAATTCCTTTAGTCAGACGCAATCCCATAATTAATAATTCTTCAGCTCGTTCTGTCTGTGTTATTACTTCTTTTTCACGGGGATAGAAAGTATTATAAATATCATCGGCTATTCGGATTCGTCCAATACCTCCATTACCGATTCCCACATAATCAAACCCTTCCCAATACCCCAAATTGTGGTGACATTCAAAATTCTTTTGAGCATAATTTGAAACTTCGTAACGATTATAACCGAAAGATTTTATAATATTATCAGATATTTTATATAATTCTTCCGCAATTTCTTCTTTTGCGGGTCTAATACCTTTTTGGGCAAAAAAGGTATTTTCTTCAATGGTAAGTTGATATAAAGAAAGATGTTTTAATCCAAAATTACAAGCATTTTGTAGTTCTTTTTCCCAATCTTGAGATTTTTGATTCGGCCTTGCATAAATCAAGTCTATAGAATGATTATCAAAATATTTTAAAACAGAATCTGTGGATTTATATGCTTGAGCAAGTGTGTGAGTCCTACCTAAAAATTTCAAATCATTCTCATTTAACGCTTGTACCCCTAAAGACAGACGATTAATACCGGCTTGTCTTAAATTTTTGAATAGATTTCCGTCATCCGTATTCGGATTCGCTTCCAGCGAAATTTCAATATCATCTTTGCATTTCCATAAAGATGCTATTTTATCAATAAGTTTTTCTATATATTGAGGTTCTATCAACGATGGAGTACCACCGCCAAAAAATATGCTTTCTACCGTATAATTATCATTGAGAGAGCGGTAATATTCCAAGTCGGATAAATAAGATGAAACCAATTCTTCTTGATTTATATCTTTTTTTACCCGACTAAAAAAATCACAATACGGACATTTGCTTTTACAAAAAGGCCAATGTATATATATTCCTAGACGTTGCATTAGAGAATAAACTTCGATAAATCGCTGATATGAGTAAATTTATTTAATTTTTCATCTACCATTTGCGGAGTTATAATAACTTTTTCTCCACTTCTGTCCGAAGCAGAATAACTTATATCTTCCAACAAAATCTCTAATACCGTATGCAAACGACGAGCTCCGATATTTTCTACATTTTCATTAATTTGAACTGAAATATCTGCAATTCTGTCAATTGCTTCAGGAGAAAACTCAAGCTCAAAATTCTCAGTTTTTAATAATGCTTGATATTGCTCTATCAAATTTGCTTCAGGCTCTGTTAAAATGCGAACAAAGTCTTCGTGTTTAAGAGCTTGCAATTCAACTCTTATCGGCAATCTTCCTTGCAATTCAGGAAGTAAGTCTGATGGCTTTGATAAATGGAAAGCTCCTGAACAAATAAATAAAATATGATTTGTTTTCACCATACCATGTTTGGTTGAAACAGTTGTTCCTTCAATTAACGGCAATAAATCTCTTTGTACACCTTCTCTGGATACATCGCCACCTCTACGGTCGTCACGACCACTGATTTTATCAATTTCATCAATAAATACTATACCATCATTTTCTACCGATTTTATTGCTGAAGAAACAATTTTTTCTTCGTCAATAAGCTTGTCGCATTCTTCTTGTATAACAACTTTTCTCGCATCAGCTACGGTCATTTTTTTTGTTTTGTATTTATCTCCAAAAGATTTGCCTAAAATATCCCCTAAGCTTATCATTCCCATAGATGCTCCCGGCATTCCCGGTATTTCCATTGTCGGCATGGTATTAGACTGAGAGTCGATAATGCTTATCTCAATTTCTTTTTCATCTAATTCGCCTTGTCTGAACATCTGGCGAAATTTTTGTTTTGTTTCATCACTCGCAGAAACACCGACCAGAGCTTCTAAAATCCTTTCTTCGGCAGATAAAGCCGCTTTTTCCTCAACAGTTTTGCGCATTTTTATTTTATTTTGAGCTATAGCTATATCAACCAAATCACGAATAATTGATTCGACATCTCTTCCGACATAACCTATTTCGGTAAATTTTGTTGCTTCAACTTTAATAAAAGGAGCTTTTGCCAGTTTTGCCAGACGGCGAGATATTTCTGTTTTTCCTACACCTGTTGGTCCGACCATTAATATATTTTTTGGTACAATTTCTTCACGCAACGATTCGTCTACTTGCATACGGCGCCAACGATTTCGTAAAGCTATTGCTACTGCTTTTTTTGCTTCTTTTTGGCCGATGATATATCTGTCCAATTCTGATACAATTTCACGCGGACTAAAATTTGTGCTAGTCATCTTTTGATACCTTTTCTATAATTAAATTATGATTTGTATATACGTCAATATCTCCGGCAATAGTCATTGATTTACGAGCAATATCTTCAAGACTCATTCCATCCACATCATACAAAGCTTTTGCGGCAGCCATAGCATAATTACCACCGCTTCCGATACCTATAATTCCGTCATCGGGCTCCATAACTTCTCCCGTACCGGAAATTACCAAAGAAATATCTTTATCTGCTACAATCATAAAAGCTTGTAATTGTCGTAAATATTTATCCATGCGCCAATCTTTTGCCAATTCAACAGCTGCTCTTTTCAGCTGATATGCATATTTTTCCAATTTTGCTTCAAGCCGTTCAATTAATGTTATACCATCAGCGGCAGCTCCGGCAAATCCGGCAACAATTTTTCCGTTGCCGATGCGACGAACTTTTACCGATTTTGATTTAAATATAACAGCTTCTCCCAAAGTAGCTTGTCCATCTCCGGCTAACACTACTTCTGAGCCTTTACGAACGCATAAAATTGTAGTCATAACATTATTCCTTATAAATTAATCTAAGTTATATGTAGGTAAAAAATATTGATATTGCAAGAGTTATCAAGCTTTTGTTATTACTATATCATCAAATAAATTTGCAGCGACTTTTTGTGAGTGCTTATTAAAAGAACTTACCTTAAATTCTCTCAAACTGTTTCGACCTAAAAAAGATTCTATTTCATTATGACGTTGCAGATAATTTTGTAACTTTTCTGCTATTAGCTCATCTTGTGATACAACATGAACATCAGGTAAATGTTTTCTGAAATAATCTTTTATTAAAGGATAGTGAGTGCACCCTAAAATAAGACTGTCAACATTTTTAAGTGACTGCGAATATTCTTTTACAAACTCTTCTGCTAAGTTAAATTTATTATTTTCGATGGCGGGAACTAATTCCGGAGTGGCAATCTCAACAACGTCAACATCTGTCTTTATTTTTTTGAGTTCTTGCAGATAAATATGAGAGCGAACAGTTGCTGATGTTGCTACAATTCCTACTTTTTTTACATTGTTTTGTAATGCTGATTCAACCGTCGGAATAACAACTCCCAAAACTTTAACATCAGGAGCATATTGCGGTATAAAACGTTGTTGAATGTAGCGTAAAGATATGGCTGTTGCTGTGTTACAAGCTATTATTATTATTTTACATCCTTTTGATATCATATATCTCATAGCAGCTAAACTATAACTTAAAATCTGTCCGGATGTTTTATCTCCATAAGGCAAATGGGCCGAATCGCCATAGTAAAAATAATTATATTCTGGCAGTTTTTCTATAAACGCTTTAGTTATCACCAGGCCACCTAAACCCGAATCAAAAACACCTATTTTCATATTAGTCCCATATTACAAGCTTTTTGCACATATTGTTAAGCTGAGTTTATCCTTATAATATAAATTTTTCCATTAATTTTTTTTAGATACTTGCTTTATAATTAAATCTAATGTAAAATTAATACAGTTTTCTGCTATTTACAGTCTTGACCCCCCAATCAACTTATCGGCAGAAAACAAGCACTTTGATTTTTTATCAAAGTGCTTTCTTTTAGAAGAAAGCTCCGAACTTTGTTTCGGAGCTTTTGTTGTTATTTATTAAATATCTAAGTTTGTAACATTTAGAGCATTTTCTTGTATAAACTCTTTACGAGGTTCTACAACATCGCCCATCAATGTAGAAAATACTTGATCAGCATCATCAAGCATATCTATTTTTACTTGCAACAAAGAGCGAGCTTCCGGATCCAATGTTGTTTCCCACAATTGTTCCGGATTCATTTCTCCCAAACCTTTATAGCGTTGTAAAGAAATACCTTTACGTCCTAAAGCTAAAATTGCATCTACAAAAGATACCGGTCCGTGAATTTTCTTTTCTTCGCCAAGTTTAGGGGAAGAAAGAGTTTGTTCTTCAGAATAGTTGTCAGACAAAAATGTTGTTAATTCATTCAAAACTCTTGCTTCCGGAGTATCAAAAACTGAACCGCCAATAATATGTCTTTCTTCAACACCTCTCAATGTTCTATGGAAGTTTAAAGATCCGTCAGCCATAATATCGGCTTTCCATCCTTTGTCATACTCAGCTTCTTGTTTATCCAGTTTAGTTGCAACTTGTTGAGCCTTTGATAATAACAAATCTCTGTTTTCTATAACATCACGGGCAAACATTCCGTCAATAGCCATCTGTTCAACGATTTTTTCGGGGGCCTTTTTGTTAAGAATAGCTATCATGTTACGAGCTTTTCTTGTATTTTCTACCATCTTAATCAAATCTTGTCCGGCTAATTGTTCACCGCTTTTCTTTTGTAATACCGCATCTTCACAACCGCCGCGAACCAAATAATCTTCCATCTCTTTATCATCTTTCAGATAGAGAACGGAATTACCTCTTTTTGCTTTATACAGTGGTGGTTGAGCAATATAAACATATCCTTTTTCAATAATTTCCGGCATTTGACGATAAAAGAATGTCAGTAATAAAGTACGAATATGGCTACCGTCCACATCAGCATCGGTCATAATTACAATCTTGTGATAGCGGCATTTATTGATGTCAAATTCTTCACGGCCGATACCGGTACCAAAAGCCGTTACCATTGTTCCGATTTCGGCAGAGTTTAACATTCTGTCAAAACGGGCTCTTTCAACGTTCAGAATTTTACCGCGTAAAGGTAGAATAGCTTGTGTTCTGCGATCACGACCTTGTTTAGCTGAACCTCCGGCGGAATCTCCCTCCACAATAAATATTTCTGATAGAGCAGGGTCTTTTTCTTGGCAGTCAGCAAGTTTTCCGGGGAGAGATGCTATATCTAACACACCTTTACGGCGAGTTAATTCACGAGCCTTACGAGCGGCTTCACGAGCTGTTGCAGCTTCGACAATTTTTCCTACGATAATTTTTGCTTCTGCCGGATGTTCTTCTAACCATTCTTGAAGTTTGTTACTGATAACCCCTTCTACAACGGGACGAACTTCTGAAGAAACTAATTTATCTTTAGTTTGTGAAGAAAATTTTGGATCAGGAACTTTTACCGATAATACGCAACTCAAACCTTCACGCATATCTTCGCCGGTTATCATATCCTTATCTTTGTTTTTAATCAAACCGTTTTCGTTTATGTAATTGTTGATTGTTCTGGTCAATGCGGCACGAAATCCGGCTAAGTGTGTACCGCCGTCTTTTTGCGGAATATTATTTGTAAAACACAACATGCTTTCATTATAGGCGTTTGTCCATTGCAGTGCTGCCTCAACTTGAATATCTTTATCTTCTCCGGCAAAAGAAATTACACTTTCATGCAAAGGAGCTTTAGCTTTATTAATGTGATTAACAAATGCTTTCAATCCGCCTTCATAATGCATAACCACTTCTCTCGGCTCAGAACCGCGATTATCTATGAGTTTAAGATATACACCGGAATTTAAAAATGCTTTTTCACGAATAGCCCTTTCCAAAATATCAAAGTTAAATTCAGTCATAGTAAATGTGTTGGGAGAAGGTAAAAATGTTACTTCTGTACCATGACGGCCATGTGCTTCACCGACAACTTTTAAATGTTCGGTAACATTTCCTTCCGAAAACATAGCAACATGTTCATAACCTTCACGCCAAATACGTAAACGTAACCAAATGGACAGAGCATTTACCACGGATACACCAACTCCGTGCAAACCGCCGGATACTTTGTATGAGTTATTGTCAAATTTACCGCCGGAGTGAAGTTGTGTCATAATAACTTCAGCAGCGGAAACTCCTTCTTCTTTGTGCATACCGACAGGAATTCCTCGACCATTATCCCTAATTGTAGCAGAGCCATCCGGATTTAAAATGATTTCAGTTTTATCACAATAGCCAGCCAAAGCTTCATCAATAGCATTATCCAAAACTTCATAAATCATGTGGTGCAAACCGGTACCGTCATCGGTATCACCGATATACATACCCGGACGTTTTTTTACAGCTTCAAGACCATGTAAAACTTTAATGGAATCAGCATTATATTCTTGTTCTTCTTTGGCAACATTAGCCTGTGTCATTTCTACCATAATGTATTTTTCCTTGTTATTTTAAAACTCAAACAAATATACGATATTTTAGTTTGAAAGCATAGAAAAAACTCACAAAAATCCACTATTTTGTGCATATTTTTTATATCTTTTAAGTTTTTTTAGTGAGCTTGTGACCAATTATCGCCAACGCCGATATCTGCAACAAATTTAACATCATAGTCAACGGCTTGTTCCATGACGTTTTTTATCAGTTTACAAATATTTTCAACTTCGTTTTCCGGAACTTCGGCAACAATTTCATCGTGAACTTGGAGTAACATTTTCGATTGTAAATTACTGTTGTTCAGAATATTAAATAAGTTATTCATTGCTCTTTTCATTATGTCGGCAGCCCCACCTTGTAACGGTGCATTCATTGCTGCTCTTTCTGCAAAAGCAACAATTCGTTTGTTTTTATCGTTTATTCCTGAAACGGAACATTTTCTGCCAAATGGAGTGACAACATAACCGTATTTATGGGCAAACGCTATTGTCTTGTCCATAAATATTTTAATTTCCGGCATTTTTTCAAAATAAGCATCTATATATTTTTTTGCTTCCGCAGGGCTAACCCCTATTTGTTTTGCCAGTCCGTATTGTGATATTCCGTATATAACGCCGAAATTTATCGCTTTTGCATTTCTTCGTATGGTTGGAGTAACCTGTTCTCGTGGCAAGCTAAAAACTTTCATTGCTGTTGCGGTATGAATATCTATACCCTCTGTAAAAGCCTCTTTCAGAGCTTTTACATCGGCTAAAACTGCTAACAACCGCAGTTCAACTTGAGAGTAATCTGCAGAAATAAGTTTATGGCCTTGCTTTGCAACAAAACATTGACGAATTTTTTGCCCGTCATCACTACGAACAGGAATGTTTTGTAAGTTAGGATTGTTTGATGACAAACGTCCGGTATTAACATTTGCTTGATCATAGGTTGTGTGTATTCGATTGTTTTTATCAAGCTGTTGTAGAAGCGTGTCGGTATAAGTGGTTTTTAGCTTGTTAACACCTCTCCATTCTAAAACTTTTTCAGGGAGCGGGTGATCTTCTGCCATTTGTTCTAAAACATCTGCTCCGGTCTGAAAATTTCCGCTGGAGTGTTTTTTTCCTTGCAGACCAAGCTTATTGTACAAGATTTCTCCTAATTGTTTAGGCGATGCTATATTAAATTCTTCTCCTGCAAGTTGATAAACTTCAGCTTCAATAGAGTGCAATCGTTGCTCTAAATATTTGCTAAATTCTGATAACTTTACGGAATTAACCATAACACCATTCTGCTCCATATCAAACAAAGTAGCAACTAACGGTCGGTCAAAATGTTCATATACAGTGACCATGTGTTCTGATAAAAGGCGAGGTCGTAAAACATCTAATATTCGCAGAATAAAATCAGCTTGTTCACAAGCAAAAGAAGTCATAACGTTTAAGTCGATATTTTCTACTGTGCTTTTTTGTTTTCCTACACCGAAAACAATATCGGGATTTTGCATTTTTTTATCTAAGAAAAGTTCGGATAATTCTTTTAATCCGTGACTGTGGTTTGTAGAATCAAGCACATAAGATATTATTGCAATATCATCATACGGAAAAATATTTATTTTTTCAGAAAACATCTTACTGATAAAGTGCATATCAGATTTTATATTAATTCCGATTTTTAAAACAGAATTATCACATAAAATCGGGAAAAGCGCTTTTCGTAAATCTTTTGGATCCAATCCGTTTTGTTTTGTATAATTGTCAATTGAAAACAGATCAAAAGCGTTTTCCTTCTCTTCTTGATTATTAATGGGAATATATACGGCATTACCATCTTCTGTTGCCAGAGCAATTCCTTTTATTTCATCAAAAAAAGGATTTGTTCCGTTTGCAAAACATTTTAAGGATATTTTTTGATATTTATATGCTGTTTTAAGCCAGTTTTCCAAATCAACTAAATTTGATATTAAAGAATATTTTTTTTCGATTTCTTTCTTTTTAGGGTAGGTAATATTACCTTTTTTTACACACTGTTCTTCCACCCATTTAGAAACACGTAAACGCAAACTGTTAAAACCATATTTATCAACAAAAGCTTCTGCATTTGATATATCCGGGCAATGAAAAGAATAATGTTCAACATCATACTCAACCGGAACATCATTTTTTAAGGTTACTAGACGAAGAGATATTTTGGCATTTTCTATATTTGCTAACAATGTTTCTCTGCGTTTGTTTTGTTTTATTTCTCCGGCATGGGCTAAAACCTCTTCTAATGAGCCATATATATTTACCAATTCTGCGGCTGTCTTCGGTCCTATACCGGGAACACCCGGAATATTATCTGTGCTGTCCCCCGACAATGCTTGAACATCGGGAACTTTTTCGGGGTATACGCCAAATTTTTCTTTAACATCTTCGGGAGTAAAAAATTTATCTTTCATCGGATCATAAAAGCTTACTCCGGGACGTATAAGCTGCATCAAATCTTTATCTGCGGATACGATTATTACTTCCATACCTTTACTCAAAGCTTTGGAAGTGTATGTGGCTATCAAATCATCGGCTTCAAATCCTTCAATTTCCAGTTGGTTTAGTCGTAAAGCGTTTACGGCTTCTCTTATAATAGGAAATTGAGGAATTAAATCTTCGGGAATATCTTTACGGGTAGCTTTATAGTCCGGAAAAATTTCATTACGGAAGTTTTGCCGCTTTGCATCAAATAATACCAAGTTATAATCGCAATCTATTTTGTTTGTGAGTTTCAAAAACATATTTGTAAAGCCATATACGGCATTTACCGGTACTCCGCTCGGAGATGTCATCGGCGGCAATCCGTAAAAAGCTCTAAAAATATATCCCGAACCGTCAACTAAACAGATTTTTTTTGGCATTTTTATATTCTCCGTATTTATCTGCTATGAATATAATCAACAAAGAACTTTTAGCCAAGAATTAACTGTATTTTATTCCCATACACGCCATGCATCGGGAAAATGTTTGAATGAAAATATTGATTTTACCAAAAAAGCATCAAATCGTATATTTTGTTCATTATATTTCGGATTATTTTTGATGAAGTTTTCGGCAGCTTTCCAAATTCTTTTTTGTTGAGATTCTTTTATGGAATAAGCTGCATCTTCAATATTTTTTCTTTTTTTTACCTCAACAAAAACCAACAGATTCTTTTTTGTGACAATTAAATCTATTTCACCGGCACCGGTTCCTCGTCCGGTAATAAAGTTGCGTTTTACCACCGCAAAACCGTGTAGTATAAAATACCAAACAGCGATGGTTTCCGCTATTTTTCCGGTATTATTGTGTTTCATCTTTTATTTTTATCGCCAAACGATAAACCTCATTTTTATTAAGTTTGTATTCTTGCACAATCTCTTTTACAGCCGTTTTAAGTGGGAATTTTATCAGTTTTTCTCTTAGTAACGCTTCTAAATCAATATCATCATAACTATCTTCCGTTGGTGGAGCTACCATAAATACTATCTCTCCTTTTGGCGGATTATTTTCAAAATGAGATATGATATCTTTAGGCATTCCCGTTAAGCATTCTTCGTAAAGTTTTGTGATTTCTCTGGCTACTGCAAATTCTCTGCTCTTAAATATTCCGGCAGCAACCGAAAGTGTTTTTAATAATCTCGGAGCTGTTTCATAAAAAACGAGGGTAGTATTAATTGGAGCTAATTCTTTGAACAAATCTTCTCGGGCTTTGTCTTTATTGGGAATAAATCCGGCAAACATAAAACGATTAGTAGGCAACCCCGACATTTGTAATGCACAAATTATGGCACAACATCCGGGAACAACAAAAAACGGAACCTTTTGTTCGTGACATAATCTGATTAGCTTATAACCGGGGTCGGAAATCAGCGGAGAGCCGGCATCACTGACTTGGACAACCAATAGATTGTCATTCACAATCATATCAATAATTTCTTGAGATTTTTCTTGTTCATTATGATCATGTAACGGAATAAATTTTTTTGTTCCTAAACTGATATTGAGCAAATTTAACAATTTTTTTGTTACTCTTGTATCTTCGCAGGCAATAACATCTGCGCTATTCAAAAGTTCTTTTGCTCTTTCTGATATGTCGGCAATATTACCTATAGGAGTAGCAACTATATATAGCCCTTTTTTCATTTTCTTTTGCTTTACAATGTATGTTTTTTAAACTAAATTATCGAATATAATTGTTTTATATTTTAGGAAAAAATGCAAGTGTTTAAAAAAATATATATATTAGCGATGGTAATCGTTTTATCTGCTTGTCAATCAGCGGTTATTTCTCGAGGCTATTTTGAAGAAAGCTCCGGACAAATTAATGAAGAGGAATTTGTAACTTCTCAAAGTTTTAGGGTCGGGGTGTTGTTACCACTAAGCGGCGAAGCTGAAAAAGCGGGACAAGGCTTAAAAAATGCCGCAATGTTGGCTCTTGAAGATATGAATAATCCTAATTTAATTTTGCAATTTTATGATACCAAAAGTACCCCTGAGGGAGCAAGAGTTGCTGTTGAAAATGCAATTAATCAACAAGTTAAATTAGTTATAGGTCCTTTAATGTCAAGTTCTGTTGAAGCAATTTCAAGCAGAACCAAAAGAAGCAATATTCCGGTAATTGCTTTTTCAACCAATCAAGATGTTTTGCAAGAACAAGTTTATACAATAGGTTTATTAATCGAAGAACAAATAAACAGAATAGTCGGTTATGCAACATCAAAAGGCAGAAGTAAATTTGCTTTGCTTTTGCCCGACAACTCTACCGGTTTGGCAGTGGCAAAAGCTGCAGTAAAATCAACCAAAAAACATGGAGCAACAGTCATCAGAATAGCTTTCTATGATCCAAATACCAATGATTTTTCTGCGATAATTAACCAGTTAAGTGATTTTGAAAAAAGAGCAGAACCGATAAAAAAAGAAAAAGAGCGTTTAGCCGAACTGGTTAAACAGGGAGATGAACAAGCTAAAACAGATTTAAAAAAACTAAGTTTGATAGAAACAGAAGAAGGGGTTGATTTTGATGCGGTAATAATTCCCGAAACCGGTAGTAAATTAAAGTCTGCTACGGCAATGTTCGGATATTATGACGTGTTTGCTCCCGATGTAATGTTTTTGGGAACATCCGTTTGGGAAAATACACATTTGAATAAAGAGTCTACTTTGTACAAAGCCGCATATCCGGTTTTATCCCGTAGTCATGGAGCATATTTTAACAATAAATACAGAATGTTGTATGAAACACAGCCAAACGGACTCTTTGCTTTTGCTTATGATGCCGTGGCTTTGGCCTCTGCTTTAGCAAAACGAAATCCGACCAATCTTGATATGGCAATTACTACTCCGGATGGTTTTGCCGGAATTAATGGTATTTTTCGCCTTTTTGAGAATGGTAAAAATCAGCATAGTTTAGATATTATGCAAATTACACCTTCGGGAGATATTGTTATTGATGCTACTCCGAAAAAGTTCAGTTCTGTTCCGGAAAGCTTGGAAGATATAGATGTATCGATTCTTTATGACGGTAATCCTCCGCTTATATTCGGTAAAGATGAAGTTGAAGCACAAAAAAATATTTTCGGCAGAGAATTGGAAAAGGCTGAAGAAGAAGTAGTAGATGTAGAAGAAACAGAGAATACTGATGATTCTTTGTTGATGTATAAATATTAGTGGGATAGAGAAAATTTTTTACTTGAAATATATATAAAATCTGCCCATATTGAGTTAGTTATTTATGGAGGGCATCGGGTTAAACGTTCGCCAACCCGGTCAGGTTCGGAAGAAAGCAGCCGTAACGAAAGAGTTTAAGGTCGGTGTTCCTCCTCCTTTTTTGATTGTATGACTATGGCTGAAGAAAACAAACAAGAACAATATGTTGTATTAGCGAGAAAATATCGTCCTCAGAATTTTGAAGATTTGTTAGGACAAGATGCTTTAGTGCAAACATTAACTAATGCCATAAAATCAAACAGACTGCACCATGCGTATATTTTAACCGGAATTAGAGGTGTAGGAAAAACCACCACAGCCAGACTTATTGCAAAAGCACTAAATTGTATTGGTGCAGACGGAAAAGGCGGTCCTACAACACATCCTTGCGGAATTTGTGAAAATTGTAAATCAATAGCTGCCGGAAGAAATATTGACGTTTTAGAGCTTGACGCTGCTTCGAGAACAGGCGTTGGTGATATTAGAGATATTTTAGATGGTGTCCGTTATAATCCGACAAATTGCCGATATAAAATATACATAATCGACGAAGTTCACATGTTGAGCAACAATGCTTTTAATGCTTTGTTGAAAACGCTGGAAGAACCTCCGGCTCATGTGAAGTTTATTTTTGCTACTACCGAAATTCGTAAAGTTCCGGTTACGGTTTTGTCTCGATGCCAAAGATTCGATTTACAACGTCTTAGAATTGATGATTTAAAAAAGCTTTTCAATAAAATAATTGCAGAAGAAAATTTGAAAGCAGATGAAGAAGCATTGCACATGATTGCAACTGCGGCTGATGGTTCGGCAAGAGACGGTTTATCTTTACTGGATCAAGCAATTTCTTTAGGAAGCGGTAAAGTTCGCACCGATATTGTAAAAGAAATGTTGGGGATGGCAGATAGGGGACAAGCTTTTGCTTTGTTTGAAAAGCTTTTAAGCGGAGATATGGCTGAGTTGGTGAAAAAACTTCAAGAAGTTTACAAAAGCGGAGCCAATCCTACAGCAATAATAAACGATTTAATAAATATAACCCATTCTTTAACAAAAGTTTTGTTACTGCCGGCATTTGTAAATGATGAAAGATTTAGCGAATCAGAAAAAGCCTTTTTCAAGACAATGTCAGAAAAAACAAATATTTCATTGTTATCACGAATTTGGCAGATGCTGATAAAAGGGCTGAGTGAGATACAAACGGCTCCGGTTCCCATCGATGCATTAGAAATGATATTGATTCGTATTGCATTTTCGGCAAACCTTCCAACTCCGGCAGAACTGCTTGAGAATATAAAAAAAAAATCTAGCCTGAAAAACGGATTTTCCGCCGAAATAAAATCAAATGTACCAGTTCCTACTAAAAATGATATATCGGAAAAATCACGTTTTGACAAAGTAACGGATTTTATTTCCTATTTAGAAAAAGAAAAACAACCACGTCTCGTCTATATTATGAAAAATGATATAGAAATAACAGAGTTTGGTAATGGTATCATGAAGTTCAAAGCTTCCGACCGAATAAATTCGGACTTTATGATTAATGTTAACAAATTTTTTGAAAAGTCCACCGGAGAAAAATGGAGTTTAGACATCATTCCGGGAGAGGTTATATTAAGTATAGCAGCTGTTGAAAATGCCCAAAAAGAAGCAGATAAAAAGAATGTGGCGGAATCACCGCTTGTAAAATCTATTTTAGCTGAATTTAAAGGAGCAAAAATAGAAACTTTAACTCGAAAAGCACCTCTTGAAGAGGAAAATAATAACAACGAATACGAATTTATTAGTGAGGATTTTGTATAATGATGAATATGCAAGGCTTAATGAAACAAGCACAAATGATGCAAAAAAAATGGAAGAAGCACAAGAAAAACTGGCTCAAAGTGAAGTTGTCGGTGTTAGCGGAGGTGGTATGGTAAAAGTTACCATGAACGGTAAAATGATTACCAAAAAAGTTGAAATTGATAAATCTTTAATAACTCCCGATGAGGTCGATATTTTAGAAGATTTAATAGTTGCCGCTTGCAATGATGCTCAGACAAAAGCCGAAAACATGATGAGTGAAGGTATGAAAGAAGTTACCGGTGGATTTAATTTTGGCGGTATAAAATTGCCGTTTTAAGGGAAAATGTCGTGTCCGGACAAGATATAGAAAAACTCATAAAATTAATAGCAAAACTCCCTTCTTTGGGCTCTCGTTCAGCCAGAAGGATTGTTTTGTATTTAATCAAAAAGAAAGAAGCTTCACTGCTTCCATTGATTGAAGCGATGCAAAACGTTGCTGATAATATAAAGACTTGTGAAATATGCGGAAATTTTGACACTTCATCTCCTTGTTCCGTTTGTTCATCGGAAAAGCGTGAAAAAAATATTGTTTGCATTGTCCAAGATGTTGCAGATTTATGGGCAATGGAAAGAACCGGTTTTTATCACGGTCAATACCATGTTTTAGGCGGTGTTTTGTCCGCTCTTGATGGAGTTGCTCCTGAAGATTTAAATATTGAAAGCTTATTTAATAAGGTAATAAGCGGTGGTGTCAGCGAGTTAGTTTTGGCACTTCCCGCAACGATTGATGGTCAAATTACATCACATTATTTAGTTAATAAATTAAAATCTTATGATATAAAAATAACTTCTCTTGCTCAGGGAATACCGGTAGGTGCAGAATTAGATTATATGGATGAGGGAACAATTCAATTAGCTCTAAACTCAAGGAAAGAATTGTGATTTTTATATTAGCAGAAAAGGCGGGAATTTTCTCGCCTTTTTATTTTGGTAAGAATATGGTTTTTGATAAAAGAAAAATTATAGCAAAGGTTATCTTTATAAGATTTTGTAAAAAATTGGGTATTATATATCTTTAAAACCGATTCGCCCGACTATGGGAAGTTTTATCGCAGGAGGATACCAGTCAATTCCGAAAGACAATCCTAAAAACCCGATTTCGATTCCTTCTTTTAATCCTGCACTAAAGGATAATAAACCCAATAATGAGAATTGCTTTCCTGTTCCGCTTGCCGTCGGAGCAACAATATCTTTGTATCCGATAAAATCTTTTCCGATGGCTGTTGCAGGCAATTCAACCGTCAAAGCAGGGACTGCTCTTATAATATGGGCCACAAAAGTATTGCTGTTCGGTCCGGGCCAAAGTTCATATTGGTCTGCATAAGGATAGTCTTTTACCGCTTGTTCTATTTGCGGTATTGCCTCCTCTGCTTTTTCGCCGATTAAAGTTTGCAATAGTTGAGGTTTGCTTCCATACCAATATCTGTCCGGTATATCTTTTTGTGCATAAACAGAACTTCCTGTTCTGTATAACTGCCACCCCATAACTTGATATACGGTGTAAAATTTTTCGTTTTTCTTTTTTACGGAAACCCATGGATGAACGGCAAAATATCCTCGCCAATTATAGGTTCTTGCAACAAAAACCTGAACAACGGCCTCTTTTTCTTCTTCAGGTAATGGGGATATTTTAGCGCTGTCTCGATTCGCTTTTTGCCAATGTACATAATTAAAAGTAGAATCATATATAACAAAAGAGCATAGAATAATAACAATTGTCCAAATTATGTCTTTTGTTTTTATTTTTTTCATTTTTGTACCACCATATTGTTTTTGACTTCAAAAAAATCTGCATTATTTTTTAGAGTAACGAATAATTCCGGATTCGTTGACGTAATCCATGCTTGCAATCCCAAATCTCGTATTTTACAAAGAAGAGCTTCTCTTTTACCGTCGTCAAGGTGAGCAGCAATTTCATCTAATAGTAATATAGGTGAAAATCCTTGATACAATATCTGACATTTAGTTTGAGCAAGTATAATATTTATTAATAAAGATTTTTGTTCTCCCGTCGAACATAACTCCGCAGGCATTCTTTTTTTCTTATAAAAAACTTTAAAATCTGTTCGGTTTACCCCGTCAACACTATCGTTATATAGTACGTTTTTTCTCTCTTGAGATAGTTTCGACATATAATAATCTTCTACATCAACAGCTGGCATTGAATCTAACATTTTTTCTATTGTGCCGTCTAACTCCAAGGTTACATTAGGGAAAACATCATCCGGTTCGTTTTCTATAAATCTGTTTAGCCTTGCAATTTGTTCTCTGCGTGCAGCGGCAATAGCTACACCGGTTGTTGCCATGTTTTCTTCAATTCCTGACAGCCAAGTTTTATCGGCACGCCCGTTAGTGCTTTTTATCAGTTGATACCATTGCTTATACAAATGCTCAAAATTTGCAGTTCTTTTGGCGTGTTCATTGTCAAAAGCATAAACAAGCCTGTCTAAAAAACTGCGACGAGGTTGCGAGCCGCCGCGGAAAAGTCGATCCATTTGCGGAGTTAACCAAATTGCGGATAAATATTTTCCTAACTCCACTTGGGAAGAGCCTTTTTGACCATCTATTTTTACGATTCGTTTGTTATAGCAGCTTGTTTCTTCATCTTCCTCTTTTTGAATATTTTCAACAGCTGTTCCTATTTCAAAATCGTCTCCGTTTTTACAAACCGTAGCTGCTACGGCCCAAGAGTTATTAGAGGGAGAATATTCGCTATCGACAACAGCAGGAGTAAAACGTTTTATGTCTGCAAGTCTTGAGCTTCTTAGGCCTCTCCCCGGTGTCAGAAATGAAACGGCCTCAAGTATGTTTGTTTTTCCGCTCCCGTTTTCTCCGGTAATTATAATAGGGTGTAGTCCTGCTTTTATACGCAAAAAAGCATAATTTCTAAAGTCAGTTAAAGTCAGGCGTGTAACACCTGACTTTTTATCCGTAACTGATAATATATTTTTTGCCAGACTATCCAAATTATACCCTCATCGGCATTAATACATAGATAGCGCTGGTATCTGATGTATCGTGAATAACAGTAGGAGATGATTCGCTTGAAAAACCGATTTGTACCGATTCTCCTTTTATTTCGGATAAAATATCCAACAAATAGCGGAAATTATAACCTATTTCTAAGGGAGTGTTGTCGTATTTTGCATCGATTTCTTCAGAAGCTGAGCCGAGATCAGGGCTCGTTGTTGTTACAATAACCTTTCCGTCTTCCATGCCCATTTTTATAGCTCTTGTCCGTTCTGCAACTACAGAAACACGATCAACGGCATTGGCTAATTCTTTTACCTGAACTTCAAGAAGTTTATCAGTATCGGTAGGAATAACTCTTTCATAATCAGGATAAGTTCCGTCAATCAATTTAGAGGTCAATATAACATCGTCTAAAGTAAAGCGAACTTTATTATCTGATAAAGAAATATTTATGTTTTCTGCTTTTGTATCATCAAGAAGTTTACGAATTTCTCCGATCGTTTTTCTAGGAATAATAACCCCAGATAGTGACTCTGCACCACCTGGCAACGGAGACTCTACACAAGCTAATCTATGACCGTCTGTTGCTACGATTCGCAATACCTTTGTTGAGCCTTCATTTTTGGCATGAATATACAAGCCATTAAGGTAGTATCTTGTTTCTTCTGTAGAAACTGCAAATTGAGTACGATCGATAACATCTTTAAGTTCTTCTCTTTGCATAACAAAACTGATAGGTAGTTTATCGCCTGAAATAACAGGGAAATCCTCAACTCCAATGGTAGATAAAACAAATTTTGAACGACCTGATGCAATTGCCAATTGGCCTTTATCATCAGGATAGGTTAATTCGACATCAGAGCCGTCAGAAAGTTTGCGAACAATATCGTATAACATGTGAGCCGGAGCGGTTGTTGCACCTGTTTCGTTGATTTTTGCATCAACAATTTCGGTAATTTCCGTATCCATATCGGTAGCCTTAAAGCTAATACCATCGCTCATAGCTTCGATTCTAACGTTTGAAAGCACAGGAATGGTGTTTCTTTTTTCAACGATACTTTGAATGTGACTCAAAGTTTTTAATAAAATCGCACGTTCAATAACAAATTTCATAGCATTTATTCCGAATAAAAGTTTTTTACTGTCTGAATAATAACATAATATTATTATAGCAAAAATGAAAAATATACATTTCAACAGCTTTTTAATATTAATAAAAAAGCCGGAACAAATTCCGGCTTCGTTTATGATTCCAGAGAGCGTCTCAACGATTCAACACTTTCTGCTACACTTTGATCCTCTTGTATAAGCTCTTCAACCTTGCGAACAGCATGCATAACCGTTGTATGATCTCTATCAAATTTACGACCGATTTCGGGTAATGAGCGCAAAGTCAACAGTTTTGCTAAGTACATTGCAATTTGTCGTGGTCTTGCCACAGTACGTGCTCTGCGAGAAGATTGCATCTCTTTAACCGAAATATTGAAATATTCGGCAACTTTCTTTTGTATTTCATCAATAGTTGTTCTTCTATCATAAGAACGCAACATATCTTTTAATACTTCCTGAGTAGTTTCTACAGTTATTTCTTTACCCGGAATTAGTTGAGTGTGAGCAACAAGTCTGCGTAACGCTCCCTCTAATTCACGAATATTTGTAGTAATTTTCTGAGCTAAAAATTCTGCTACTCTTTGAGGAAGCTCACAATTTAATTGTTTTGCTTTTTCCTTCAATATACTTATTCTCAGATCAAAATCGGTTGGGTGAATATCTGCCGTTAGTCCGCAACTTAATCTGGAACGTAAACGATCTTCTATTCCTTCCAAATTTGAAGGTGATTTATCGGCAGAAATTATTATCTGCCTACCTTCCTCAATCAACGAGTTGAATGTATAGAAAAATTCTTCTTGAGTTGATTCCTTACCACCGATAAACTGAACATCATCAACCATCAAAACATCAACCGAACGGAATTGTTCTTTAAATGCTGTTGTATCTCGATAACGCAAAGCTTTTACAAATTTATACATAAATTTTTCAGCGGTTAAATAAACAATATTCTTTTTCGGATTACGTTGTTTTATACGCCAAGCAATAGCGTGCATTAAATGGGTTTTTCCCAAACCTACACCTGAGTACAAAAACAGGGGATTAAAGGATACGTTGTCCGATTCTGCAATTTTGCGAGCTGCCGCATAAGCAAATTCGTTTGTTTTTCCGACAACAAAAGTATCAAAAGTATATTGAGGATTAAGCGGAACCGATAAAGATTGACTTGGATCGGCAAAGCTTACATAACCATTGTCGGGATGCAAATTAATAACACCGGATTGATAAATGTTTTGTGGTGCCGGACTAGTTGATATTTGCTTAAATAATGAACGGCAAGAAGTATTGCGAACACTGTTTGTCTTGTCTTCCTCAACGGTTTGAACAACAAAATTGATGGTTTTTATGTTCGGATTTTTCTTTTCCCAAATTCTGTGGATTCTGTCAGAGTAATTAGTAATAACCCAATTTCTCATAAAACGTGTCGGAACACAAATGTTCATAACACCGCTGGAAAAAGAACTGATGCTAAGAGGTTTTAACCAGCTATCAAAAGCTTTTTCTCCTAATTCTAATTTTAATTGTGAGCAAATCTGTCCCCACTCATCTTGAACAGTACCAAAGTCATTTTGTATTGCTTCACCGGCCATTATTCTAAATATCCTTATATAGTCTGAGGTTAAAACAAATAATCAATTTCACATTGATTCGATGGTCTGATAATAAAAGGTTAAAAAATAAAAAACAACAGAACAATTTTAGAACATTGTAATTAATTTGCTTGACATAATGTTTCTAAAGAGTCGCACAGATTCCCTTTGTTTTTGCTGAAAAAACACAAAAAACCACTATCCTGTTTTTGCAAATCAGGAGTGGTTTTTTTGTTCAAAATTTCTTTAAAATTAAAGAGCTTTAATCTTGGCAGACAAGCGAGAAATTTTTCTTGCAACGGTGTTGCGGTGCATAACACCTTTGTTTACGGCTTTCATCAATTCTGATTCTGCCGTAACAAAAGCGGTTTGAGCCAAAGCTTTATCTTTAGCAACAATAGCTGCTTCTACTTTTTTAACAAAAGTACGAACTCTGCTTTTACGAGCACCATTGATGATGCTGCGTTTTGTATTTCTTTTAATTCTTGTCTTTGCCGATTTATGATTGGCCATTTTTATATTCCTATAAATTTAAGTTATTACAAAATTTTTCTGATATGCTTTATAAACTCTTCAAAGCCCTCAAGTCAACACAATTTTTTGTAAATATGTCGATTCTTCTATTTTTTAAGCATATTTTCGAGGTTTATTTGAAATTCGTCGGATTCTAAAGCGCTTTTATAAACCTGTTTTTCAATTTCCAATCCTTCTTCCAAATCCGTATTACCGATAGCGGTCTTAATAAGTTCCTTTGAAGTATTGGTTGCCAAGTTTGGCATAGAAGCAACAAGTTCCGCAACTTTCATTGTTTCGTCATGCAAATACATTAGCGGAATGATACGACTTATTAAACCGATTCTTTCTGCTTCAGTTGCGTTCATTGCTCTACCTGTCAAAATCATTTCCATAGCTTTAGCCTTGCCCACAGCTTTAGTTAAACGTTGTGATGCTCCGAATCCCGGAACTGTTCCTAAACACAAATCAGGCATTGCAAACCACGTGTTTTCCGAACAGAAAATCATGTCACATGCCATAGCGAGCTCAAAACCTATACCGATTGCATAACCGCTGATTTCTGCAATTACCGGTTTTTTTGCATCGGCAATAACTTCAAAGTTATCAGTCATTTCTTCTAACATACTGGCATTTACATTTTTTACAAACTCGGTTGCATTGATTCCGGCAGAAAATGTTTTTTCATTTCCTCTTATAACAATTGCTTTCACTTCATCATCAATATCAAGTTTAGCCATTTCTTTCGACAAACTTTCTAAAGTATCGGCATTGATTTTGTTTAATTTATCTTTGCTGGAAAATGTAATTAAGCCCACACCACCGATTTTTTCAACATTAACTTCTGTCATTTTTCATTCCTAATCTTTGCTTTTTAGAGTTACTCTAACCAAAAGCGGTTTGCTTTTTTCTAATACTATATCTAAAACTTCCATATCGCGCTCAAAATGTAAAGCATTTTCTTTATTGCTAACAAACTTCCAACCTAATTGAGGGAGTGTTTTTTTATAAAAATCAGCAATATTTTTAAATTTATTTTTTTCAGAGCTTATATAAGCCTCACTAAAACGACTTTCATCGTTTCCGAAAGTTATGTTATTGCTATGCAGTTGAGTCGTTTGCGGCATAAGCGGAATGTCGTCTAAACCATCAATAAACTCCGCAGCATGAGTCGATGTTGCAAATAACATAAAAGATACGCATAATATTTGTAATACCTTCATATAAACCTCACTTTTGTAAAGTTTCACAATAAAAAGTAGAACGTCCGGCTTGAACGGCTTTTTTTATTCCTCCGGTCAGTTCAATGTTGCATGTGCAATCAGGGCATCTTTGTCCTGTTTTATTATATACGCAATGCATATTTTGAAAATAACCTAAGCTTCCGTCGGGTTTTTGATAGTCTCTTAATGTGGAGCCGCCATTATCAATAGCCTTTTGCAAGACTGTTCTAATGTTTTTTACGAGTATATCACACTCTTTTTTATCTATCTTATTCGATTCTCTAAAAGGAGATATTCTCGATTCGTACAAAATTTCCGAAGCATAAATATTTCCGATTCCGCATACTACGGATTGGTCCAATAAAGTTATTTTTATAGGTGTTTTCTTATTTTTTATTTTTTCAAAAAAAAGTTCTCCGGTAAGATTATTATCAAAAGGATCTATACCGGTATTCTTAAATATTTCGGATTTATTTATGTCCTTTTTCTTAATTGTGGTAAAAAGTCCGAATCTTCTCGGGTCGTTATACACCAGCCATCCGTTTTCGGTTTTGATAACAATATGGTCGTGTTTTTCTAAGTGAAGCGGCGGTTCTTTAAGTGTTTTTATTTTTCCGCTCATTCCTAAATGCCAAACAATGCAAAAATCATTATCAAGATTAATGACTACATATTTCCCGATTCGTTGATAATTTTCTATTTTTGCACCGACGATGTTTTTCTCAGTATTTTCGGGGATGGTTATTCTGAATTTTCGATTTGTTATTTCAACGGACAGAATACGAGCATTTCCTATAAATAAGGCTATACCGTTTTTTACTGTTTCAACTTCAGGCAATTCTGGCACAACAACAACTCCTAACAATTTGTAGTTAGTATAAGGGGTTAAGAGTTTTTTGCAATTATTTATTTTTCATTATTGATATAATTTCATTTACATAAGACTGTGTGCCAATACCGTGTCTTCTGGTTTTTATATTTCCGAAAGATGATTTGTTATAGAAATACAACATGATAAAAAGTCTTGTATAATAAGTTAAGCCAAGTCCGCAAGCATTGTTATTTTCTATCAATTCCAAAAAATCGTTTCGGGAAACGTTTTCATTTTTACAAATAGAATCAAGGAGTTTCCATTCTGTTAAGCAAAGTCTCATACTTGTACGACGGTTGTTGATAAAAACAATTTTATTTACTAATTTTGTCATATTTATACCAATCCTTATGTATAATGTTATTGCCTTAAATTTAGGATAGGATTATATTAAAAAGAAAGATTAATACAACTAAAAAAAGAAAAAACGAACAAAAAATGTCAAAAGTTGTAAGAGGTAAAAAATACTTCTCTCCTCAAAGAGAGGGGAAAGAGTGTAAATGTGATTTTCCCGGCTGTGAAAAAGCCGGAGAGTTTCGTGCGCCTAAAGACAGGTCGCTAAAAGAATATTATTGGTTTTGTTTGGAGCATGTTCAGGCATATAATTCAAAATGGAATTATTATGACGGAGAATTTGAAGAAGAAAAAACTTCAGAAAAACCACATATGCACTTTAAGGGGTATCGCTCAAAAGTAAACTATCAGTTTGGCTATAAAATCAAAGATGATTTTGAATTTTTTGGTAAATACGCAAAGAATTTTTCTTCTCGAAACGAGATTTATTATAATGAAAAAGAAATGAAATTTCTTGAAATAATGGAATTGGAAGGACAAGAAGTTTCTGTTCAGTTGCTAAAGAAACAATACAAAAAATTAGTAAAAAAATATCACCCTGATTTGCATCGTGGTGATAAAGAAGCAGAAGAGAAGTTTAAGCAGCTAACCATTGCATATCAAGCATTGTTGGAAAAGTTCTCATAATGCCTGTGTCTTCTTAGCAGAATATGAATTACACCGCTTCCGCCGTCTTTGGGAGCAGGGTGATTAATGGATAAAATAAGCGGACGAACTTCCGGTAGATTTAACCATTGCGGAACTCTGTCTTTTAAGACTCCTCTTGTGCTGAAAATATCCGATTCTTCAGTGATATGTAGACCTTTACCGGTAATAATCGCAATGCATCTGTGCTGTTTCAAATAGGCATTTTTTACAAAATTCATTACCTTGTCAAAAGCATTATTTTCTGTACAACCATGCAAATCTAATTCAGCTTCAACACGAAATTCTCCTTTGCGAAATTTCTTTGCGGTATTGGCGTCAATATTATCAGTATTTCCAAATTGCAAATCACCAAGTTTATCTCCGCTATATACAGTATTAGCGGTAATTTTAGGTGTAATTTTCAATTCTTTTTGGGGAATAAAAGTATCTCTGGATATTTTTTTCAGGGGGGTAATATCTTTTATTGTCTCTTTCCACCAAGATTCGTCTTCATTATTCATTAGACTCCCCTTTGGGCAGAAATATATAATAAATTCCTTTTGAGTTCATACTTCCGGCTTTGGCCAGAACGTCATCATCGCCGCTTCCCCAAAAATAGTCTCCTCGAACGATACCTTTTATTGCGCTACCGACATCTTGTGCTGCTACCAATTTATTAATTTGATTTTTCTCGGCATCATTTGTTGCTATCCACAACAGGCTGCCCAGAGGCACAATACTTCTGTCAACTGCTAAGCATCTTCCTGCCTGTAATGGGACGCCAAAGGCTCCTAAAGGCCCCGATTCGTTAATTATTTTATGAAAGATATAACGACGATTAATTTGCATAAATTTTTCTGCTTTTTCAGGGTTTTCATTAAGCCATTTTTTTATCTCTACCATATTAATTTTTTCAGGAGGCAACACTTTATTATCCAATAAAATTCTGCCGATTCCTTTAAAAGGAAGTCCGTTATTTGCCGCATATCCTACGCGTACTTTTTCACCGTTATCCATATAGGCAACGGCTGAGCCTTGAATTTGCATAATATGAATATCGACCAAGCTGTCCGTCCACATTAAAACCGGAGCGCCAACATCTTGGGTTTCGATAATTTTTCTTTCGTGATAAGGGACCATTTTCTGGTTAGATATCATTCCGAAAAATTTTTTATTCGGTAATGATTCATCAAAATCTTGCAGATTTATTTCGATTAAATTTTCGGGTTTGCCGTAAACGGGGTATTTATATTTATCATTTTTTTGAAAAGAGGCGTTAATTCTCGATTCGTAATAAGACGTAAACTTGCCTTCTGGATTGCCGCTATCGGTAACCAAAAATGGTTCAAAATTGTTTTCTATAAATTTTCTAAAAGCATCGTTGGTCTGAGGTTTTTGTTTTTTAAAATCACTGCAAATTTTTTTATACGATTCGGTTTTTATTTTTATCTCGCTATTACCCAACCATTCACTTTTCAGACTTAATATTTTTTTGCAATTATTTTCAAAAACCGGAATAAACTCCGCAAAATTATCTTTATTCCAATCGACAATTTGACTAAAAGGGGTTGGCAACAACTCAACTTTTGCACCACCAACTTCTTCCTGCTTTTCCTCTTGTTTTTGAGGACAGGCGGAAAGAAAAACGACTAGCAATAAAATCAGAAACTTTTTCATTTTTTTGTAGATACCAACATCCAGTTAGGAGTTGTTGAATTGATATTGCGCTCAAATGTCCAAATATCGGTAATTGTTTGAATAAAGTTTTCGTCACCTTCAATAATATTACCTTCTGCATTGCGTAAAACATTCGCTTGTTCGCTAACAAATCTGACTGCAATTTTAGCTTTGTTATTTTTATCAATTTTTGCACTGACTATTTCGACCGAATTAAATCCGATAAAATCTGTTTCTGCGGTAATGCCCTCTTCCCTCCGTTGATTAATAATGTCTTCAAACTTTTTAAATAAAGTCTTTCCGATTAAAGCTTTCAATATATCAATTTCACCTTTTGCAAAAGAAGTAACAATCATTTCAAAAGCACGTTGTGCTCCGCTTAAAAAAGTTGTGCGATTGAAATTGGGAATTTGTTGCAAAATAGCTTCGGTTTCGTTCGTTTCTTTTGTTTCTGCTTTTAGTTCTCCGCCATCAACTACTGCCGGTTTTTTCATAGTTTCTTTCATAAGAATATCAAAAATCTTAGCAGCGCTTTCCTGACTAATCGGGGTTGCGCTACTTTCAGGTCTGGTACCAAGCAAACTGCGTAATTTTTGAAAAATAACTATCACGACAAGAATTAAAATTAAAATATCAAAAGCCATTTTTTCCTCTATCCTTCATAAATATATTAACATTAATATAGCTAAAATGTTAATATTATCAACCTAATTATTTGACCTGTAAAAATATTTATTATAGTTTATATAAGAATTAAAAATATTTAAGGAGAATGTAAATGGACGGACAGTCTCAAAACGCAGCATTAACAATTCACGGACAGTTTATAAAAGATTTGTCTTTAGAAATTCCGCATGCACCGGAAATTTTTGGTGAAATTAAATCAGCTCCCAAAATGGATGTTCATGTAGATGTAAAATCAGAACCGAAAGGCAATGGAATGTTTACATCTCAATTGGATATTTCTATGACCGGAAAAGTTGAAGACAAGACATTATTTGTATTAGAATTGTCTTATATGGCTTTTGCCGAAGTCAAAGTTCCGGAAGAACATTTAGAACCGATTTTGATGGTTGAACTTCCAAGACTTATTTTCCCATTTGCTCGCAATGTAATTACTCATTGTTTGACCGAGGGAGGCTTACCGCCGTTTATGCTTAACCCGATAGATTTCGGAGCATTATATATGGCTCGTAAACAAGCAATGGCAAATAAAGAAAAGTCTAACTAAAAACAATAATTAAAAAACACTAAAAAGCCTCTCTTTTGAGAGGCTTTATTTTTTTATGATAATGAGGAGTTCACTACCAAGCGTAGTTTAGACCGGCACCGAGAGCTGTGGCATCATAGCTTGAGCCGAAGGTGTAGTTTGCCCAACCGTAGGCAGACCAGTTGTCATTGAAACCATAATTACCGCCGATTTCAATT
>JAGBDC010000003.1 GCA_017937705.1 Alphaproteobacteria bacterium
ATTGATATTCCAATTCGTCACGAGTAGTAAAGTTTTTATGATTGACTCCATAGCTATCAATACCATCATTATTGATATAATAACCCGATTTTGATTTATATTGAGGATACATATTCATTTATTTTTCCTTTCATAAAAAAAGGCTTTGCATTGCTGCAAAGCCGGTTAAAACAACTTTCTTGACTTAATAATTTTTCGATACTATGCTCCTTTTACATAGAGAGGAGCTTTTACAATGAAAAAACATATTATATTATGCTTGACATTCTTATTATCTGCCTGTTCTCTTTTTAATTCTTATGATAAAGAATTCAAAAACCCTATTTTTTACCAACCTATGCGTCCTCTTTCAACACGTACGGGATGGACATATTTAACTCCTACTTCCGTCAATTTTAGAACACCATTGGATAAAAACAAAATCAATTCAACCGGAAAATGCGACCTCATTGAAAACGAACAAGATAAAATTACCTTAAAATGTAAAATTTTTAGGAGAGACGGATATGTCACAACCGAATATTTGACTTACGTAATAACTGATCTGTATCTTTTTGATCGTTTAAGAATCGAAGAAAGAATAGATGGCGGGGGAACCTATTCTCTTAGTGTAACGCCTCATTATTTAATCTCTCCAACACACCATTGAATTTAATTTGCTTCGTGCCCAATCATTTCTACCTGCGTGAACATCTTTGCGATGAACATTATTTCTGATATCATTAACATTACATTCTTCTATCACCCTAAATAAATTAGGCCAATGCTTTGGGGTTAACTTTCCGGTATTATACTGAATATCAAGCAATACCTCTTTTAATTCTATCGGAAATTTATCAAAATCATTAAATTGTCGACGTAAATGAGCTAAGTCATTATTCATATGTTTTTGTGCTAAAGAGCGGGCATAATCATCTGTTATACGTAATTTTGTTTTATCTTTAAAATCATCGGCTTTAATATTTCGATTTTGGTAATTACCAAAGTCATCTTTTTCATCACTTATTCTACGTAAATTATAATATTCGTTTAATTTCTGCTCATTTGTTGCAGGCATTCCATTTACTAAAAAATTTGTTTTCATAAAATCATTGATATTATTAATATTAGCTCCGCCACCAACAGTAATATACCCTTTCGTATCTAAATAGGGATGCGGAATTACATCCTCATGTAATTTTATATTATCCCACATCTTTTCATACAGTTTTTCATCTGATGATAGACTATTATTTCCAACATTATTCATAACATTCTGTGAATTTATTTCATTCTTATTATAATCATTAATCATCTGCTTTTCCCTCTCAACTCGAGCAAATTGATATTCTAATTCATCTCTAGTAGTAAAGTTTTTATGATTAACTCCATAGCTATCAATACCATCATCATTGATATAATAACCCGATTTTGATTTATATTGAGGATACATATTCATTTATTTTTCCTTTCATAAAAAAAGGCTTTGCATTGCTGCAAAGCCGATTAAAACAACTTTCTTGACTTAATATTTTTTCGATACTATGCTCCTTTTATATAGAGAGGAGCTTTTACAATGAAAAAACATATTATATTATGCTTGACATTCTTATTATCTGCCTGTTCTCTTTTTAATTATTATGATAAAGAGTTCAAAAACCCTATTTTTTACCAACCTATACAAAACACTTTATACTACTCAAGAGGGGCTACCGAAGAAATTATAATATATACATACTTAACACCTACAAGTTTTACTTTTAAGGATGTTTCAAAGAATATTGTACTCAGTACCCCAAACAAATGTGATATCATCGAAAATGAACAAGATAAAGTAACCCTAAAATGCAAAGTTGATAAGTTTGGCGAACCCGCTATTTATTATTTGCAATTTAAAATTAAGAACACCGAAGATAGTGATTGCACAAAAATCGTAACTTATTTAGCTTATAATGATATCAAAAAGCTAGATTCACATATTTCCGGATGTGTTGTCCATTCTGATAAACAGGCAGATAAAAATTAAAATCTGTTACTGTTTATATTTCCTTTTAATATTGCCGGAATATCGTTAAAATTGCTCACATTTTGCCAGATGGAAGCAACTCTTTCTGCCGAATAAGTTTTATAACAAAAATCTACCCGATAAAAATCTGCTTTTATCTGTTTGGCTTCTTTAGCAATGCAAAACGGCTTCTCATCAAATACAAAAGTTTGACAATTTTTAGATAATGCCCAATAAGTTTTTCCGTCTTTTTGCAACATCATCCAACGAGTACCTTTCAAGCATTTTGCACACGGATTTTCCCTAATGCAAACTGCACTCGAAAATAGCGGAATATCCTGATAAATAGGCAAAACCACCGCTAACGGAGATTTTTTTGCTAAATCTTTCATGTTATCAATAGTATCTTCTACCGATAAAGATATTCTAGATACAGATATTTCTTTCGCCATATTAATAGCCTGTGTATTCATCATATAAAGACTGTTATCAAAAGCCAAATCTATCCCTTTATTCGGTAAAATTTCTAATCCCCACCAATTACCGATAGTCCATTTTTTATAGCCTTGAGCTAGGATTTTTTCGGCAACTTTAGCCAATACGGCAGAATTACGAGCTAATGCCGGCAAAACAATTCTTACTTTGGTTTTAGGAAGTTTTTTTAAGCATTCAATATCAAAATCGGCATTTATCAAAACTTCGACTTCTGAAACGGCTTCTAAATCTATTTTTGCCAAATTATTGACATTGTCAGTTCTGATAATCCATTTAGGTTCGTTTACTTTTCTTGGCTCTGAAACCTCTGGCAATTCGCCCTTTTTACCGACTATTTCTATTTTTGAATACAACTCGCGTCGCAATTCGTTTAACATTGACATTGGTACAAAAAGCGAATGCGGATTATTAATATATAAATTTTTCAATGTAAAAAGTGTATCTCCGGTTTTATTAAAAGCCTTTTGTACAGCATCATTCATCTTTTCAATATTTTCGGTTGGAGAAAACTCTCCTTCAATACAAAATTCTGCCCCGTTACCGCTTGCTTTTATAACATTCGGCAAAATACTGACCTCAACATCTATATCATAGCGGCGGCTATACTCCCCTGTCTTCGGGCGAGAATAATCATAACTGCCTTTTACTTCACTTGCCGAAGCTAAATATATTTTCTGCCCTTTTTCTATGCCGAAAGTTTTTGAGGGAAGTTGCACTGTCACTTCATCGCCCACATTAGCCTCAAAAACTCTTTGCCCTTTTACCGTCATATTTTGCAATGAAAATCCGAATGGTTTTTCCTGTCCCGGAATATCAATCTGCAAACCATCGTGACGAGCTATTTTGTGATATGCTTTAAAGACAATTTTACCTTTTACAATTTGATTAATTTTTCCGATATGCAAACCACGATGACCGACAAAATCTCTATCTACAACTTCCTTATTTTTGCCGTTGAACATAAATTTGCACCAAGGACGAGAGAATATTTGTTTAATATTTTCTTCTTTTTGAGCAACAGCTCCTTTACCATCCAAAATATTTCGATAATAATCAGTTACGGCTGCAACATACAAAGCATTTTTCTTACGTCCCTCAATTTTTAGTGATGTTACCGGCATCTTCAATATATCTTGTTGTAAAGCCATATCTTTCATTGAAAAATAATGCTTTTCACCTACTTCTCCCTTAAACAATGAGCGACAAGGATATAAACATTTTCCCCTATTGGCGCTACGACCGCTATCTATTGACGAAAACAAACATAACCCGCTATAAGAATAGCACAATGCCCCATGTATAAATGCTTCTGTTTCCAATCCCTTAATTGAGGCAATATCCTTAATTTCGGCCAGTGATAATTCTCGAGCTAACACTACTCGCTTAAACCCAAGTTTTTGCAAGGCTAATGCCCCCTGTTTATTATGTACCGCCATTTGCGTACTTGCATGTAACTCCAATTCGGGATATTTGTCACGAATAACTTTTGCCACACCTAAATCTTGCAAAATTACACCATCAACTCGACAATTTGAACATATATCCAAGCTTTTTATCAACTCGGGAAGCTCATTTTCTTGAACCAATGTATTGATAGCTGCATATACTTTACGTTTCAAACTATGGGCATAACCTACAAACTCACTCAATTCTTCTTCACTGAAATTAATAGCTGTAGCACGTGCCGAAAAATGTTTTAACCCTAAATATACCGCATCGGCACCATAATATATGGCTGCATAACCGGCTTCAATATCACCGGCCGGAGCTAAAAGTTCTTTTTTCATTTTCTATCCCTATTTAAGTTGGCTTTTATACAGTGAAGCATAAACACTATCTTCTTTACTAAGTAGTTCTTCGTGAGTACCTGTTTCAACAATTTCACCATAATTTACCACCACAATTCTATCTGCGTTGCGGACAGTAGAAAGGCGGTGAGCAATGATAAATACGGTTCTGTCTTTCATCAAATTGTCAATAGCTTGTTGAACAACAGCCTCTGATTTATTATCAAGAGCAGAGGTTGCTTCATCCAAAATAACTATCGGAGCATTTTTCAGAAAAGCACGGGCTATTGCAATACGTTGTTTTTGTCCGCCGGAAAGCAAAACACCTCTCTCGCCGATTTCGGTATCAAGTCCATTGTCTAAAGAAGCTATAAATTCACTCAAACAAGAACTTTTAATCGCATTATTTATTTCTTCTTCCGAAACATTTTCTTTGCCCAACAAAATATTTTCACGGATAGTTCCGGCAAAAAGAAAATTATCTTGGAAAACTATTGCTATTTTATCACGCAAACTGTTTAAATCATATTTTCTTACATCAACACCGTCAATCATAACGCTTCCGCTTTTTACATCATAAAAACGTGGCAATAAATTTACAAAAGTTGTTTTACCGCCGCCGGAATTGCCGACAAAAGCTATTGTTTGACCGACATCAATAGATAAATTAACATTTTTCAAAACCGGTTTATTTTTAATATACGAAAAAGATACATTTTTATATTCAATTTTCTCTTTAACATCTTTGAGCTCTATCGCATCAGGAGAATTGTGAATAGCAGGAACACTCCTCATCAATGAAAATACTCTGTCCATTGCCAAAAATGCTAACTGAACGTGTTGAAAATTGTTTCCGATGGATTTTATCGGATTATATAACATAATCAATGCGGTTATAAAGGAAACAAAATTACCGGCAGTAATTTCCTGATGAACAATCAAATAGCTTCCGGTCCAAATAACAGCTGCTATACCTAAAGATACAATAAAGTGCATCAGCGGAGACATCATCCCCATACGTTGTACCATTTTGATACCCAATCTGAACACCGATTTTAATGTAGAATGAAAACGTTTTCTTTGATACTCATACAAATTATACGAGGTAATGATACGGTTGCCGCTGAAAGTTTCATTATAATGGCTCATTACCGCCGCACCGGAAAATATGGTTTTATCCATAATCCCTTTAATTCTGCGACGAACAGTAGTTAATGGATATAAAGCCCCAAACAAAACCACGACAGCAATCAAAGCCAGTTGCCATGAATTATAAAACAAAACACAGATTAGGGATATGGATGAAAATACACGAGTAGTAAAAAGTTTGAGATTAGATAAAAGACCGTTACAGGCAGCATCAACATCATTATTATAACGAAACATAACATTTCCCGATGTCGTTGTATCGAAAAACTTGGCATCGCACAACATCAATTTATCAAACAAATCCATTTTGACATCATTGGCAATTTTGCGTCCGACCCAAGTATTGAGATAAGTAGCGGCATAATTCAACGAACTTTGCAAACAACTGAATACGATAATGAGAATAGGAATATAGTTGGTTGCATTAGTAGATTTTTCAACCATAACCACATCCATATACGGCTTTAGCGACCAAGCAATAACGGCATCCATGGAACCGATAGGAATGGTAATTAAAACTGACACCAATCCTCTTAACCAATAAGGTTTTACATACGGCCACATATTGCGATAATTTTTCACAAAATTGAGTGTCATCAATTTATCTTTAATTTTCTTGAACATATACATTCTTCATAAAAGTTAACTTTGTCCGCATACTATACAATTTTTAATAATTTGCCAAGACATTTTATATACTTATTTACACAGCTCTAATTCTTGCCTTAACTTATTAATTTTTTCAAGCCATTGCCACAAAAAAGGAGCCTGCTCAAAACTGATTTGAACAAGCTCTTCTGCAACTTTTTCTCCGGCTTTCGGATATATGGGGCAATGATACTTATAATTGGTTTTTGCGCATGAGTTCAAGCAAATTATTGCGACCGATATTAGGGCTGCCGTATATTTTTGATTTTTTCTTTTCAACATATTTTATCACCTCTATTTGTTCGGTTATAACTTTAGTTTTGGCATGAGAACGTCCCAAAAAATATGAAAACAATACAAGCGCAAAAATAAATATTAAATATGTCACAATCCTAACCACGATAAAACATCCCTCCCCGCCAAACACAAAGCCAATATCATACCCCATAAAAGCCAATAAATTTTTTTGTGTTTTATCGCCAAAGCAAATAACCATCGCCAAAACTTATAACAACAATTTTGATGTTCCGTCATAACTTCCTCCAATAAAAAAGACACGAAAAAAAATTTCGTGTCTTTATTAAAAAAATATCTTATAATCAAGGTAAGTTTTTTATCTCACCCGTTAAAAATAAAAATATGATTCCAATACCCCACAGGCAAAAATAAATAACTATTATCCAAGCTAAAGTTAATGATATATATTTAGGAGCTTTATATATATATTTAGTTATTTTTTCCATACATTATTCTTCCAATCCAAATTACTTAGCCATATTCTACAATCTTTATAAGGATTATTCAATCCCCAATTTATACCTTCCATATTATTTTTCATATCCTTATAAGAATCTTGTATACTTTCACTCCAAGGCATATCTCCTACAACAGATTTATTATAAATATCATATGCTTCTTTCAGCATTCCCAGAGACCACCCCTTAGTTGGAGCCATAATATCACCTTTTCCCAGTCTTTGTCCAACTTCACACATTCCTAATCTATGATAATAATTATCAAGACCATTTGCTGCTCCTGAACCATATTGTCGAACAAGTCTTTTTCCCTCATTTTTCAATTTTACTTGATTGTCATTTAAAATTTTATATTCCGGCATCCAACCTAATACAACATCTGCTACTCTTTTTATATTTGTCATAACTTCCTCCTTATTTTATATCATTGTAAAATAAATGATTTTTAGTTTCATAACACGGACTATGATGTTTAGCCCATTTCGGTTTTATCTGTTTGGTATGATAAAAAGTTGCATTATTGGTAAAATCGGGCAATTCCTCATCAATCGCTTTTTTTGCTATTTTAATACAACAGACAAAAGCTTTGTCTTTTTCATTTACCATCATCAGTTTAGAATAATTTACATCATTTTTATTCCAACAACTAAATTGCGCTTTTTTCAAACAAGTAGCTTTTATATCTGCAATTTTCTTACCATTCTCAACCCTATATCCCGTAAACCATTTTTGCGACTTAAAACGATTAATTATCACTCGAGCAACTGCTTCAATTCCCTCAATTCCGTCACCTCTTGCTTCTCCCCACAAAGTCCTGGCCATAATTTGCAAATCACCCCACTCGTCAATTTTCATTTTTACCGACCTTTCTTTTGCAATTAAGTAACAAATCAAGTTTGCTTTCAAAACTGTCGAACTTACTTTCCAATTTTGCCAACATAATATTTTGGTGATTTTGCATCATCATCATTGAAGCCGTTTCTTTATCTGTCTTATCCACCCTTTGCATAATTCCTGACAATCGTTCTTCTAGGCGACCTTTCCAAGTTCCGACTTTTACCAAATTCCACAACATTCCCACCAAAGCAGAAATGCCGGAAACAGCACCGACTACATTTATAAATTCCATTTGTTTTCCCCACAAAAAAAGGGGCATTTCTGCCCCGTTATTCTTTCGGATAATCTGTTTTTATTTTATTTATTGTATCCGCCCATATATTGGTTTGATTTACTTTATCCCAATAAATCATATCAAGTTGTTCTCCGATATCAGGATATGCCATTCGACGTTTAGCTTGATAATCGGGTTCTTTTTTTTCTGACTTTTCCGTAAAATAAAAGTCTTCTTTTTCTACAATTTTATATTGATTTTGATTACACCATTCCGCCCATTTTTGATAGACATTGCCATCAAATTCTTCTTTCTTCATCATTAAATTTACAAAATCCGTCATTTTCCTCTCCTAAAATCCTATTGCCAACCAATGCCAAGCAGAAGTTGCAAAACAATAATATGAAAATCCGGTAGTCATCAATTCACGAATAATCAATGTAGCAACTTGACTTGTACTGGATGCTGAATATCTTGATGTAGTCAAAGTATATGTTGTTGTATTAAAAGGCAGAGGGAAAGTTACATTTCCCTCCGTTTCGGTATAAACTTTCCCCCACTGAATCAAAAATCCGTTAGCAAATTTCAAATAGTTTGTTCCTTTTTCAACCAAATTAAAACCGTTTATAAATTCTGTAGTTGCCACATTGTTTGAGATATCGTCAATCGCAGGTGTTACGGCTTTTAATAGGCCTGAAAACTCCTTATCTCCCAAAATTGTTTGCACATCATCAATCGTAACAATTTTTTCCAAACTATTATCAATATTTGCCATTCCGCTTTCAACCGCCGAATTAATATCACTAAGTCCGTCGGTCACGATTTCCGATACTTCTTGCACATAATTTTTGACTTCTTGTTTTGCTTCTTCAAAATTTTCTGCCAATTTTTTCTCTTTTTCCGTTACATAATTATCAATTTCGGGTTTTGATTTTTCATCTACATAATTCTGAATTTCCTCTTCGCCAGATTTTATATAGCTAACGTCTATATCAGTTTCTAAACACACCTCATTCTGAAAAATAACATCAAAATCCTTTACAGCATAATTTTCAAAAAGATTAATTTCCGTCATCACTTACCTCCTCACTAATTTGAAATATTGCATTTGAAGTTAAGTCTTGCGGAAAAATTGTATGTGTATCTCCGTTCTTTAAAATAATTTCTATGTTTGCGCCATAAATACCGGCTTCTTGCTTAGAATGTTTAGGTAATATTTTAATTCTGGCTTTTCCGTTTGCGGCATCAATTATTTCTCCGATAATTTTAAATTTTAATATTTTATCACTATCTTGTACGGATAAAACAATTTTGCTTTCGCTTATATCAAGAGGAATTCCGTTTTTATCCTTAAATTGCATCAAAATATCAAAACTGTCTCCTCTTCTGACCAAAATACTGTTAGCTGTCATAAGTCCCGCCATATCAATCCTCCTTAGCCTTAATAAAATAGTTTAATGCAATATTTTTCATTCTGATTTCATAAGAACGACCATATACAGGGTTTGATTTATTTGCGTTAAAAACAACTACCGCAAAATTTTTACCCGCATCAAGTCCACCATCATATTTTCCTGTTACATCAGATGAACTGACGGCTCCGTACATTGAAGAATATTCCGATGCACCTCCGGCAAATCTGGCAACAATATTCGGAGCAGCATCTTGCTGATAATTTCCCAATTTTCTTTCAATATCCAATCCTCTCCCATGATCAATGCCTCTGACAACTACACCTCTACAATCGGGAATATTAAAAGTTGTTATACCGTTTCCGGAACCAAATGCTGTTCCTATCTCTTCAAACAATATCTCATATTCTTCACGTTCAACTTCACGACCATCACATAATAGCCAGTTTTTATGGTCTTTTTGTAAAGCTGAGCATTTGATGTCACCGACGCATAATGTTTGATTGAGTTTGTCGGTAACTTCAATCTTTGCTTCTTCCAATTGTTGCTTATTGATTGCATCATTTACAGAAGTTGCTTTACCGACATTATTAATTCTAAAACCGCCTAAATTTAAATTTGCTTCCATCGGAACTAATCCGTTACGCAAAACACATTCATTTAGTCCTTGTGCAAAATTATCATCTTCTTCATCATGGTGATCACTGACAATGTCAATATCATCTATTCTGTCTTGTTCCCAACTATGTAAACGATAAAATTTTCCTTGTGAATCAAAAGGCATTTCTTTATTCCTCCTCTTTTTGACAAGCTATGTCATAGCGAACGGATAAATATCCGTCTTCATTTTCAAAAACCGCATCAGGTTTAACTTCTGCAACTTCTTGAGCTAACAATCCGATTTGCGGAATATTTGAACCGACAAAATTAAAACAATATACCGTTAACCCATTATCAAGTTTGCCTACCGCTTTGACATTTTCTTTCAACCTGACATCGGAAAACATCGCAGCCATTTGTGCTGCAGTTAATACGGCATTCAAACCCGATTGTGTTTGTTCATTGGAATTTGTTTGCTCTGCATTAGCAATTCGATTATCTATTCCGTGTTTTACCCCATAAATATTCATTGCATTATCATATCCGGAGTATGAACCTTGAAGTTGTGCTAATATTTGACTGATATAATTACCTATTGCATTGTTAGAAAAATTTCCTACCATGACGGAATCTGTCAAACTTTTTGAATAAGCATTTTGACCATTTAAAACCGAATTATATGCAGCTTGATTATATGCATTATTTTGAGCATTTTGTAAATTTGTCATCGCTCTGTTATAAGCGTCACTTCCAAGCATAATACCTTGATTCTGCAATTTACTTTCCAAATCATCTGTTTGTTGAGAAAATTGCGGTTGCAGTTTATCAATATATGATTGATATGTTGCTTGCTCTGCTCTTTTTCTTGCCTCATCTGAGCCATTAACACTAAACGTATAATTATTTAAACTTGGCAAATTTTGACTCATTTGATATGCATTATTCACCAAATTTTTTAAAATATTATCATAGTTTTGCGTATCATAATTCTTCAAATATTTTAATATACTTTTTTCTGAACTTAACATGGAAGTATTTTGTGAACCTGCTCCCAACATACTTCCGATGGTTTTAAATCCGCTCGACATTTTATTTCTCCTTTTTAATATTTTTGATAAATTTACATTCATTACGTAGCATTCCAAAAACGTACACATCTTGTCCGTTATCTCGAAATTGACGCATTTTTCCCTCTTTTTTAAAACCGCATCTTTTTGCCAAAGATATTGAAGATTTGTTTTTAGTATCAATTAACGCATTAATACGACGACATTTAAGTACATCAAATCCTACGCCAAAAACTTGTTTGAGAGTTTTTTGAGAACACCAATGCTTGTCATCGGTGTATATATTTATCCATGCAGAAGTTTTATTTTGATAATCGCAATAAATCACTCCGCCAACAATTTTGTTTTGATAAACAATTCCGGGTGCCAAAACATCATCAACATCATTGAAATTTAATCTTAAACCTTCGGCTACATACTTTTTGATTTTTCCGCTTTTATCATAAAAAATATCAGACAATTCCATCTCCCGTTTCAAAACGAAAACCGGTATTATACCATTCGATTAAATTGCCTTTTGTTTTGGTTTTAAAAACCAGTGATGCCTTAAAGCCGGTCGCCGAATTTCCAATCCATTGACTGTGAATGTGACCTCTCAAAGTTGCCCACTTTGTACCAATCTGATTTTTACTGTTACTCCATTTAAATTTGTTCCACTTAGTTTCGTTTGAACTACCGAGATTTTCAATATAATCCAGATCATTATCGTCAAAATCCATATTGGTATAAATGCTCAAAGCAAACGAACTTAAACTTTTTGTTCTTGGATTTAACATTTGAATTTTTTTCAAATTGTTGCATCCTAAATTGCAATAGGCTTGATGTACATTTCCCAAAATCGGTAATCCGTTGTCGGAATATCCGTCATCAAAACGAAAAACACCTCCGTTCGAGCCAAAATAAAGCCTGCCGTCGAACAAACACCAACATAACGAATTTATACCGGTAAAACGACACCAAGCTCCGGAACTGATATTTATAACATGTTGCTCAAAACGACTACGTACCGGAACATTAAAAAGAGCATACCCGCCTCGAGGATAAATTATTCCCTGCCAACCGCTCAATTTTTTATTGTCTTTAATGCGTGATAAAACCAATCCTCTTATCTTGTCACTATATGCAACTTTAGCGCTTTGTCCTTCCGATAAAAAAATAACCGTTGATAAGGGAATATATCCTTCTTCACATATAACTACTATATCTCCGCCATATTGAATTGTGCAATTATCTCCTACCGGAGGAGAAATAAAATATTTGCCCTTTAATTGCCAATCATCAGGGTTTGATGGGTTATTACCGGAATAAACCAAAACTTCGCCCTCAGAGGTTATAAAAACGGTTAAATCGTCTATTCCCTGTCCGCCGTCTTGTGTCCAACAGGCAACTGCTTTCAAATACCCTCCTTTAGCAGTCAATAACGATAAATCAACTTTTTTCAAGTTTCCCTGAACTTCCCCAACACCTTCAGAGAACCAATAATTCAGAGAATTTTTCTCAATAAAAAATAACCGTTGTTTTGAAACGGTTACATCACATAACATTGATTTATCAAGATTATCTCCCTGTAATTCGGTTTCTTGCCAAATCCAATTTTCATCGCTATCCTGAAAATAGCTCAGCGGCTCATCAACTCCGTTACACATAATTAAACGATTGCGAAATTGAACATAGTGCCAACGATTGTTGAGCAATCCTTCTTTTTCAAGCTTATTATTTGCAGAAGTTGCATCAAATATTTTACCGTTAGCAGCCGCAAAAATACGTTTATTTAACGGAGAATGAAAAGCGATTAGTGTTTCAATTCTTACATTTTGTTCGGCTAAGGCATAAATTTTATATCCGCCTCGCAAACAAACTTTCGTTTCTGCCGGATAATAATTATCCATTACAATAGCATCATCAGGAGACATATTATCCAATCCGTCTCTTTGATTTAGCCCGCCGATTGGAGCCGATAAAATATAATTTTGTGTTCGATTAAGCATTCGATTTAACATAAAACACCCCCTCACTTTCTGCTAAATTATTTCCTCCGCCCAAAAAAATATTTCCTCCGGCAATACCTGCTCCTAATTTTTTACGACATTCTTTTTCATATTCATTAAATTCTTCCAGATAAGCCTGTCCGTTGCGAGCCTGCAATCTCCATCTTATTGCCAACTTTACCAAATATTCGTCAAACAAAGGAATATCGCTGTCTTTAGTTATTTCTGTTTTTTCAACAAACAATCCTTTATCAAATGCTACCACCGCTGAACGATATTGAAAAACAATCTTAATTCCGTCTGGCGGAGGAGTTAAAAAACGAAACATAGAATTTTGGATTTTAAATTTTATTTCATTGCTTACATCACACAAAAATTTTTCACGTTGCCATTGTTCCGGTGTAATCGCTCCGATAACTTTTTCATTTACATCTTTGATATAAACGGTATTATTTAGAAGTTGGAAAAAATCAGGACAAAAAGCCTTAATCAAATAATCTGTTTTTCCTTTCACTGTTTTCAGTTCACCATCTTTTGTAAGCTCTTGCCAATCTCCAAAACGAAGTAAACCATTCAGCGCATCTTTAGCCACACTCAAAAAAATTTTATCATTTTGACTATTACTTTCAAACAAAGATTGCGGAGCTTGAACACAGGCTAAACTAGCTACGTCTTTGCATATTTCTAATATACTTTTCATTGTTATTGCTCCTTGTTGTATTTTGTTGTTGTAACGCTTCAATTTTTGACTCTAGTGTTTTGATTTTTTGAAGATATTGTTGTTCTTTATTTTGCCATTCGGCCAAGCTTAAATTTCCCTTAGCTCGTTCAACAAATTTACGTGCTAAATCTCGCTCTTTATTAAGTTGTAAATTTTCGGCTCGTTCATCCCCCAAATTTGCCAAGGCTTCAACCGTAAAAATCCCGCGAAGTTTCAGACCTGCAATTTCTGCAACATCAAGAAATGCAAAATGCTCTAACGGCGTGCCGTCTTCCACCTGTTTTTTATTTTGCTTATAACGTTCATATTCAAGTGGAAAACGTCTTATTTTTTCACTGTCCGCAGGCTGATTAAAAATTTCGGAATTATTATCTTTAATTCGTATCTCACAAAAACATTTAAGCTTGAACTTCGGCAAACCGTCAGCACTTAATTCGTCGGTTTTAACAGCCTTATCATAAAAACGAGCGATTACCCCGTCTTCTGAATTTGTATTGCGAGTAAACTTTTCAAAAGTTGCAAAATCCATTTTATTTCTCCATATAAAAAGGCGGCACCATTAAAGCACCGCCCTTATTTATTATTCTAAAAATTATTCGGCATTATTAATTAATACCCCTTGTAAAGCCGCATTAGACATTGTCATATTACCGGCCCATCCGATGATTTTATAAATTGCATCTTGATTAATCGACATTCTCTCACCGCCGATTACTTTCATATTGCGATCTTGATGTGAGCGCAGATACAAATAATTGGTATTCAAGAAATACATTCTATCTTCCGGACAACAACCGCCTTGTCCTGCATCACAAACAACATCTGCTCCCTTAAAACGTAATGTTTCAAAACCGGCTTCAGCTAATTTACTATCGGTAAATCTTTGTTGAGCAGTTAACGATTGTTCAAAAAGAGAATATAAATCATTTCCGGTAACAATCAAATCCGGTTTATCGGTTCCTCGATTTAATGACATATACATCTTATCCATTGCCGGACGAATTGAATCTGTTGTCAATGGAGTAGCAACGGTTGTTGATTTATTGCGCCAAAACTCATTACCGGCAGTTGAACGATCAATACCTCCTACAACACCGGTTTCCGGAGCATCTGCAATCAAAAGTTTCAAACCGCCGATAGCTTTTCCTCCTGCTGATGTTCCGTCGCCATAAACAGCCTCTGCCATTTTATTGCTCATCGTTTTAACTGCGTTTTCAATTCTTTTTTCAAACAAATCCATCATCTGAAAATGACCGGAATTTTTGAGCATATCTTCACCGGATATGGCAACGGGAACAGCACATAGTTTGAGAGAATATTCTGCTGCGGTAAAAAGTTGTTTAGGTGTATATTCGATTGTATCATAACCGGAATACCAAGTCATATCGCCTTGCCCATATTCCAGTTCTTCCACAATTTTTGAACCACCTGATATATTGCGACTATGTCCTTTTTCTTGCAATCGTTTCAATAGCGCATTGTTGTTTGAAACCACATCAGCCAATTGACCGCTGCGATTTTTCAAAGTAGTTGTGAAAATATCATTATAATCAGAATTTGCCATTTTATCTTTTCCTCTAAAAATTAAGTTATTACAAATTAATAATCCAATGCCGCAAACTGACGTTCCAACATTTCTCGGGTTGTCAATTTGCCACTGTCATCACCATTTTTGCGATGACCTTTAACAACAAAAGCTGCATCTTTTGCTGCTTTTGCTTCCTCAGCTTTTGCCAAAATTTTATTATCGCTTTGAACCTTAGCCATAAAATCAGCTCGCAAAAACCGAACTTCATTAATCAAATTTCCGATTGCCTCAACACAAAAAGCCAACAATTCATTATTTTGATTTTGCGGAGGACAAAGTTCAATTCCGTATGAACGAGCTAAAAATTGTAAAGCTCCTGCCGGATTTTTTTCAATTAAATCTTCGGCTTCAATAAGCTTTTCAATCCACTCCTTTACATTTTTAAAACCTCGCTTATATCCTTTGCTTTTAAAAACCTCATCTAAAAAACGAGGAGCATCTTCCCAAACAAAAACGGCAGCTTGTTCTGAGCTGCCGTTTTGATTTTCAAATTCATTTTCCGGTAATTTTCCGGTCATTTGTTTCATTCCATATTCTCCTTTTATAGTTATTGATAAATTCCGCAAACATAACTTTGCGAATTGCCTTTTCCCGATTGTATTTCACATTTCGGCGGAAGGCCTCCGAATAATCACCCGCCGCAACCAATTTGTTTTCGTTCAAATATTTATCAACATCTTGTTTGCAACAGGCAACTCTGCCGTCAGGAAGTTGTATTTCTTCCGTCCATTGTTTGTTAAAGTAAGTCATAAAATTACTCCGCAAGTTTTATCGCCGTTTTTAGCTGTAATTCCTTTTCCGCCAGAGCTAATTTATCAGCATCATGTTTTGCCTTCAGCATTAACTCTTTTTCTTTTAACGAATTTTTTTGTTGTTCCAATTCCAACACTTTATCAGGCTGAGGAGGTAGCGGAGGAGCAAAAAGCTCTTTTTCAATATTGTTGAATACATTTTCAATTACCGTTTCAAAACAACGAGCCTTAGGCATTGTCGTTATTACTGCCTGCATCATGCTACGATATAAGGGTAGTAAATGTTTTTGCTGACTGACGGTTATTAATGCTTCTTGAATCATTTTTCCTATACACTCTATTGCCGATAAAACGGCACTGTTTTCTTCTCTTTGATTTAGAACATTAGCGGTTTCTACACTAAAAATCATCCCACGTAATTTTTCGGTTTTCAGCAGCTTAATTGCATCATCAACTAAATTTTTATCCTCTCGCATTTCTTTCGGTAAAAAAGAAACAAGCTTATCTTTTGAAAAATATTCACAAATAATTTCAGCTTTTATTCGCAATAAATCCCTTATAAAACGTTGCATCTCATTTTGCCGATCCTGATTACGCAAAGTTCCGAAATTAGTTTTTTTAACTATTGCTGTTGCCGTTTCATTTGCGTTAGAATTTCCGCGCATAATATCCGACACACCTGTAATATCAAAGATGCCGTTAATGACATCTTGACGACGACGAGCAAGTTGCTCAAGAGCTGTTATATATTGCTCTAAAGGAACAAAATCTACCACTCCTCTGATACCGCCGTTTTCTCTCAATTTTGAAAAATCGGTAACCGACACTAATGTTACGTCCTTACTTAAAATATTTGCCAGTTCCGGAAATGAATTATCATAAGCACCGCTTATTTTCAAAGCCTGCATTGTCAGCTTCATACGTGCATTAATTCCGTTAAGTTCATTCAACATTTCTTTTATCAAACTATAATCCGGTACCGGAATAATACTGTCATTAGTTTGAGTTGCCCAAATGGGTTTAGGACAAGGGAAAAAATTTTGTATATTAACAATATCATTACTTATTTTTAGAAAATGAAAAGGATAAGCCTTGCTAATCCAAAAAACTTTTCCGGATTTTTTATCCCATATTTCATATATGCAAACAGTTCCTTTTATATTTATATCTTCAACTTCAAAGTTATTTTTTATATCCTCAACATCCATATAAATTTTACGAGCAACCCACTCTACTTCTTCCCACACTCCGGCGGCTTTACAATCGGTCAAAAAGTCTTTGGGATCAACATATATTGTTTCAACTTTTTCTTCTTTTTTTATCAAAATGTTTTCACTCGGTTTGATAGGATTTGATACTTCTTCAAACTCTGGTTTATATTGTTCCCACAAAACTCCGCTACCCGAAATTAAAAAGTCATTGCGTGCGTATTTTATCACGCTTTCAAAATCAAATTGAGATATATTCCACTGCAAAGCTTTTTCTAAAATCATACATGCCATTCGCTCAATTTTATCATTACTCTTATTTTGTCTTTCAACATAAAATTGCGGTTGTTTAAAATATAAAAAAGGTTTGAGTGTTTCTATCGTTGACCAAAAAATATTATAATGACCTGTTTTTGACTTTTTACTGTCTTTATAAAAATTGCGACTTTCATCTATCAAATTATGATATTGTTGATAATATTTTTCGGCAAAAGAAATCCTTTCAAACCATTCTTCCAAACGTTCTTTTTCGCTTTTTTCAATCATCGCTAATCACTCCTAAAATACTGCTTTCTCTAACTATGACCACGTCCTTTTCTGCCCCCGGTAAATCGTCGAATACATGAAATAAAACTTTATCCCCCTTTTTTACCGATTTTACCTTTTCTCCTACCGAAATTACCTCACCGATATTTCGCCGATTTGGTCCGTCATAATCTATAATAATACCGCCCGGAGTTTTTTCTTCTTCGGGCGGCAATTTAATAAATACTCTGTCTGTTATTGCTTTTATCATTTTTTCTCCTTTATATATAAAAAAAGCACCGTTAAAAACGGTGCTTGAGAGCAAAATCTTTATGCTATGGCATATGTTTTAAGAACTGATATAAAATCACTAAAATCACAAAACAAAAAATACCGAAAACAGTAAATATCATCTTAAAAAAATCTACGATACCTTCCGGTTTTGCATTTTCTTCTTTTTCTTCCATAACCTCTCCTATTTGTAATATTTTGGGATATATTTTTGAACTAAAGCATCGCAATCTGCCTCAGGATTTTCTCTCCCTAATCTTCTTCCTAAAATGTTAGCATTATAATCTGCATCACTTTCTGCAACAGTATTACCGCCAAATGATATATCTTTTAACTCTTTAAGTAAAGATAAAACAGCTATGGTATCCTCTGATTTTTTACCATTTTGAGCTGCTCGGCAATTCATTACTGTATGCTTATATTTATCATTAATCCCCTTTTGTGCTGAATAATATTTATAATCATTATAAATATTTCTTGCACTATTATAATAACCTTGTTTATCAGCTAAATCATCTATAATTTTTTTTTTGCATATATGTAATATCATCTACTAAATTTGATAATGCCATTTTGTTTTCTCCTTTCTAATTTACCAATTTTCATTTTTATAATTTTTTTCATTAAACATATCCTCAATACTCACTCTTCCGTTACCGTACAATTTAGGCACTCCGTAATCATAAACCGGCTCGGCAAAAGTAAGAGCCAACGCATCTGCTTTGTCAGGAGATTTTCCCAAACGTTTTTTTATTTCGTCTTTGCTTTCCAGCTGCAACCTCCCTTTTGAATCAAACTTTTTTCCCACACTTATTAATTCGTTAAAAAGTTCCTCGTCTTCCGGTAGTTGCGGTTGCGGATTATCATTAAGCCACTGTGCCAATTTATCCCACATCTCCGCCCTACGATTAAAATAACGCTCACATTTAAGAGCTTTTTCGCCAAAATAAATTGCACGAATAACCTCTCCGAAACCTCGGTCTTTCAAAATATCAAAAACTCCGGCTCCTTGCCCTCCGACATCCATAAAAATTCTTCTCGGCTGATATTCCGAAATAAAATTGGTGGCTAAATTAGCCACCTCCACATTGCTCAAATGTTCATAAGTTTCAAAGCGATAACACATTCGGCCTTTTCTAAAACAAAATACCGTCCTATCATCACCGAAACGAGCTATATCCAAACCGATTATCAACGGAGAAGTTGTCGAAATTATTGTCCTTTCAAAAGCTCTTCTGACCAAACTTGTTGAAATTAAACGGTTATTTGCTTGCAACATAGGTTCTCCTAACCAAATATGACCATAATTTTCCGGATGCTCATTTTTACATTTTTCGGCTTGATATTTAATTTCTTTCGGGCAAAAAGGATTATCATAAAAATTAGCCTTTACCACTAATGTTCTTTTATCCGGTTTTGCCGCAACTGCCAACCATAACGCATCATTTTCATATCGTCGATTCATCGAAATCCAAATTTCCGAACCGTCTTTTCTGATTGTCGGCTCTAATACTTCCCACGATGTTGCCGATATGGTTTGTGCTTCTTCAATCCACGCAATATCAACTCCTTCCAATGATTTTATTTTTTGAGCATCTTGTTCTCGCAATCCCTTAAAAATAAAACGTGTTCCGGTAATTTTGTTTTCTATTTTATCCTCAAAGGTTTTATAATCATTCAAACCATAAAATGCTATTCGGTCACACAACAATTTATAAACTGAATCTTTTATGCTATCTTGTATTTCACGCAAACAAGCTATGAACAATTTTTTCTTTCTGCCTAACAACAATAAACTGTCGGCAAAAGCATAACTTTTTCCGCCGGCTCTTCCGCCATAATAAAATTTAATCCGATATTTTTTCGTCATTAGCGGAGCAAATATTTGCGGAATTTTCGCCGTTATTTTTTTCATAATTTTCTCCTTTATCTTTTACAAATTGAACTAAAACCTGCTTTAACTCATCATCAATTAGTTGTTTTTCACTTTTCTCTGACCATCCGTGATTTGCCTTCAATGCCATAATCGACATTGATGAATTATAAAACCCTAATCCGGCAGCATTCATCAGCCATTCTTCTCGAAAATACATTGCTTGTTCATAGGCAGATTTAAATTCGGAATTTTTATCTCGCCAACGCAGAATATCCTCTACATTTATTTTAAGATTATCGGCAAAACGAACCACACTCGGACAAGGAGCTGCTTGCTTTTCGATAATCGTTTCTATTTTATCCGATTTTTTGCTGAAAACTTCTTTTGTTTCCTCAACAAATAGCGGAGCATCACGAAACCACGCTACAAGTTTTTGTGCATATTCGCTTTTATAGTCTTTTGTTTTTTTCATTATATCTCCATAAAAAAATCGCTCATAAGAGCGATTTAATGTACTTGTTTTAAGGTTGAGGCGGATTAAAATCACAAGCCTGATATTCTGTCATCCACCTTCCGTTATATTCATTACATATTTTTTCATCTACCGAATATTTTTTGCCATAATCATCTTCCAATACTATTCCTTGTCGACAAATTTTTCCTTCGTGACACATTTCCTCATCTTTGTAAAAACGATATTCCGGAAAAACGGTTATAATTTTACTCAAAACGATAACCACCAAAAGAACTGTCAAAAGTTTAACCCACCATTTCCACTTTGTTTTCGTAATCTTCCATATTCCTAAAACAGCCAAAACTTCAGTCATAATCATCACATATTTGTCTTTTTGCAAATATGAAACTGCCGTATTAATTTCTGCAACAAAATCAAAAACCACCGACAAAACAATAAATATTATTGTAAACTTTATTGATAGCCAAAATATTCTTTTAATTTTTTTCATATTACCTATGCAAACAAATTTTTAACATACTCTTTGGATTTATACCTTTATAATCTAAAATCCAAGCCCCTACCGCCAACATAATATTAAAAAAAATGAAAGCCAAATATTTTGTTCCACTCAAACAAATAACTACCGCCATCATAAACAAACTCAAAACAGCTGCCATTGCAGTAAAAAATATCAATACATCTTCAACACTTATTGTCTTATTCATTTTTATTCCCCCCATATTGTTTATATACGGGATATTAGAACAAAAATAGAACATTGTCAAATATTTTTTGAACAAAAATAGAACATTTTTTATTTTTACAGCAAAATCAATAAGAAAAATCTGTTATTTCCAAAATAATTTTTATCCTTTTCATTGACATTTACCTTTATATATGATATATTATATGTACATTAACCGATAGGAACGAAAGATTTTAATCGCCTATTGTGTATCCCTAGAGAGGCCTGCAAAGCCCTTTAGGGGATTTAATGAAAAGGCACCGAGAAATCGGTGTCTTTCTTTATCTATCAACAATATACATGGATGACACATTCTTCCCGTCATTTATCTTAGATGTTACAAGTCTCAGCTTTCCTCTAGGAGTCGTGTTCTCGTAAACATATTGTCCGTATTCATTAGATTGAACCGGATTTTCTCTAAGCATTTTGGGCATTTTAGTTACCTGTGATTTATCCAAATCATGCTTATATATAGCCTTATTCAAACCATAGTTACGTTCTGTACCTGTGGCTTTCTTAAAACTCTTACCACCACTAGTTATAACTCTACCATTCTCTCCCGGAATAGCCTCTCCTCTTTGCAACATTACTGTCTCGCCATTATGGTTTTTCATTCTGGTAATGACATCTGTTCCTTTTCCTTGATACGGATTTGTTTTTAACCTGTCATAAGCTCTACCGATTTGCCAAGCATTATAATAAGGCCTTATTGCATTACCTACCGTTCCACCTAATAAAAAAGTAGGTAACATATTTCCGCCAACTTGAGCATATTCGCCTAACTGTCGAATATTGCCACCTTTCAAATTAGCATAATCACTCATTGAACTATCAAAGCCATACTTATTGCCTAGTTTATCAAGTCCGCCAAATGTTAATCCATTGACCGCTCTGTTCACTCCATAAGATGTATCAAGAATATTTTCTGCAAAATAATCTCCAAAAGAGTTTTTAGAATATGAATTACTATTTTTTTCCCACAAATACGGGTTTGGAGTTGTTGCCGACGGCACATCAACGGTTTGCATTTGTGACAACGGAGTATAAGAATTTTGATTAGGCTTCATATAATAATATTTGCTTTGTCCGCTCATAGGCTCACTTCGTTGTATCGGTGTTTG
>JAGBDC010000004.1 GCA_017937705.1 Alphaproteobacteria bacterium
CATTCCGAACTCGACTGTTAAACCCTTTTGCGCCGATGGTACTTTGTCTTAAGACACGGGAGAGTAGGTCGCAGCCAGATCTTCTAAACATCCTTTCGTTTACTAGTCTTAAGCCTCACTATTCAAGTGAGGCTTTTTTTTTATTCCCTTTCTTCTTCATTCAAACCTGTTCTTATCGAAGATATTATCCTTAAAATTTGTTTAACTACTCATAATGACAAAAAAATTTGCATTTGTTTAAGCCCCTGTAAAGCAATCAAAAATAAAAACAGTTATGAAAGAGCATAACTTAACATCAGATGATTTAAAAAAGATTCCTGAATTGCTTGCTAATCCTGAATATGTTTTTGAATCTAAAACAGATGAAAAAGCTTTTGTGGCAATTGTAGATAAAAATATTGAGCCATATACGGTGGTTGTTTCATATGTTGGAAATGGTTTAAAAATAAAAAACATTATCAAAAGTGCATATAACAAAGATGCTAATTTTATAAAAAGAGAAACAAATGCGGGGCGATTGTTATATGACAAAAATAGCCTCCAAGAAGGGGAATCCGAAACCAAATCCGGTGCCATCGAGGAAGCTATTAACATAAATATAACACCATCCGGCAGAGATGTCAATAGTCCTCGTTATCAAACAGAAGAATATGATGAGCAGCTTGAGGCTGATTTAGCGGAGTTTGATAAAATATTAGATAGCTTTGCCGAGGAAAATAAAGAGTATTATAGTAAAAAAGGAAAATTTGAAGATGCTAAAAAGATACAAAAGAAGTATAAAGACTTCTTTATGTATAACATAGCTGATGCCTCTGTTAGTACAGCTTTGCACGATCCTTTTTATTTTGAGTATGACGGCCAAAAAGATATTACAAATATATGGATTCCCAAGAAATTGGAAAAGAATAGCAATATTATATTGTATCGCTATGCAGAACAAATATCTATACCAGTTAATAAATTTGAGAAAAGCAAATTTAAGAAGTTAGGATTTAAGCGCCAAAAACTATATGATGAGGGTATGAGGGATATATACACTCTTAATAAGGAAGAAAAAAGCGATGATGCCAGAGATTTTGTGCGTGAAAATGGAAAATATATAAGAAAACCAAGTGCATATTATCAAACAGCATATGCAGGAAGTAGGGTTGATTATGACAAGCCAAGTCTTGAGGCTATCGGTACGGGAGAGGGGCATCAAGCACATGGTTGGGGCTTGTATTATGCTTTGAGTAGAGATACTGCAGAGAGGTATAGAGAGTATTTTGATTTGGATAATTATTTCTTTGATGAAGAAGCTCTTGAAAATGAAAGAGCTAAAGCAGAAAAAGAAGCAGGGAAAACAAAAGACTATAGTAAAGTAGAGTTATTAGAAGACTTGCTTGTTCAACATAATGAAAGCAATCTTTCAAATTATCCCGAAGATTTAGTTGAATGGTATAATAAAAATATTCGAAATAAAGTCTTAAACAAGGATTATAAGAAAACACAAGTTCATGAAGTTGATATTCCCGAAAATCCATATTTGCTTGATGAACAAAAACCGTTTAGCGAACAATCAGATATTGTCAAGAAGGGTATAATTGATACACTCAACTCTATGAGCTTAACAGAAAAACAAAAAGAGAAATTTAGAAACAATATCGAAAACAGGCGAGATACAGGTAAGGAAATATACGATGAGCTTGTTGTAGCTATGGGAACAAGCAAGGGGGATGGTTTAATATCTTCATCTAAAGAAAATATGCCACTTGTATCAAAAGCGTTATCAGAAAATGGAGTTAAGGGTATAACCTATGAGGGCAGACAAGACGGAAGATGTTTTGTTATCTTCAATCCTAAAGATGTTAAGGTAATACAAAAGTTTTATCAAACACAAGCTGAAGGTGGGATTAATCTTGAAGTAGGCGGTGGTAGAAAGCCGTTGAAACCATATAAGAGACATCCTCTCAAAGTTATGGGGCAATATGAGCCGACAAAGAAGATGATTACTCTGTTTAAGGGAAGAAATCCGACTACACTTGTTCATGAGATGGGACACCATTATTTGCCGATACATTTACGATTGTTAGAAAAGGCAGGTAAATGGGATAAGCTGAAACCTTTGTATAAGGAGTTAGGCATCAGTTCTGTTGAGCAGATGAACAGAGAGGCAGAAGAAAAGCTTATCGATATGTTCACAAGCTATATTTATTATAACGAAGCTCCGAATGTGGAAACACAATCTATTTTTGAAAGAGCAAAGCAATGGATGATTAATGCTTATAATACCGTAAAGAATTTTGTGAAACCGAGTGAGGAAGTTACCAAGTTCTTTGATGAGTTGATTGCCGGAGAAGAAAATGCACCGGATGTGTCTCACAAAAACAAAAACCGTTCTTTTTATGAACGGTTTTTTGCAAAAATTATGTATATCTGTTCTCTAAAAGTGCCAACGAACAGCATTTTGTTCATCTACACAATATTTAGCAGCTTCAGATGTTGTAACTACACCGGTAAATCTGGTTCCCCATCCTGAAGATAAAACGGTATTTTCACCGACTTTATTTACTGTCATTAGTTTTGTATATCCGTTATACGGCAATGTAAGAAGATAAACGCAAATATCTCTGTCTAAATCACCGAATCTGACAACAAACTCGTCGCTTCCATCACTATTTTGAGATATTAAACATCTACCGTGCAAGGCGTGAATACAATTACCATCCTTATCTATCATTTCTGGAGGTAGAAGAATTTTATTTATAAATTCAGGTTTAAAAAATTCTCCGCGATTACTCGTTGTTTCTTTATAATAGATATAATTAGCAACTACTGTTTGAACTTGGTCTGCAAGCTTATTGGCACGATAACTTGCCATTGCCTTTGTGTACCCTGCAATACCACCCGTAGATAATACTCCGATAATCGCCAATATGCCCAACATTTCTATCATTGAGCGACCTTTTTGTTCAGACAAAATACGCATTTATTTTTCCTAAAATTTTTATATAACAAATTTATACAATATATATATTAAATGTCTATTAATTTTTTATATGATAAGTTCACACGGGGTGAGCTATGCAACATGAAGAATTAATGTTTTTAAAACAAGCGTTTAATTCAGCTAAGAGTGAGCTGAATAATGATAGGCTGTACATAAGCGTTATTAAAAGAAAATTTGCCCATTCTTGGCGAGTGTTGCAAAATGGGCGCCAAATTATATATAGCGGCGAGATTCCGCTTTTGGTGACAAATAAAAAGTTAAGAATCCAAGCCAAACAAGCTTTGCTGTTTCATGATATTGGTCGTTTTGAAGAAACTGTTTTGGCTTATAAAAATTCGAGTCTTGATACTTTTGGAAAAAAATATGACCACGGAGTATTAGGAGCAGATATATTATCTGAAAATCCGCCGTTTAATGATATGAAAATTGTTTTAGCTGTCAGACATCACGGACATTTGATAGAAGAGTTTTATAATGATAAGGACTATAAAAATTTATCGGCAGAGGAACAGAAAATTGCAGAAATATATATAAAAATAGTAAGAGATGCCGATAAACTTGATTTGTATAATTTGCAGAAAACCGAATATTCTATTGAAAAAGATCCGTTCTTTTGCAGTTTGTCCGAGGAGCAAAAATATGCTTCTCTTTCTGACGAGGTAAAAGAACAGTTTTTTAATATGACAACCATAAATCATAAAAACATAAAATGTTTTGCAGACAGAATATTAGGATGTATATCTTGGATTTTTGATATTAATTATAAATATAGCTTAAATTTTGTTGCAGAGAACGGATATATAGATGTGTTAATAAATATCATGAAAAAATACTGTTCAGATAATGATGATATTGAAAAAATCAGTTTTTTTGCAAAGGAATGGATAAAAAAAGAGCGTTAGCCTTGGGCTAACGCTGTTTTCTGAAGAGAAACATTGCTGTTACTGTTTCTTCAGCTGCGCAAGAATTGCGTCGTAGACTTCCGCTGTAATGCGACCGGCCTTGAGCAGTTCCTTCGCCATCTTCTTCGCCGCACGTTTCTGAGAGCGAGTTAATTTCTGATTCCAACCATTGCTGTCTACCATAGATTGGATGAATGCTGCGCCGTCTTCTGCTGCGGTTGGCTTGTTAAAGTTCGATGTTGCACCGATCTTTACTTCCTGAGGATTGTTGTTCTCTTTCATACGATATTGGTTTTAAATTGTTTATAGAATAATCTTTTACTGATAACAATATGGACTAAAAATATTTTTTTGTCAACATTATTTTGTATAAAAATAAAAAAAACCGCCGATTTTTTCGGCGGCTTTATTAAATTGCGGTTATTAGTTGTTAAATTCTTTTTTCAGACCTCGTTCGAAAATTGAACGAATAGTAGTTTTTATATCTGCATTTTCATATACTGCTTTATAAAGAGCTTGACAAATAGGCATATCCAAACCTTCCTTGTCCGCAATTAATTTAACCGCCTTCAATGTCGGAACACCTTCGGCTAGTTTTTCAAATTGTTTACCTTGGGCAAAACCCTCGCCAAAAGTACGGTTATGACTGTGCTTTGAAAATAACGTGGCTTCATAATCGCCTAAATGGGCAAGTCCGTACGCAGACATCGGGTCACCGCCGAAATGTTTAATTAAACGTCCAACTTCAATCGGGGCACGGGCCATTAATGCACCTTTTAATCCGTACCATTCCAATCCATCCAAAATTCCTGCCGCAATTCCGATAACGTTTTTCAGAGCGGCACCTATTTGATTGCCAATTAAGTCATTGCCATAATAAAAACGAATCAAGTCACTTTGCAATAGTTTAATCAGATAATCTTGCGTTTCCGGTTCTGAAGAATCAATAACTGCCGCAGACGGAACATTTTTCATATAATCTTGAACATGTCCGGGACCTGATAGGGCAGCTACATGGATGTTTTGATGTATTTCTTCTTTGAAAATATCGTGCATTATTTTTGCGGTAGGAACTTCCAACCCTTTCATTGCCAACAAAAAGGTTTTGCCCTCTACATTGTATCCGTTCAGTTCTTTGGCTAAAGAACGCAGATGTTGGCAGCCGATAGAAACGATAATTGTATCATTTACCAAAACATCAGCCAAATTTTCGTATAAAGACATATTATCAGATAAAGATAAATATTCATTTTTACGAGTGTCGCGTAATTCTATAAAATTTGGAGATGTTTTTAAGTCGTACATCAAAACGTTTTTAATTTTTTCAGGACAACGATTTGCTGCATACCAAGCTAAAAACGTTCCCCAACGACCGCAACCGATAACGGAAATATCTTTCATGACATAATTCCTTAAAAAGTTAAAACAATATATGTCTTAAGGAATACTCCAAAAAAACGATGTATGCAAATGATATATGAAAAACTCACAGGTTGATTAAAATGCTTTTTTAATCCGCTGACGTTCGAGAATTGCGTTTACATGGTCAAATTCTTCAAAAGAGCGATATGCTTCATCATAGCCTTTTTTATCAAAATTATAAAAAACTTGGTTAGCTAACAATTTAATTGCGTTATCAATCTTTTCAAAGGCCGCGTTATAATCCGCATTGAAGTTGTTTTTAGTTTTTTTCTTAACAACATTGTGATACGCCTTTATAACTTTTAAGGTTTCATCGGCAGAATTGGCATATCCTTTATCCTCAAAATCACGCATAATTTGAGCAGTTGTTTGATAAAAGTATTTATTCGTCAATATACTTTTTTGTTTAGCGTTGTTACTATCGATAATCATTCTCTATATCCAAAGTTACAATCTAGGTAAACAATATAGCAAAATTTTTGAAAAAATCAACAGTTTTCGATTTTTAAAAATTTTTCAGATTTTTATTTGACAAAAATAACCAAAAAATGTACCATATACTCCTATCTAAATAACTATTTATCAACTATTAAAAATTATCTGTTTATGAAGGTTAGAACACAAACTTTGGGTTTGTTGTGGATCGTGGTGTTTGCTGTAACGTCCATCGCTATTGCATCCAGCCGTCAGTACAACAATAACCAGAAAGAAAATCTTTCTGTTGAAGTTGCGACCGTTGGAACATTCGATTGCAAAGTTACCGATGACACTTGGATCGAGACATCTAATGGCGAATTTTTAGACAGTAGAACTGTTGGAATTCGACTGCAGGGAGATGAGACTGTTTATCCGGTAAGAGGAAAAATTGATTTCCAAACGGGAGACAGTGTTTTTATTACTACCGATGGGGTAGCCTTATCTAGTCGTCCTAATAGTCAGGATGATGTTAGAGAGGTGCTATACCCGACGAAAACAGCATACCTTTGGATTAATTTAATCTGCGGGTTGTTTTGGGTGTTAGCTACATTATTGAGCTATTTGAAATTACGTTCATTGTAGCAACACTTTGATTGTATGATGAAAGAAAAAGCCTTACTGTGAAGTAAGGCTTTTTCGCTATTATTCTACATCTCCGAACGGATTAATGTTTTTCTCCGCATTTTGACTTGCTCGTAAATCAAACAAATTCATAATGGTTGTAGATACATAAATTGAAGAATATGTACCAACGATTACACCCCACAGAATTACAAAAGAAAAACTGCGCAAAGCATCACCACCGAATGCAAACAAAGCAACGGAAGCCAGCAATGTAGTAATACCGGTTAATATTGTACGTGAAAAAATATCATTTGTACTTTTGTTTAACAAATCATATTGTGGCATCTTCTTGTATTTACGCAAATTTTCACGGATTCTGTCATAGTTAACAACAGTATCGTTTACTGAGTAACCTGCCAAAGTTAAAATTGCGGCGACGGTTGTTAAACTAATGTCAAAATTAAACAAAGACAATAACCCGACAGTTGTGAAAATGTCATGAGCCAATCCGAGCATTGCTCCCAATGCAAATTGCCATTCAAAGCGGAACCAAATATAAAGAGAAATAGCTAAAATAGCAATTAAAGAAGCTGTAACTCCGGCTTTTTTTAGCTCATCACCAACTTGCGGACCTACAAATTCAACTTTAGGATATTCATAATTATCTCCTAAAACTTCTTTTATTTGATTAACTACAGCTTGACCATCAGAGTTTTCGGTTTGAGCTCTAATCATCATTTCATTTCCGGATTCTCCGATTGATTGTAGGTTTATGTCTTTCAAATCAACCTTGGTCAATTCTTCACGAACATTTTCCATATCAATCATTTCTGAGCTTTTCATCTCAATTAAGATACCGCCGGAAAAGTCGATGCCATAATTAAAGCCTTTGAAAGCAATGCTTGCTGCTGAAATTATGCATAAAACGATAGATAAAACATATCCTAATTTACGATATTTCATAAAATCGATTGAGGTGTCTTTTGTTACCCAACTAAATATTCTCATTTTGTTTTTCCTCTTTCAAATTAAATTGGTAACTTGGTTGGTTTGTATTTCATAATCCAACCGGTAATGATTAATCTGGTAACGGTAACCGATGTAAACATCGAAGTTGCAATACCGATAGCTAGAGTAACGGCAAAACCTCTAACCGGACCTGTTCCGAAATACAATAAAACAAATGCGGCAACTAATGTTGTCAAGTTTGAGTCAACAATGGTTGTCCATGCCTCGGTAAAACCGGCTTCTGCAGCATCTTTAGTTGAACGACCGTTTTTAACTTCTTCACGCATTCTTTCAAAAATCAACACATTTGCGTCTACAGCCATACCGATAGTTAAGATTACACCCGCAATACCCGGAAGAGTAAGTGTTGCATCAATAATGCTCAAAACACCTAACATTAAAAACAGATTTAAGAATACGGAAACTGTCGTGAATAAGCCAAACAAACCGTATGCAGCAACCATAAACACAACAACGCAAATTAAACCTATTATGGAAGCAGTGATACCTGCATTAATAGAATCTGCTCCCAGTCCGGCACCAACGGTTCTTTCTTCCATAACCTCTAACGGAGCCGGTAAAGCACCGGAGCGAAGTAACATAGCCAATTCGTTTGCGGATTCTACGGAAAAATTACCGGAAATAATACCGGAACCTCCGGTAATCGGTCCATTAATATTAGGAGCGGAAATAACTTCGTTATCTAATACAATAGCCAGCCTTTCTCCAACATTCTTGGATGTAGCTTCGCCGAATTTTTTACTACCGAAACTATCAAACCTAAAGCTTACAACGGGTTGACCGTTTTCGAATGCAGCTGAAGCATCAACTAAATGCTCTCCGGTGACAACCGGTTTGCGACTGATAACTAACTGTTCACCGTTTTCACCGCTGATTACTCTTGAAGCACTGTTCAATTTACCTCTGCGGGCATCTGCGGCAGTTGTACGGCTATCAACCATATTGAAAGACATTTTGGCAGTTTTACCTAACAATGCTTTTACATATTCGGGGTTTTGTTCTCCCGGAAGTTGAACAGCTATGCGGTCAGCTCCTTCTCTTTGAATGGAAGGTTCTTTTGTTCCGGCGGCATCAATACGACGACGAACAATTTCGATAGATTGGTCAACAACTTTGATTTTTAAATTAGTCATAGCTTGTTCTGTGTATGAAATTTCAATTATACCATTGTTATCGACAACATTATAATCTGCATCCATTTTTTTGAACAATGCTACAGCTTTAGAACGAGCATTAAAGTTGTCAATTTTAACTTTAACACTATCATTACCTGCATTCAAATTTTGATAACGAATTTTATTTTCACGCAAAGATTGACGAACATCATCTTCAATCATTGCCATTCTTTCTTTCACAACGTCATCAATTTTCACTTCCAACAAAAGGCTGGAACCACCTTGTAAGTCAAGACCTAAGTTAACAGGTTTCCACCATGTCGGTAAATTTACTTTGCCACCCAAAAAGTTTGGTACGGCAAAAAATATTCCGGCTAAACAAATAGCCAAAATAATACCAATTCTTGTACTGGATAATTTATACATAGAAAATGTCCTCTTATTTTTTCTTGTTTTTAGAAACTTTTTCTGTTTTAGCAACGGGCATAGTCACTTTTTCGTCAACAACGTCACGAACGGTTGCACGATGAACAACGACAGTAATACCTTCGGCAATTTTAACATCTAATTTATCTTCGGTTGCTTTTTCAACAATGCCGTAAATTCCGCCACCGGTAATGACTTTGTCGCCTTTCTTGATAGCATTTAACATAGCTTCATGTTCACGAATTTTCTTTTGTTGCGGACGAATCAAGATAAAATAGAAAATAACAAATATAAGTACCAACTGCACAATCATACCTGTTGTTGAGTTAGCTGCGGCAGCTCCGGCTGTTTGTGCAAAAGCGTCACTAATAAACATATTTTTCTCCTTAAAAACTAATAAACTAGGCTCGAATATACACCATTATCCACAGATAACAATATTTAAAAGAAAAATATTCAACAAGAAAATGCTTTTATTGTAGATAATTAACCGGATTTACCGGATTTTTTCCGGCTCGGATTTCAAAATGAAGTTGCGGAGTATTTGTACCGCCGGTAGAACCGACAGTTGCGATTTTTTCTCCTCTTTCAACACGTTGTCCTTTTTTGACTAACAGTTTTTCATTATGAGCATAAGCGGTTATCCATCCGTCGTCATGACGAATTAAAATCAAATTACCAAATCCTTTTAACTCGTTACCTGAATAAGCAACCATTCCTTTGTCAGCGGCTTTTACCGATGTTCCTCTGGGGGCTTTAATGTTTATGCCGTCATTGGCTCTTCCCTTTCCGATAGCTCCATATTTTGAAACAATAGTTCCTTTAACCGGCCATAAAAATTTTGTTTTTCTATATTTTGATATCTTTGTCGGTTTTGAATATGATTGGCGGGTTGTTGTTTTCTTTGTACTTGCGGTGTTTCTTCGGGTTGATACACTGGGTCTGGGCTGATTATGGTTTGAAGCGGATATCGCATTGCTTTTTCCTCTGACGGCAAGTTTTTGCCCGATAACCAAAGTGTACGGATAGTCTAATCCGTTGTTATCGGCGATGGTCTTTACGTCAACTCCGTATTGTCGGGAAATGCTGTATAGAGTATCTCCTTTTTTAACGGTATGGTGATTGGTTGCCGGAGCAATAAGAACCTGTCCCACTTTTAAGGTGTATGGCGGTTTAAGGTTGTTTGTGTCAATCAAATCTCTGAGTTGATAGTCGTAACGTTTGGAAATGCTGTATAACGTATCGCCTCGTCCGACTTCTATTTCGGACGGAGGTTCTCCCCATAATGAGCCGCAGGCATTAAGAGCTAAAGTTAACAACAATGTTACTAAAATGCGCAAAAATCCAACCTTTCAAATATTTATCATCAGTTTAAAACATATATGTTTAAATTTTTCTTTATTTCTAAATATTAACTTGCATTTTTGAGCAAAAAAAAGTAAATTGCGGGCATTGAATTAAAGTATATTAAACGAGATAAAAATGAGTAAAAACGTGGATATAAAACAAATTGTTGAAGATAGCGGTGATAAATATAAATACGGCTTTGTTACCGATATTGATTCCGATACGGCTCCAAAAGGGCTAAATGCGGATATAATTCGTTTTATTTCGCAGAAAAAAGGTGAGCCGGAGTGGCTGTTGGAAAGTAGATTAAAAGCTTTTGAGTTTTGGCAGTCAATGAAAGAGCCGGAATGGGCTAAATTATCCTATGATAAGATAGATTATCAGGATTTATATTATTATTCGGCTCCTAAACAAAAAGTTGCTCCCAAAAGTTTAGACGAAGTTAATCCTGAACTGCTCAAAACCTATGACAAGCTGGGAATTCCTCTTAAAGAACAGGAGGTTTTGGCAGGAGTTGTTGCTGTTGATGCTGTTTTTGACAGTGTATCTGTTGCTACAACTTATAGAGCAAAATTGGCAGAAAAAGGGGTTATTTTTTGTTCAATATCAGAGGCAATAAAAGAACATCCTGATTTGGTTCGCAAATATTTGGGCTCAGTTGTTCCTTATACTGATAACTTTTTTGCTTGCTTAAATTCTGCCGTATTTACTGATGGCTCTTTTGTATATATCCCTAAAGGCGTACGTTGCCCGATGGAATTATCAACATATTTTCGAATTAATGCCAAAAATACCGGACAATTTGAACGTACTTTAATAGTAGCAGATGAAGGGAGTTATGTTTCATATTTAGAAGGTTGTACGGCTCCTCAAAGAGATGAAAATCAACTTCATGCAGCAATCGTTGAAATTGTGGTTTTAGACGATGCCGAGGTTAAATATTCTACGGTTCAAAACTGGTATCCCGGAGATAAAGAAGGAAAAGGCGGGGTTTATAATTTTGTTACCAAAAGAGCGGCATGTCGTGGAAGAAATTCTAAAGTTTCATGGACACAGGTCGAAACAGGTTCAGCAGTAACTTGGAAATATCCCAGTTGTGTTTTGCAAGGAGACAATTCTGTTGGAGAATTCTATTCGGTTGCTTTGACTAATAATTATCAACAAGCGGATACCGGTACAAAAATGATACATATTGGCAAAAATACATCGTCTCGCATTATATCAAAAGGTATTTCTGCCGGAAAATCTGACCAAACATACCGAGGATTGGTGAAAATTGCCCCGAGTGCCGACAATGCCCGTAATTACTCTCAATGCGACAGCTTATTAATCGGCTCTGATTGCGGTTCACATACAATACCGTACATTGAAAACAGAAATAAAACGGCACAACTTGAGCATGAGGCTACTACTTCAAAGATAAGTGATGAACAATTGTTCTATTGTCGAAGCAGAGGTATAAGCGAAGAAGATGCCGTAAGCTTAATTGTAAGTGGTTTTTGTAAAGAAGTTATGCAACATCTTCCGATGGAATTTGCAATTGAAGCGGCAAAGCTCATAAACATAAGTTTAGAAGGGAGTGTAGGGTAATGGATACACTGAAAAGAGCCTTAAAAGTTTGGGGAAAAGATGCTCAAATGCTTCAGGTAATTGAGGAAATGAGCGAGTTAACCAAAGAAATTCTGAAAAATGTAAACCGTAAAAAAAATAACGTTGCCGAACTTATTGAAGAAACGGCAGATGTTGAGATTATGTTGGAACAATTAAAACATTGTTATCAAATTCATGAACAAGTTGAAGAATATAAAACAGCAAAAATTATGAAAATAAAAAAACGTTTAGATGAATGGGAGAGCAAAAAATAATGAGTACCCCTTTACTTGAAATTGAAGATTTATGTGCACGTGTCGGCAATAAGGAAATTATCAAAAACTTTAATTTGACGATAAATGAAGGTGAAGTTCATGCCATAATGGGACCTAACGGTGCCGGAAAATCTACTCTATCTTATGTTTTAAGCGGAAAACCAGGATATGAAATTACATCCGGAAGTATCAAATTCAAAGGGAAAGATTTGATTTCCATGTCTGTTGAGGAGCGGGCAAGAGAGGGAATGTTCTTAATTATGCAATATCCGGTAGAAATCCCCGGTGTTCCTGTTAATAGTTTTTTGAAACATGCCGTAAATGCTTTGCACCAACACAATAATGAATCCGAGCTTGATACGATGGAATTTTTGAAAATGCTTCGGGAAGAAGCTAAAAAACTCGGTATTGATAATGAAATGCTGAAAAGAGCTGTGAACGTTGGTTTCTCCGGAGGAGAAAAGAAAAGACTTGAAGCATTGCAAATGTCTGTACTAAAACCATGTTTTGCAATTTTGGACGAAGCAGATTCCGGACTTGATATTGACGCGATAAAGGTTGTTTCGAATTGTGTAAATAATATGTTGGATGGTAAACGTTCCTTATTGATAATTACTCATTATCAAAAACTTCTCAATTATATTGAGCCTGATTTTGTGCATGTTTTTGCAGACGGACACATTGTTAAGTCAGGAAATAAGAGTTTATCGGAAGAAATAGAAGCCAATGGTTATGCTTCGTATGTGAAGGAAAAATAATGGTCGGACTATTAGAAAATATAGAACTTTTCGGTCAAAATATTCCTTGGCTGGAAGCTTTGCGAGAAGAGGGAAGGAATATATTTACTTTACCGGGAGCAAAAACCGAGGCTTGGAAATATACAAAATTACACGATTTGCGCTGTGATGATTTTGTTTATTCTCCATCTAAATTTATAGAAGAACTTGAAGGTGGTTATGAGGACAATGAAGACTGCGGTTGTTCTGATTGTGATCAATCCGACCATTCTTGCGGTTGCGGTGGTGGTTGTTGCTGCGGAAACCACTTGAACCTATATATTGATATACCTTTTGAAGCATATCAAATTCATTTTAATAACGGAAAATTTGTTCCCTTATATCCGGCTCTTCCGTTGGGTGTTGAGGTGATGACCTTAATGCAGGCCATTGTTGAGGGAGAAGCACGAAATTATGTCGGAAAATATATTGAGTTGAAAAAATATCCGTTTGCTGCTTTGAATACGGCATATTTGGAAGAAGGGGTTTTTATTTCAATAGAAAGAAATGTAAAACTGGCAAAACCGATAATGATTGTTTATCATACTTCAACCAAACATAATTTGGTCAGCCATATCCACAATATAATTGTTGCTGAAAACAATTCTTCTGCGGTGGTAGTGGAGTACTATAAACATACCGGAGCAGACAAAGACAGATATTTTAATAATATAGTGAATGAGTTTTATCTATCTCCAAAAGCAGAAGTAAAACACTATAAGTTTCAAGAAGAGGCATATAAATCAGTTCATATTGCACTTAATCATGCAGTTGTAAAGGATGGAGCGAAATATAAAAGTTTTTGCTTACAAAAAGGAGCAAATTTAGCTCGAAACGAAACTAAAGTTGAACTTTTGCAAGAAAACGCAAATACGGAAGTTAATGCAGCATATATTATGAATGGTTGGGCAACGATAGATACTACAACCGACATAGCACATCTTTCTGAAAAAACAACATCTTCTCAGTTGGTAAAGGGTGTTGTCGGTGGTGAAGCCAGAGGAGTTTTTCAGGGAAAAATAGCCATTTCAAAAAATGCTCAAGAGACCGAAGGCTATCAACAACATAGAGCATTATTATTAAGTGATACGGCAGAAATTGATGTAAAACCTGAATTGGAAATTTATGCTGATAATGTAAAATGTTCTCATGGTGCGGCTTGCGGAGAACTTGATAAAGAACAGTTGTTTTATATGCGTTCTCGTGGTATCGGAGAAGAAGACGCAAAACAAATTTTAATAGATGCGTATCTGACAGATGTTATCGACAAGATAGACGATGAAGATATAAAAGAGTGGATTCGTGCAAATGTATGATATAGAAAAAATCAGGTCAGATTTTCCTAATTTGGCTTTGAAAGTAAACGGTAAAGCCAATACATTTCTTGATACGGCTGCTTCAGCACAAAAACCGCAAGAAGTGATTGATAAAATTGTACACACATACATATATGACTATGCAAATGTTCATAGAGGAAGTTACTACTTTTCTGAACAAGCAACAGCCGAATACGAAAAAGCTCGTACAATAATCAAAAATTTTGTTAATGCCAGACAAGATAATGAAATAGTTTTTACTCGATCCGCAACAGAGAGTATAAATTTGGTTGCATCTTCTTGGGGGCTTAATAACCTCAAAGGAGGTGATGAAATTTTACTTTCGGAAGCAGAGCACCATGCCAATATTGTACCTTGGCAAAATGTTCGAGATAAAACCGGTTGTACATTAAAATTTTTCAAAATCCACGATGACGGAAGTTTTGATGCGGAAAGTTTTTATAAAGCACTAAATCCTAAAGTTAAAATCGTCGGTGTTACGGCGATGTCAAATGTTTTGGGAACAGTTTTTCCGGTTAAAGAAATTGTACAAGCGGCACATTTAGCAGGCGCTCTATGTTTGGTTGATGCTTGTCAATCCGTTGTTCACACAAAAACCGATGTTCAAGATATAAATTGCGATTTTTTGGCTTTTTCCGGACATAAACTATACGGACCGACAGGAATAGGCTGTTTATATGCTAAATATGACTTGTTGGAAAAAATGCCTCCTTATCAATTTGGCGGAGACATGGTTGAAGATGTTACCTATGAGCGCACATTATACTCAATGCCGTCTTCACGTTTTGAAGCAGGAACACCTGCTATTGTGCAAGCAATCGGTTTGGGAGCAGCCATAGAATATGTACAAAAGTTGGGTATGGATAACATAGAGGCTCATGAAAAAGAGCTGATTAAATATGCTAACTCTCGCTTTAATGAAATAAAAAATATGAAAATAATCGGAACGGCAAAAGAAAAAGGCGGGGTATTTTCCTTTGCTTTAGGCGACATTCATCCGCAGGATGTGGCTTTTATTTTGAACAAGGAAGGAATTGCAATTCGTACCGGTCATCATTGTGCTCAACCGGTTGTAAATCGTATGGGATATACTTCTTTGGCCAGAGCTTCTTTGGGGTTATACACTAATCATGAAGACATTGACCGATTTGTCGAGGCACTCAAAAAAGTACAGACATTTTTTTAGGATATAAAATGGAAAATCTGTGGTGGTTATTAGCTTTATTTAGCGGAATGTTGATGGCTGGTATGATATATGCCAACCAAATATTTAAAATGCCGTCATCATTAATGATGATATATCGTGGCGGTGTTCAAGGGTTAATACTTTTGCCGTTTATTCCCTTTTTTGCAGTACCAACCAATCCATTGTTTTGGTTGTTTGCGATTATTCAAGGATTAATGGTAGCATATAACGACAAAAAAACATTTTTGTGTTCTCGTAAGTATGGAGGAGAAATAACCGCTTCTATTAAACCATATTCGGTTGTTATGACATTTATATTTTGGTTGCTCATAAAACCAACGCAATTATTCCAAATGATTGATAATCCGATTCGCTCATTAGGAATTATAGCATGCCTGATAGCTTCAGCATATTCATTAATGCTAATAAATAAAAGCAAAATCAGTAAAGAGGCTTTTTTTGAATTATTACCCGCATTACTTTTATCTGTTATGATAGATGCAAATAATAAAATTACCACTACTTATGGAGCCTCAACGGATTTAATTTCGGCCATTTTTTATTATTGTATGATAACAGCCTTTTTCTCGGGGTTGCCCAATATTGTTGCCTTTATTCGCAAAAATGATTGGCATGAAATGTTTGTTCCAAAATATATCATTGGTGGTTTTGTGGTCATATTTTTTAGCATAACTTCAAATATATTTAAAAATTCTGCAATGTATTATGCCGAAAATCCTGCTTATGTAGGAGCGGTTATTGCCATGTATCCGATATGGATTATAATATGGAATATATTTTATTACAAATTTAGAAAAAGTGAGCAGTATCCCCGTTGCAATTTTGTTGGTATTGGTATATTGTTGCTTTCCGTAGTTTTATTGATATTGTTGCAGTAGGTAAAAATGAGCGAAGAAAAAAACATTACAGATGCCGAAGCAGGATTGTTACAAGCGATGGCTTCACAAGTTCCCGTTGACGATTTTTCGGTAAGCGAAGGTGAACCGCTAGAAAATCCGGAAAATAAGGCTACTCGTGAACAACTTATAGAAGCATTGCGAACGGTTTGTGACCCTGAAATTATGATAAACATATACGATTTAGGACTCGTTTATGATATTCGCCAATATGAAAGCGGCAATGTTGATGTTGATATGACTTTAACTGCTCCTACCTGTCCGGTAGCCGGAATTTTGCCCGGACAAGCCGCAGCCGCTCTTGCAGCCCTTGATGGAGTAGGAATTGCAAAAGTTACATTGGTTTGGGAACCGGCATGGACACCGGAACGTTTAACTGAAGAAGCAAAAGCAATTTTAGAAATGTTTTAAAGCAAACTGTCAATAAATGTTTTTTGAATATCCCTTAATGCGAAAATAGAATCTATTTCTGCATATTCATTGTCACCGTGCAAATCTTTGCCGTTAATACTGTGCATTATGATAACCGCATCTTTGTCGGCAAACATTCTGGAATCTGTCGCTCCGCAAGAAGTTGATATTTCTATTTTAGAATTAATAACCGCTTCGGCAACTGATATGTATTGTTTTATATAAGGATTGTCGGCATTCATATAAACCCCGCAACTTGAGAGCAATATTTCGTAGCTGCAATTGTTTTTAATAGTGACTGTTTCTAAAATACTTTTCAGTTTTTCAAGAGGCGTTGTCTCAGTGAGGCGAAAATTTACTCTGGCAACAGCTTCAGCCGGAACAACATTATAAGTTGCAGGAGAATTAATTGCGGTAACAACCATCGTATCTACCCAAGTATTTTGTGGTGGGTTTCCTTTTTCAAAACGAGGAAACATTTGTTCCAATTCGTTTATGCAGCTTATTAAATTATTAACGGCATTAACTCCGTTCCAAGGTTGAGAGCTATGCGCATTTTCTCCCTTTGCAGTTATTGAGATGCTGACCGGATGCTTATATTTTTCGGTAAGATGCGTTAAATCACCGGAATCCGTATCCAAAACAATCTTTGCATTTATTTTATTTTCTTTTTGCAATGCTTTCATTCCGCCGGAGCTGGTTTCTTCGTCAGAAGTGATGAGAACTCCGAATTTAATATTTTTTCCTAAAGTATAAAGCAGAGTTTCTAAACATACGGCAACTGATGCTTTCATATCTAAGCTGCCACGTCCGTATATTTTATTATCTTCGATACGCGGATTGAACATATTATCTTTTGCCGGCACAACATCAATATGCCCTATTGTAATAACATCAAAATTTAAATCATCACAATTAGATAATAACATAACCGGAGAGGCGTTTTCAAAATTATATCTGTGGGCAACAACTCCGTCTTTAACATATAATTTTTCAATCAAGTCAAACATCATGCTTATTTCCGTTAAATTACCGGAAATGCTTTTAATTTTCATCATTTCGATAATGTTTTTAATAAGACTGTCCATTTTTTTGTTGTACCATAGTTATATAGGTTTTGCTTAATTGTTTATCTCGCATACAGTTGATGGCATTATCAATAGTTGTATGTGCAATAGCTACATCGCTAATACAAAAAGTTGTTTTTCCGTCCTTTTTTATTATATGGTCAAAATCTTGAGTTTTTGCAAAAGCTCTAAATCCGATTCCTTTATAAAATTTTTCAGCATTTTCATTATGAGCATTATACTCAATTATTAAACTTTCATAACCTTGTTTTTTCAATTCAGGGATAGTTTTGCTCAATAAATAGGTTCCTAATCCGCATCGCTGAATTTGCGGATCTAAATAAATTTGGTTTACTATTAATGTTTTGTTGTTCAATTGAACGTCTCTCTCAAAATTAACCTTTCTGTACCATGCAAATTCAAAGCCGTCTAACATTCCCTTTTCTAAATCACGACTTTGACCGTTTACCGGACAAGTATAATACTCCGGAATTGCAGAATATCTGACGAAACCGCAAGGCTTATCATCGATATTGAGTACCGCAACGACAGAGTCTTTATCTTCTGCCATTTTCCATAATTTTTTTAGAAAATATCCTTTGGTATACAGAGCCATCTCTTCAGGGCTTTTATATCCTTGTGACAATTTATTATATGAGCGTTGATATGCTTCAGCCAAAGGTAAAATTTGACTGAGTTTTTTTTCCAAACAGCGAATAGATACTCTCATTTTATAAACTTTTGTAAAACATTAATAAAAACAAAGTACAGTATATATTTAGGTGTAAAATGAGTCAAATATTTTAATAAAACAATAGACCTTTATTTATATTAATGATAAGAATTATAAAAAATAAAAGGATAAAAAATGCAAATAGAAGAATTGATTGAAAATTTTGAGATTTTAGACGATTGGGAAGACAAATATCGCTATTTGATTGATTTAGGAAATAAGCTTGCTTCTTTTGATGACAAATATAAAACTGAGGAGTGGAAAGTTGTCGGTTGTCAATCTCAAGTTTGGCTTGTTCCATACATGAGTGATAAAAATGATATTTACTTTGAAGGCGACAGTGATGCGGCTATCGTTAAAGGGTTGATTTATGTTGTTTTAAGTATTTTTAACCATCATCCCCAAAGTCAAATTAAAGATATTGAAGTTGAAGATATTTTTGCTAAAATGGGGTTGGAGGAGCATTTATCTCCAAGCCGTCGCAACGGACTTAATGCGATGGTTGAAAAAATTAAGTTTTATGCACAAAACTAAATTAAGAGAAAATATATGGATATTCATGAGTATCAGGCAAAAAAGATTCTAAGTTCAAACGGAATTAAAATTCCGAAAGGGAGAATTGCTTATACTCCGGCAGAAGCACGCAAAGTTGCAAAAGAGGTTTCTGCACGTGGTCCATGGGTATTAAAAGCTCAAATTCACTCCGGAGCCAGAAGATTAGGGCGTTTTATTGATGCTAAAGCCGGAGTAAGTGGCGGTATAAGGATAATTGACAGTCTAAAGGATATATATTCTAATGCCGAAGAAATGTTGGGTTCAACTTTGGTAACCTCACAAACATCGCCTAAAGGAAAATTGGTTAGTCGTATATATGTCGAAGCTTTTAACAAAGTCAGCCATACTTTTTATGTAGGAATGGCAATTGACAGAACAAATTCTTCCATAGTGTTATTGGCAGCCAATACAAAAGATGAAGATATTGCCGATATTGTTGCAAACAGGCCGGATAAAATACTTCGCATACCGATAGATTTAAATGGTCCTACACATTCGCAAACCAGCCAACTGACAAATTTTTTAAAGCTTCAAAATAAAAGTGCCGAAAGTTTTCATAAGTTTATAAGAGGAATGTTTAAGACCTTTGTTTCAAATGATGCTTTAATGATTGAAATAAATCCGGCCGGAGTATTAAAAAACAACGAAATTGTTGCTCTAGACGCAAAAATAAGAATTGATAACCGAGGTTTATCTCGTCATCCTGAATTGGAATGTTTAAGAGATGACTATGAAATAGAGGAAAGAGAATTAAAAGCTCTAAAATATGGTTTTGCATATAGTGAGTATGACGGAAATATAGGATGTATTGTTAATGGCTCAGGACTTGCACTGGCAATGGTTGATACCTTAAAGCAAGGGGATAATGCGATAGCCTGCTCATTAAACGTAAAGGGAAGTGTTGATAGAGATAAAATAGCTGCCGGAATTAAACTTATTGCTACCAACCCAAAAGTTGAAGGTATTATTATTTACATTTTAGGTGGTTTTTTGCGGTGCGATTTGATTGCTGACGGAATTATTGATGCCGCAGCTGAAGTCGGAATGAATATACCTCTTGTAGTTAGGTTTGAAGGAACTAACCGCGATGATGCCGAAAATATCCTTGAGCAGGCAAAACTTCCGCTGATTATGGCTGATAATATGGAAGATGCCGTTTCAAAAATTGTAAAAGCGGTGGAGGAAAATGAATAATGTCAATTCTTGCCGATAAAAATACAAAAGTTTTGGTTCAAGGTATTACCGGAACGCAGGCTTCTTTCCACGTCAAACGTTCAATAGATTATGGAACAAATGTCGTTGCCGGTGTTACACCCGGAAAAGGCGGGATAATCCATTTAGGAGTTCCGGTTTTTGATAGTGTAAAAGAAGCGGTAGTAACTACGGGAGCAGAAGCAACAGTATTGTTTGTTCCTGCTCGCTCAGTGAAATCAGCAGTAAGAGAATCTGTTGAAGCCGGATTAAAACTTATTGTTTGTATTTCCGACAGTGTGCCGGTGAAAGATATGCTGGAAGTTAAAAACATATTGAAAGGTAGCGACATAAAATTTGTCGGTCCTAATACACCGGGAATAATAACACCTGATGAAGCTCGTTTAGGTATATTTCCGGAAAACATCCATAACAAAGGACGAATAGGCATTGTTTCACGCTCTTCAACTTTAACCTATGAAGCTGTTCTTGAAACACGTCGTTCCGGAGAAGGACAGTCAACCGTGGTCGGCTTAGGGGATGATATGGTGATAGGTATAAACTTTGTAGATACTTTGAAACTGTTTCATGATGACAAAGATACAGAAGCTGTCATTATGGTAGGCCAAATGGGTGGTATGTTTGAAGAACAAGGAGCAGAATGGTATGCTCAACAGAAAAATAAAAAACCGATTATAAGTTTTATTGCCGGTAATAATCTTACTTTTCGCCGGCACGTAGGTTATGCCGGAGATATTATAACCAGAGGAAGAATTACGGCCGAAGATAAAAGAAAAATTATGACTGATGCCGGAATAGTTGTTGTTGACAGCATCAATCAAATACATGAAGAATTAAAGAATCTGATTAAATAATGTTTTTTGAAATTTTTGAGAAATTGCTTAATTTTATTTTTCCTCGTCGATGCTTAAAATGCGGAAAAGTTTTGTTCGAAGAGGGATATTTGTGTGACAAATGTGTCGAAGAAATAAACTTTATCACTCCTCCCTATTGTTGTAAATGTGGTCATCCCATCAACGAATTAACAGCTGACGGAAAAATGTTATGCGCATCCTGTGCCGGAAAGAAAAGACATTTTTTCAGAATGATGAGATCTGCATTTGTTTATGATAACAGCAACAAAAATTTGATTTTAGGTTTTAAGTTTTTTGACAAGACTGAAAATGCAACACTTTTGGCAGCTATGTTGAAAATTGCCGGAAAAGATATTTTTTCACAAGGAGCAGACATTATAGTTCCCGTTCCGTTACATTATTCCCGTTTAATTAAACGTAAATATAATCAATCAGTAATATTGGCAGATAAATTAAGCAAAATGGTCTGCATTCCGGTTGACAGATTTTCTTTGATACGACATAAGAAAACCCGTCCGCAAGTGGAATTTTCCGGTCGCCAACGGGTTAATAACGTAAAAAATGCGTTTAGTGTAAAAAACTCTGAAAATATCAAAGATAAAAGAATAATTCTTATTGATGACGTTTTGACTACTGGATCGACAGTAAAAGAATGTTCTTCCGTACTGAAAAAAGCCGGAGCCAAGTCAATAGATGTCTTAACTGTAGCCAGAACTGCAGACTAATTTTGTTCAAAAAAGTCTTTTCCTACACCGCAAACAGGACATACCCAATCTTCAGGCAGTTCTTCAAACGGAGTTTCTTCGTCATAAACATATCCGCAAACGGTACATACCCATTGTTTTTCATCGCTCATAGTTTTTCTCCTTCAAATAAGTATTTTATTATAATATAAACCCATAAATCAAAAAATCAATAATGAGGGGGGCGAGTTTCTTCACTCAGCGGTTTAACTGTATCTTCCTTCAAAGCTTCAAAAAGTATTTTATTTTGTTTACGCAAAATATCAATAAGTTTTCCTTGTTCAATTACCACTGAGTTTAGCTCTTCAAGCATTTTTTCTTGATTAGCCAAGTTGATTTCAATATCAATAAAACGTTGTTCTAAAATTTTGTCTTCCATATTTGCTCAATCTGTTTTAAGTTAGCTTATAACTTATAGCATAAATTAGGAAAAAAAGATGTCAATTTTAATAAAAAATGTTTTGCACAACAATCAAACAACCGATGTTCTTATCAAAGATAACAAATTTTCTCTTATAGCCCCCAATATAGAGGTTGAGGCGGACAAAATAGTAGATGGCAGCAATAAGGCGATATTACCGGCTTTTTACAACACACATAACCATGCGGCAATGTCCATATTGCGAGGATTCGGCGATGATAAGCCTCTCTTTGAATGGCTTAATGAAGATATATGGCCGATTGAAGATCAGCTGACCGAAGAAGATATTGCGATTGCCAGTCGCTTAGCGATTCTCGAAATGATAAAGTCCGGCACGGTATTTTTTGCTGATATGTACTTTTTTGGAGAACAAACTATGCAAGCTGTTGCCGATATGGGAATTAGAGCAGCAATATCAAGAGTTGAGATGGATTTGTTTGATGAGCAAAAATTTGAACAAAAAAAGATTGATACGGCAAATTTTATCGAATTTTCCAATCCTTGTCCGCAAAGAATTATAAAATGTTTGTCATGTCATGCTGTTTACACCGTTTCTGACGAATTATTTAAGTTTGCAAAAGAGACGGCAGAAAAACAAGATTGGTTTATGCAAATTCATGTATCGGAAACCAGACAAGAAGTTGATGATTGTTTTGCAAAGTGGGGAATGTCTCCGGTTGCAAAATTAGACAGTTTAGGTTTATTAACTCCTAAAACTATTCTGGCACATGCGGTTCACTTATCTGATGAAGATATTGAAATTGTCAAAAAACGAGGTTGTTATATTTCAACTAACCCGATTTCTAATTTAAAGCTCAATTCCGGTATGTTTATGTTTGAAAAAATGTATAAAATAATGCCTGAAAATATAACATTGGGAACTGATGGTGCAAGCTCTAATAATAATTTGAATATGTTAGATTCTATGAAGTTTTGTTCTCTTGCCGCCAAAGCAGAATCCGATTCGGCTCTAGGTGGAAAAGCCGGTGATATTTATCAAGTTGCAACAATAAACGGAGCAAAAGCTTTTGGGCTTAATGCCGGAGAAATAAAAGAAGGTTGTTTAGCCGATTGCCTTTTGGTCGACTTAGACAATGTCTTCTTAACTCCAAATTATAATATAATTTCCAATATGGTATATTCTGCTGACAGTTCATGTATTTGTGATGTAATTTGCGATGGTTGCTTGATTATGGAAAACGGAAAGGTTGCCGGAGAAAAAGAAATCATTGATAATGCCAAAAAGTTGGCTGAAAAAATAAAAAATATGAAAAAATAAATTTATAACCCTTGAAAAGCTGAACTATGCTCATAAATAAAAAACGTCGAACATAGTTGACGTGGTTTAATTTTTTGCAAAGGGAACTAAAATGCTAAATGGTACGGTAAAATGGTTTAATAATAAAAAAGGTTATGGATTTATCAAGGCACCTAATACGGAAAAGGATATTTTTGTTCACATAACGGCAATTCAAAAATCCGGCTTGGATTATATCAGTGAAGGTCAAGAAGTTTCATTTGATATTATTCCGGATAAACAAGGTAGACCGGAAGCTCACAATATAAGTATTTCAAATTAAAACTTGATTTTACTTTTTATTTTATATACAACACCAGCATTGTTAATCTCTACGAGGAATATCAATGTTTGGTGTTGTTCTTTTAGCTTTTGCTCTTTCTGCCGATGCTTCTGCTGCAGCTTTTTCTTATGGACTTATTTTTAAGAAAAATATTATCAAAAATGCTATTTTATTAAGTTTTGCTACAGGGTTAGGGCAGTTTTTATTTCCGATTATTGGTTGGTTTGCAACCAAATCAGTTTATAAATATATTGAAGTATATGACCATTGGTTAGCTTTTTTTGTTTTTCTTGCATTAGGAATAAATATAATTATTGATGCGTTAAGTGAGAAAAAAGATAACGATAAACATCATGAAATTTTGAGTTTTTCGACATTGTTTATGATAGGTGTTGCAACAAGTATTGATGCTTGTGTTGCGGGGATTACGTTATATTTTATGCCGATAAATATTTTTGTTTCGGCGTTGGTTATCGGGATAGTTTGTTTTGTTTGCTCCTTTTGTGCATTTTTATCAACTTGTTGTTTCCAAAAATTTCCTACAAAATATTTGCAAATTTCAGCCGGAATAATTATGATTTTTTTAGGCTGCAAAGTTTTGTATGAACATTTATCATAAAATCAATAATTTTGAGCAACCAAATCGCTTTGAAATATATTTTAAAGCGGTTTTTTATTGTCCTTTCATCATTGTCATTACATGCGACGAAGCCTAGCGAAGCAATATTGGATAAAAAGGTGTTTTTTGAAATAAATTGTAGAAAAAATATTTGACAAAAAATGTAAAATAAGGCTATAATCCGCTCATAAATTTCTACTATTAACATAATTATCCACTTTTAAAATCTCAAAGCAATGAAAACTTTTAAGATTTTTGCAATGTTTGCAATGCTGATTATGCTTGCATCTTGCGCAGACGAAAAGAAGACGCAGGAACCTGTTGTTACGGCACCGCCTCCGGTAGAGGTATATCAGCCTACTCATCAGACTGCCAATGTTGATCTCGCCGCTATCAAGACGTACGAGTACCGCAATGCTCCGACCGGTGTCGCTGCGACATCCGTTGAAGTTAAGTACGACAAGACTCCGTACGCTCAGCCGATTGAGATTAAGTATTCCTATGCGAACGGCGACACGTTTACCTATGTGATTCCGAAGGATTTCGGCATTTGGGCAAATGAGAACGGTAAGCTTCGTGTTGTGAAGGATGCTGATTGCACTGTATGGATTCAGGGACAGACTAAGAGAGGTAAGTTCCATGAACTCATTTTCTACGGCAATCCGAAGTACAACGGAACCAAGATTAAGCCGAATTCGTACCGCAATCCGCCGGCAGGAGAGATTAAGTATCGTAAATAAATTTTCTCCCCGGAGCCTTAGGGCATTTTTAGGACATAGATTTTTCTATGTCCTTTTTTGTATGTGAAAAATAAAAAAAATCCCGAAAAATGCTATGCAATTTCGGGATTAAGAATGGGAGGATTGGTTAACCGAAAATCAGCTTCCAATACTCTTTTTCTGTCAGGCGTTTTACTTCTTCGTAACAATCTTTACCTGACTTACTTTCATAACTACGTCTTTTTACACTCACAATCGCACCGGCCAAAATGGGACCTTTTTCCGTAGCCTTATAATAAGGTGCGGTCCTTTCATATCCCTCTTGAGCCGTAATGATTTGGTGACCGGGAAAAGCATTTAGATACTCTCCCGTCAGTTCTTTTTCGCCCTCAATCTGTGCAGCAAGCAGAAACTCGTCTCTTTTTGCTTTGAGTTCGGCTTTCAGCAAATCAGATTCCAACGAACGCTTTTCTTGCTCCAGTTTTACAACCTTAATGTAATAACAAATACAGGCAGCTAAAACTACGACAAACAAAATCGTTGAGCCAATCCAACAAAGTGTATCAATCATAAAATTTAGTTTTTGTGAGGTTACCCTCGGTTAATAAAATAAAAATTTAAACACTAATCAATTTAATGATCTCAAACTAGCATAAGGAACGAAAAAAATCAATAACTATATTGACAAAAAATGCACAAAAATATATATTATCCGTATTGAACATATTATAAACGTTTATTAAATATTCAATTTATGAAGAAAGTAACATCTTTTTTTGCCGTTGCAATAATTGCAGCCGCATTAGCTTTTGGACTGCCCGCAGTAAATTTCTGGGGAATGGTTATCATCTTCCTGCTCACAATTCTTTTAGCCCTCGGCTCTGCTATGTTTACTGAAGAGAGCATGAGCGATTTTGGTGGCAGAGAGTTTGCAATGTGCATATTTTCCGCAATTTTTGGAATGTGCGCACTTGGAGGATTGATTAACGGTTACGATTTTCCTTTATGGGTAATCGTGGTCATAACTACCATTGTTTTGTGGATTAAACCGGATAAATGTATGCTGCCTTTTGCTGCATGGATGACCGGTTGCGGCACAGTGTTCTTTGTGCAATCGTGTCTGCACAATGGGTTTATTCTTGAGACATGCGTGACAGCCGCTTGTGTTATTGGTTTCGTTATCAGCACTATTTGTGCTTTTTTCGTAAAGAAAAAGGATAAGAAACAAAGTTAAGTAGCTTTCTAAAAAATCAAGGCTCTCACTTTTCATAGTGGGAGCTTTTGTTTTAAAATGAAAAAAGAGCAGACGTCATGTTCCGCTCTTTTTACCAAGTTCAAAACTTCGAACATAGGATTTTCCTGTTTTGCCTCTTCCGACAAGAACAGTTAGTCGATTATTGTTCAAGTAGAAAAGTATACGATACATTTTTCCGTTATATTTAACTTTCATCGCTTCATAATCCCATTTTGATATTTTTATTCGGTTTTGATGAGCGGTAAGGGAAGTCTTACGTTGATGAGGAAAAACAGAATATTCTCTATAGCAAGTCATATTCTCATTTCCTACAACAATCTCCGTTTCGGTTATTCGTATCGTTTCCATAATTTCTATCAGAGCTTTCCTGCTATCATTTTGAGCATAAGATGAGAAAGAGCCGATAAAGAAAAAGAGCACATAAAAAATGAAATATCTTTTCATAATTATTATGAATATTAAAAAATTACACTTCCAGCCTTGATATTTGATTTTATAGATGCAACACTTCTGTCGAATAATAGATACAACAATATAAATTGATACCTACTTCTAGCACATATATATCAAAATTTCAAGTTGCTATTTAATCAAAATCAGCGGCAAAGCCAATGCTAACGAAATGATACCGAAAATTAGCTGGTTTTTCCAGCTTTGTTCTTTATATTTAAATGCCGATACCAGCATAACAATTGGAGTTGCCAAACGCATAAACATAGAAACAAAAGTTACCGGCAATATATTAATCGATGCATATATGATTAAAAATTCCGTGATGCCAAAAAATGAACCTGCAGTAACAATAGATTTATTTTTGAAAATAATTTTAAAATCGTTTTTAGAAACTTTTGCAATAAGGCAGGTTAAAAACATAAAAATAGAAGAATAAAGAAGATGAGCATACCATCCTATCTGGGGAATTGCAATGTGGTCCTGAACACTGAATAGAGCTCCGATTATTACGGCAATAAAGAAAGCAATTTTATTTTTTACGGATAATCTTCTTGCATCTCCCATTATGATAAAAGCAATTCCTAAAACCCCGAATCCGCAGATACATAAAATTTGGAACAGTTTTAATCCTTCGTGGAAAAATATATTGTTTATCAAAGAAGACAAAGCCAAAGAAACAAATGTATAAAAAGAAGAAGATGATGTGCTTTGTTTATTAATGCTTTGTTGAAGTTTTACGGATACCCATAAAAGAATTCCTTTTAACATACTCAATAACAAATATGGAGAAGTGGTAATTTCAATAAATCTGTCAGTATATAAATGTCCGAACCAAGGAAATGATAACACCAGACAAACAATTAGCCATGTACTTGTAAACAATGAGGATAAATTTAACGGGAAATGTTCAGCCGCCGGTTTATATAAAAATGGACGCATAATCATTATTAATGTTAATAATAAACCTATAAAAAGCTGAAAACTTGTCATCTTAATATTCTCCCAGCTTCTTTATAAAAAATATCGGTTACTAAATTATAAATACGCTAAAAATATTTGTAATTAATTTACTTTATTGTATCATTATAAAAACAATCTTGGGAGAAAGAGCATGGAACAAAAAAAATTTAGAATAATACTTCTTACCCTGATTGGAATAGTGTATGGTTTTGTTTTGTTATTTATCGTAAATCCTGAAATCTATGAATCGCTTATAGATATTCATTTTTTAGGAAATAGAGCTTTTTCTAAAAAAGAAGAAAAAGAGTTTGATAAAAAAACAGCCAAGCAACAGGTCGAATTGTACCAAACTTACTATTTTAATAAAGATTATCCCAATATATTTCTTTTAGGATTTGGGGAAAGTATTAATGATGGTAAGTGGACTCATGGAAATTTAGCAAAAATATCTTTTACCCTTCCTAAAATTAATTTTTCTGTTGTGTTAGATTTTAAATTAGCAGCATATATAAATCAGCATAATCCGCGGATAACCGTAGTTCCCGTTATAAATGGCAAACAGTATAATGCTTGGAGTTTTGAAAACGGAGGAAAATCAAAACGACGAGAACTGCTTATTTCTCCGGAAAATATAGGAAGTAATGGAAAAATTGTTGTATCTTTTAACATAGAGGGTATGAAATCCCCTCATGATTTAGGCCATGGAAATAATATTAATAAACTTGGACTTTTTATTGAAGAAATGAAAATAAAACCCAAACATTAATTTAAGCATTGCAGAATGTAAATATTTAGATTAAATCATCATGGAAAAATGACAGAAAGGATTTAAAATGACAAAAATCACGTGGAAACCCGGAACAATGGAATATCCGCTACCTCCTGTAATGGTTAGTTGCGGAACAATGGAAAAACCAAATATTATGACTGCTGCTTGGACCGGAATTGTCAGTTCTGATCCTGTTATGACCTATGTTTCCATTCGTCCATCCCGATACTCCCATGAATTAATAAAAGAAAGTGGTGAATTTGTAATTAATTTAACCAATCTTCCTTTAGTTACTGCTGCTGATTATTGTGGAGTAAAATCAGGCAGAGACGTAAATAAATTCAAAGAAATGAAACTTACTCCCGCTAAATGTTCACAAGTTTCTGCCCCTCAAATAGAAGAAAGTCCCGTATCTTTAGAGTGTAAAGTAAAAAATATTACTAACTATGGTACACATGATATGTTCTTAGCAGAGGTTGTAGCCGTAAATGTTGATGATAAATACATTGATGAAAATGGTAAATTATGGTTGGAAAAATCAGGACTTATTGCTTATGTTCATAATTACTATTATACATTAGGCCGAAATGTCGGGTTTTTTGGTTTTTCAGTATGTAAAAGTGCTATGAAAGCCAAAGAAAGAATGAAAAATGTAGTAGTCGAAATTAAAGAAGCCAAAATAAAAACGGAAGAAAAGCCTAAAAATAAATTTGAAAGAAATCGTTCTTCGTGGAGTAATAGAAACGGTCCAAAAAATAATAAAAAGAAATTTGACGGTAAGAAAAAGTTTGATAATTTTAATAAAAAAGAAAAACAAGGAAACGATGTAAATAAAAAGAAAAGCTTTTCATCTAAACCTCGAAAATCTTTTAAGAAATAAAAAACGGCTCTTTATCATCGAGATAAAGAGCCTAATTTTAGCATTGTTTTTTCTTGCGAAAAACAGTAATCACACGGGCAATAAGTATTGCGCATGCGCCAATAGCAATTGCCAAGAAAATGTTAAAATCCCCCGTTATGTAGTAAAGAGAAACAAACATTCCAAGAGAAACAATCATTGCTATTCGCCACCAAATATTGCTGTATTTAAAAACAACAGTAAAAGGAAGCACCACCAAGATTATTCCTGCAAATGCAAAACTAATATGAGCCAACCATACGCAAGAACACAAAATTGATATCACCACTGCGATACCTGTTACACTTTCAACAAGCCCCACAATTCTGTTGAGTTTCGGGGTTTTCTCACTCAATAACTTCTCACTTGCAAAAAACATCGCAAACAACGTTGCCATAATAGCAACAAACAAAATAATCAGTTCTGTCATAACATAAAAATTTTTATTTATAACGGATTATAACAAAAAAATCTAAAAAAGCAATAATCTGCTAAAAAATTAATGATTTATTGGGGAATTTATAATTTTTTGCCTTTTATAATGCAACTGTTGCTGGCGATTTATGGTATATTTACATTTAACGTACAGTATACGATTGTTTTTTTGTTTATCGCAAACATCTTCTTTATTTAAGAACATGTCTACGCTTCCAAGTTTGTTTAAGTTTATTGACAAAGCATTTTTTTCTTCATTTTCTATAATTTTACAAATTTCTTCCGCTGTTTTCGGATTATCATAGAATTGAGTTCTGAAACCGTATCTGTACATTAATAAGTGTTCTTCCCAATCTGCTTCTATTTGTAAACGAGGGCAGTCATAGAGTTTTCCTGCTTCTAATGCTATTTGAAATAGGGCCTTTATAATATTTTTTTCATCAAATTCATCAGATTTTGCAACTGACCAATATTCTGCAAAAGTTTTATCGAGAAATTGTTCATCTCCATACCATGAAAAAACCGACCATTTAGGATATGTTCCGAAATTGCTTATAAAACGTCCGTTATCAAGATAAAAATAATTTAAAACAATTTTTCCGATTTTTTGTTTTTTTCTTTTTTGTGCAGCAGGTCTGCAAATTGTATATACTTCCGCTTCGGTATCACAATCTTCTCGATAAACCAAAAGCCGCTCTTTTTTATGTGTTCTGTTGTTGAAAATACGAACATTTCCGACACAACTTTTCTCATCAATAATTTTTTGATAATCTAATATTGGAGTGTTAAAACTGTTGTATTTATTAATAAGTTCAATTTGTGGTAAATACATCGGCAAACAACCTATTTTTAATATTTCTTTTATGTCGTTGTTTTTCAAAGCATTATCACACATATTTGCATCGATGATTTTTTGGTCTTTAGGCCTATATCCCATTTGGTAGTGGTGTAAAATACTGTTCCAACTGGCGGTTAAATCAACTCCGTCACAATCTAAATCATACATTCGATCCAGAACTATTTGCGATAATATATGTCCTACTCTATAATGAGTATCCGTGCTGCCGAATAGAGGAACTTGAATACGATTATTTTCTTTATATAAAAGGCAATAGGCAATGATATGCTTTTTGCGAATAATTATTTTGTATAATTCGCATTCATGTCCCATTTCTTCATTAAAATCATTATCGATACATAAAAAAACTTTTGCGGTTGTTTTAAAACGCTTATCTCTGGAATAAACAATCGTTTTTCCAACCAGATATTTTTCTGTTTCTGTCTTGTCGATATTTATCGGTTTTATCAATATTTGTTTATTTTTCTTTGCCATAACTCACCTTGATAAAGAATGTTACATTATATTTATTAATTAAAATTAAATTATATGATTGACTATACTTTTTATGGTGTTAATAAGGGGCATAAAATAACTTAATTAAAGAGGAATAAAATGTTTTTTTCACAATTTGATTTTCAACAATTTTTCGGGGCATTTGTGGTTTTGTTTGCAGTTATCGATATTATCGGTTCTGTTCCAATCATAATAAACTTAAAAAAACACGGTAAAAAAATAAGCCCTCGCAAGGTATCATTGTTGTCTTTGGCAATGTTCTTGGTATTCTTTTATGTCGGAGAACTTTTTCTGAAATTGTTTAATCTCGACTTGTCATCTTTTGCTATTGCCGGTTCGTTAATTATTTTTGTTATGGCAATGGAAATGATTTTGGATATAGAGATTTTTAGAGAAAGTCCTGACACTCCCAAAGAAGCTAATTTTGTGCCGTTGGTATTTCCGCTTATTGCCGGAGCAGGCGCTTTGACAACTCTTCTTTCAATTCGTGCTCAATATGCCGATATAAATGTATTGCTTGCGATTTTTGTAAATATATTAGTCATTTATATTGTTGTGAAAGCGGCAAAAGTTATTGAAAAGAAGCTCGGTCAAGGCGGTATTTATGTTATGAAAAAATGCTTTGGTATTATATTGCTTGCGATTTCAGTTAAAATTTTCATTACAAATATTGCAATTTTAATTGATCAAATTTCCAATGCTTCATAATTTAATCTCTTGATATTTATCTGATTACCGCTTAAATTTAAGGTAATTGAACAGAGGTTGTTATTATGAATGATAATTTGCCTGAATTAAGAGATATACATTTTCCGCAAGATACTATTTCCATTTGGCCATTGGCTTATGGGTGGTGGTTGATATTGTCTGTTATACTTTTTATGGCAGCAGGAATTTATTTGTTTCGTTTATATCGTACGAAAAGTAAAAAGCTTTATGCGATAAAGTTGCTTGATTCTCTCAGTAACGAAACATCTTCGGCAATAAAAATGTCGGAAATTTTGCGTAGAATATGTATATATAAATATCCGGAAGCCTCGACCCTTCTGTCGAAGGAGTGGATAAACTTCTTAAATTCTCATAGCAAAAGCCCTATAAAAGACGGAGCTGCAAATTTGTTGGTTAATGCTCCTTATATAAATCCTACATCTGTTGCATATAGCAAGCAAGATATAAAAGATTTACATAATTTTTGTCGCTCATGGATAGGAGAAAACCTATGATATCAATATTGTATCCTTGGGCTTTTTTGTTATTGGTTGCCCCGATAATCGTTTATCGACTGTTCAAACCTGTAAAAGGTATGCATGGTGATGCTCTTCGAGTTCCATTTGTAAAGGATATTGCAAAAATAAATATTCTGTCAGGATCACTATGGAGCAGAAATTATAATGCGGGTAATAGCAAAAAAATATGGAATTTAATGTATTTAGCATGGGTGTTTATGACCATAGCCGTTGCCAGACCGCAATGGATAGGCGAGCCGATACGATTGAATAATGTCGGTTATGATATATTGATGATTACGGATATATCAAATTCAATGCGTGAAGCAGATTTCAGTTATCAAGGTCGTCAAATAGACCGCCTAACTGCTGTAAAAATTGCAGCGGACGGTTTTATAAAAAAACGTCCTAACGATAGAATAGGTCTAATTTTATTTGGAAGTCGCGCATATTTGCAATCTCCGATAACTTTTGATAAGGCTGCAATTTCGGATATTTTGTGGTCAACAGACGCCGGAATGGCAGGTACATCTACAGCAATTGGAGATGCCGTGGGTTTGGCGCTGAAGACACTACGTAAAGATCAGAATAAGGACGGCGATAAAATAATAATTCTTCTTACTGACGGTGAGAATAATGATGGTAGCTTGACTATGCCTGAAGTATTAAAATTAGCTAAGGATGAAAATATTAAGATATACACAATAGGTGTCGGCTCAGAAAGTCGTTTAATCAATTCATTTTTCGGCATAAAAATTCCTCAGGCAAGCGGACTCGATGAGCAAAGCTTAAAACAATTGGCCTCTGAAACTAAAGGCAGTTATTTTAAAGCTTCCGATACAAAAGGGTTGCAAAAAATATATCAGGAGATTGATGCTTTGGAAGCAAGTATTGATGAGGAAAGATATATTCAGGATAGCAAAGATTTATATTTCTATCCGCTATTCATTTCACTAATAATTTCATTGTTGGTTCTTATATTTTATGGGCGGAGAAATTAAATGACAGAGTTGATTAATAATTTTCATTTTTTGCGTCCATGGTTTTTGGTGTTATTGATAATTCCGCTTTTTGCATATCGACATTTTTTTTCAAATTTAAAAAACATATCAGCATGGGAAAATGTTTGCGATAAAAAATTGCTCAATTTTTTGCTTATTCGAGGTAGTTCACAGCAAAGAAGTTTTATAGGTTATTTGGCTATTATCGGTTTGTTTTTTGCGGTTTTATCGTTGTCAGGACCTACTTGGCAAAAGAAAAATATGCCTTCATTTGCACCAGAAAATCCGGTGATGATTTTATTAAATCTCTCTTCGGATATGGAAAACACCGATATTACTCCGAACAGATTGGCTAGGGCTAAATACGGAATAAGTGATTTGGTTAAAGAGCTGAAAACACAAACAGGGCTTATCGTCTATACTAATGAGCCGTTTCTTATAAGTCCGATTACGGAGGACAATAATATAATTATTAACCTTCTTCCCGCAATAGGGCGGAATATAATGCCTGAAAATGGGGATAAGCTTAATCGAGCAATAGATATGGCGGTCGAGCGATTAAAACAAGGGGGATATTCTAAAGGAAATATTGTTATATTTACCGCAGATGCCGGTCAAGAATTTAATGCGGCATTAGATTCGGCAAGCAAGTCATTTTCAGATGGTTATGATGTAAATGTTATTGCAGTCAGAACATCTGAAAACGAAAAACTTAATCTTATAGCCAGTAAAGGCGGCGGTATGATATTAAACATTGCTGATAACATGAATCCGCTGATTGATGAAATAAACAATCAAATTTCTGCGGAATTGAAAAAAACGGAAAATGAAAGAGAAGTCTGGAAAGATAACGGATATTATTTATTGTTTATTCCGCTATTTTGTGCCTTGTATTTTTTCCGTAAAGGAATTTTAACGATTGTCTTATGGTTAGTAATGACTTCAACTGCCTCGGCCGGTTTTTTTACTAATGCAAATCAAGATGGGGCAAAAGCATTTTCTGAAGGGAATTATGCGCAAGCTGCAGATAGTTTCAGTAATACCAAATGGAAAGCAACAGCTTTTTATCGTCAGGGTGATTTTGAAAACGCTTCAAAATTCTTTGCTAAAAATACTGATGTCGAAAGTATGTATAATTTAGGAAATGCTCTGGCAAAGGGTGGAAAAATTGAAGAAGCAATAAAAAAATATGAGGAAGTTTTAAAAATATCTCCTGAACACGAAGATGCAAAATTTAATTTAGAATATCTTAAACAACAGCAGCAAGAACAACAAAAAAATCAAGATCAATCAGATAAGAATAATAAAGAAGACAAGCAAGACGAAAGTAGCAGCTCCGGAAGTAAAAAACAACAAACGGAAGAGGGCGAGAACAGTAACAATTCCGGTCAAGGAGATAAAGGCGAACAACAGAAAACACAAGAAAACAAAGAAGATAAATCCGGGGGAGAAAGCGGAGAAAACCAACAACAAAATTCGGATAATTCTCAAGACAAAAAAGAACAAAACAATCAACAATCATCTTCTCCTCAAGCTCAAAATGAAAATAATGATGAAAAACAATCATCTTCGTCGGCCGCAGAAACCCCTACACCTTCTCCGTCAGATCCACAGGAAAAAACAGATGAGGAAGCAAGCGCTCAAGGAGGATATACTCAAGATGATAAAGGTCAGTTTGATGAAGAAACTCAAGCCAGAGAAGTTGCATATCGCAATATTCCGGAAGATGCAGGCGGTTTATTGAGAGCTTTTATTCGTAAAGAATATAACAAAAACAGATATGGAGATAAGTAGTTATGCGAAAATTTTGGTTAATACTTGTTGTCAGTTTGTTGTTTAGTTTAACGGCAAGAGCAGAGAGTTTTGTTGCTAAGATTAATCGAAATCCCGTCCCCGTAGGAGAAACTTTCGTATTAACATTACAATACGAAGGAAATCCGGGAACGTCTCAACCTGAACTTGCTTCGTTAGAAAAAGATTTTACGATTTTTTCAGTTGGGAGAGAATATAAAAGCAATACTATCAACGGAAAAACCAGCAGATACTACTCATGGAATGTTGTTATGTCTCCTAAAAAAAACGGTGATATAATAATTCCTTCTATTGCATTTAAAGATTTATCGACCAAGCCGATAAGATTAAAAGTTGCCAATGAAAATGCTCAAGGAACAAATATACCTAAATTTGCTATCGGTAGAAGTATCAGCAATAATACTCCGTTGGTTCAAGAACAAATTATATATACTTTAGTAATTAAAACAACCGAACAACTACAGGGAAATCTTCCGCAATTTTCCGATAACGGAAATAAGGATTGGGTGATAAAACAACTTGATAATCCTGTTGTAACCGAAGAAATTGATAACGGAATCGAAGTTAAAAAAATTGAGATTAAATATGCCTTATTTCCACAAAAAAGCGGAAAAATGACAATACCTGAACTGCGTTTTAACGGATATTATGTAGATGAAAACAAAGTTCGTAATGGTTATGCCGATATGTTTAATGTTTGGTTTGATAACAGTTTTACCGGAATAGGTGGAATGAATCCGGCGATGAGCAGTGTTAATTTGGTGGCTCAGCCGGTTAATGTTGATGTCAAACCGATACCACAAGTTAATAACGGTTACTGGTGGTTGCCATCAACACAAGTTGAAATAAGTTCAGATTGGGATAAACAGTTGCCCGAATTTAAGGTCGGAGAATCCGTAAATCGCAAAATTATATTATTAGCTGCCGGTGTAACAGAATCTCAGCTTCCTAAACTTGTTTTTCCGGAAGTAAGAGGAATTAAACAATATCCGGAAAATCCGCAAACAGAAAGTGTAATATCCGAACAAAATATAATATCTAAAATGGAGATTAATGTTGTTTATATTCCGGATGAAGGCGGAAGGATAACCATTCCTGAAATTGTCGTTCCTTGGTATAACGTAAAAACTAAAAAAATGGAAAAAGCAATTCTTCCTGCGATGGAAGTCAATGTTATCGGTCAAACAGTTAAGCCTAAAGCCAAACTTACTCAGACCGATAATAATGTTACTAAAAATGAAGATAAAATTGTGCCTGAATCCGCAGAAACGGGGTTGCCGCTAAAAGCAATTATCGGATTGATTGCGCTAGCTTTTGCATTGGGACTGGGGGCAAGCTATGTTTTGCTTAAACTTCAACAATCACCTACGGAAAAAAAGGAAGAATCTAAAAAAGAAGTCCAACCGGATGTAAAAAAAGCCATAAAAAGTCGAGACTTAAAGAATATTCGTGATGAAGTGATTTTATGGGCAAAAAATAATAATCCTGATGATGTTATTCGCAATCTTGATGATGTTGCAGATTTATATAATGATGAGGAATTGTCATATTGCTTAAAACAATTGACAGCAAAATTATATTCTTCTCAACAAGGCGAATTTGATTTTCAACGATTAGATAAAGTAATGTCTGCACTGTCTAAGAAAAATAAAGGCAGTAAAGATAAAAAATCGTTACTGCCCGAACTTTACAAATAGTTTATTGAGCTTTTTTAAATTGAGCATTGTATAATGCTTGATATGCTCCATTTTCAATTTGCATTAATTGTTCGTGATTGCCGGTTTCAACAATTTCTCCGTTATTAATAACCACAATGGTATCTGCATTTTGAATTGTAGATAAACGGTGAGCAATAACAAATACGGTTCTGTCTTTCATTAGGTTCTCAATAGCTTTTTGAACAACAGCTTCTGACTTATTATCAAGAGCAGATGTTGCTTCATCTAAAATAACTATCGGAGCATCTTTTATCATGGCTCTGGCAATTGCAAGTCTTTGACGTTGTCCGCCGGATAATGAAGAACCTCTTTCGCCGATATACGTATCAAGCCCATCTTCTTGTGAGTTTACGAAATCCTCCAAATATGCCATCTGCAAAGCCTTTTGAATTTCATCATTGCTTGCATTAGGTTTACCTAAGAGGATATTGTCACGGATTGTACCGGAAAACAGAAAGTTATCTTGAAATACAACAGCTATGTTATCGCGCAACGATTCGAGGGTATAATCTCTTATGTCTTTATCATCTATATTGATGTTTCCTTTACAAACATCATAAAAACGAGGTAGCAAATTTACAATAGTTGTTTTCCCTCCGCCGGAATTTCCGACAAAAGCAACGGTAGAGCCTGCTTTAATATCTAAATTTATATTTTTTAACACATCAATTTCAGGTAAATATCCGAAGGTAACATTTCTAAATGATATGCTTTTGCTGATTTTTTTCAGCTCTTTCGCATTTTCTTTGTTTGTTATTGTCGGCTCTGTTTCCAAAATTTCCATAATGCGTTCAATAGCCAAGAAAGAAACTTGTACATTGTTAAAGTTTTTTCCGATACCTTTTATCGGAGTATACAGCATAATTAGGGCCGTAATGAACGAAACGAAATTACCGGAGGTAATTGTTCCGTTTACAATCAAATAACTTCCATAACCTATAACACCACCGACGCCGACCGAAACAACAATATGCATTGCCGGTGTCATCCAGCCGGTTCTTTGCACCATTTTCATTGTAAGTTTGAATAAAGAACGCAGAATATCATTGAATTGATTATACATTTTTTGCTGCAAGTTATAAGAAGCGATAGTTTTACTTCCTGCATAACTTTCGTTATAGTGAGTCAAAATTGTAGATGATTCATCGATAGTCTTTTTTATAATTCCTTTAATACGTCTTCTTACTTGAGCCAGCGGTAATAATGCGCATAAAAGAACGATAACTGCAATTATGGCTAATTGCCAAGAATTATAGATTAATACCACAATTAATGATACTGAAGAAAAGAAACGAGAAACGAACAATTTAAGATTGTCTAAAAGTCCCGTACATGCAGTATCTGCATCGGTTGTAAAGCGTTGTATAATATATCCGGAAGCATTTTTATCATAAAAAGCTGCTTCAAAAGACATCAGTTTCTTAAACAGGGCACGTTTTAAATCATGATTTATTTTTGTTCCCACCCAAGTATTCAAATAAGTTGCAGCATAATTGAGAAAACCTTGAACAGTAGTAAAGGCTACAATTAAAATAGGAATATATGTCGGAGAAGATGCTGACTTATCAACCAACACATAATCCATGTATGGCTTTAAAGACAAAGCAATAACGGAATCCAAAGCTCCAACCGGAATACATATTAATATTCCCAATAAAGCTCTAAACCAATATGGTTTAACAAAAGGCCACATTTCCTTATAATGTTGTGAAAATTTAAGTTCTTTACCGACTATTTCATTTTTAAGTTTCATTATCCAAAATCCTTGTTAGATTTATATAAAATTCAAATATCTGAGAATAAAATATATTAATGCGGCTTCTGCAAACATTAATGCCCAGAAGAATGACTGATAGCTTCTTTTTTTGCTTTTGTGACGAAAAAAATTCTGCCCGATTACGGCACCGCACCATCCTCCCATAAATTCCAGACTGTGCAGTTGTGCTTCCGGTATTCTCCATGCTCCTCTTTGAGCTGCACGTTTATCTGCCCCGTATGCCAAAAATGTAACGAAATTTATTGAAATCAAATGAATTACCGCAAAAATCATCAAAACACTACGCCATTTTTTTATAAAAACGTGCAATTCAACATTCGGAAAATATGTCGTTTCTATATACCATGCTGCTCCAATGACCAATAAAATGTGCAAAATGTAAAAATTATTACGTTGTAACGGCTTGATTAAAGCCAACAAACTCAGTAATATTGCCGTGATTATAAGAATCATTTTTATTCCTAAAATTTTTAAAATCCTTAGGCACTATAAAGCATAATTTTGTCTTTGGCAACTATTGGTAAAATTTTGTTTGATAAGTAATAAAAAATCGTCTATGCTACACAAAAATAATTTTATGGGGAAACATAATGAAATATATTTATGCATTGCCAGTTGTTTTAATGATGGCAGCTTGTTCAAACGGAGCAATATTCGGTAGTGACGATTCTTCAGCAAAAACAGTTGAAGATATCAAAACTCTTCCTGTTTTATATCAAAATAAACCATATAAAGAAGCAACATCACAACAGATATACACTGTTTTGGCTTCTCGTTCGGTTAATAAAATGTTGAAAGATACATCTGCAAAATATTCTGGAGGAAAATTACCGACAATTTATGTTTTAGAACCAAGACAAGAAGGTTCGGTTATTGTTCCAGATAATAAGGAATATGCTGTAAAAGTAACAAAAGACATTATACAAGGAACAAAAAAATATATATTGGCGGATAGCGAACTCAAGGCCGATTATGTTTTGGAAACCATAATCAGCAGAAATCCGATTCCTGCCAGAAATACAAGTATTATTGTATATAAAACGATAATGAGAGATAATCGAAAGAATGAAGTTGGGACATGGGTTGAAACATTAAGTCCCATAATGAATGATGATCAGAGTTGGTGGTAATGAAATCTAAAATTTTACTTTATACATTATGTTCTTCGCTTATTGCTTTTTCTGCTTCGGCAAAAGAAGATATAATAAATGTATCGGGTACTGCGTGTGAAATTTTTAACAGCAGTCATTCAAAATCAAGTGTTCGTGTAAGAGTAACCGATAAAGCCAGTTACAACGCGGTTAGTCAAATTCCGTCATTATTAGAGCTTAAATCTAATATGTTGGAACATGATTATAATGTTATAGTATATAATTTGGTTGATAACTATGTTCAGAATATGTCGGTTAAAACAACCAGCCAAGATGCAAACGAGTTATGTGTTGAAGTTAAAGGCTCCATTCCTGCACAAGATATTGTTACCGTGATTGCTAATTATTCTCCATCTAATCCGGCGCCGGAATACGATTTCAAAAAAGAGAATAATATTACTGAAGAAAGTGCCGAACCGATAAAAGAAGTTTCGGAATCTCCGCTTATGTATGATGGAGCAAAAGAATTTAATGTTGTTCCTGAACCGACAAAAGCTGAAGTAGCTTACGAAGGTGAGCCGGCAGAAACAGAAGTTGCGGAAGAAAAAACAGAGATCCAACCGGAAATAGCGAAAACAGAAGAAACGGATTTATACGGGGAGCAACCTAAAGCATTAGTATATATTGCGCCGGTTCAGTTTTATAATAATACTCACTCATCAAAACCGATTAGCGTTTTGAAAGAGTTTTTTGTAAATGAGGATTTATATACTTTATTAGAAAATCCTGACGGTGCAGATTATACCATTACATCAAAGGTTCTTAAAGCAAAAATTGATCCGATAAACGCTCAAACCAAAAGAATGCAAATGGTTGTATCCGTTGAACTCAGAATGAAAGATGCTGATGGCTCCATCAATGATCACCAAAACAGATTTGTTCTATTTGAAAATGGAGAAAACGAACAAGTTGTGGCAATGAATTTATTGAAAAAGCTCTTACAAAAATCAGGTGAAAAGTTAATTATCAGAATTGAGCAAAACGAAAACAAACGTCCTGATAGACCATTTTTAAGACCGGGAAGTTAAAAATAAAAAAGACAGGTTATTTCCTGTCTTTTATATTTTTACATACAAAGTTTAAATTGTATATTCGCTTTGCTCCGGCGGACAACAAATAACCGTCTATTTTACTGTCGATGAGCATTTTATATTTTTTCAGATTAAAATCATAATTACTGAAATATAAAACAATTTCAATATCTGTAAATCCTCTGTCTGTATATGAGTTAAAATCATATCCGCAAATGAGTGAACCGAAATTATCGGCAATGATTTTCTGAATATTGGTAAAATGTGTAGAATATCCTGTTCTGATATATGTGTCTGCAAATTGATTTAATGATTTAAGCAACGCATTAGATAAATTAGTAATTGCGATTCTTTTTAAAAGAGAGGCATTGCCGATCATTAAGGCATAACGTATCATTTCCAACGGAAATACTTTCATTCCTTCATTTATATTTTCAAATTTTGGGCGAATTAATACGGTGGCCATATCTGTCATTCCCAGATTGATTAAATCGTCTAAATACATTTTTTCGAACATCAAGCTTATATTTCCGCCTAATTCCCACACTCTGTTTGCAATAGCACGAGCTTTTTGTTCTTGTGAGTTCATAATTTGTAAATGAGTTTGCAAAATCAAAAGTTCGGTATTATTTCGATATTGAGCAGAAAGTCTTTCTGTTTCTGCAATCAATCGCAAAACCGAAGTAGTGTCACTATATCTTATTTCTTTAATTTTGTAGTATAAATCGTTAATCTGTTGTTGCAAAGAATCAAGCATAACTATTCCTCTTCAGTTTGTTCAAATTCCATTGATTGAGTGTTTGTTTTTAATATGAGTTTATTTTCTTTTATTGTATATGAATCTACTTCGCTCAAAAATTTGAAATATGTAGCTTCCGTATTCATTAGTTCTTCGGGAGCTGCCATCATTGTAGAGCCTCCTAAAGAAAACTTAATGCTTCCTTTTTCGCTGGAATACGTGCCGAAATAATTATTAACGGCTTGTCCGTAAAAATCGTTAGAGTTTTTATCAAAAACTAATGAAATTTCCAAACCTTTATCATTGGTTATATATTTGTTTCCTTTAATGCTGGCATAGTTATTCGAATTGCATCCGAACAATAAAATACAAGCGGCAGCCATAAGTATTTTTTTCATATCATTCTCCAAAAAATAAAAACATGTATAATATATATTACAATTTTAATTTTTACCACAAAAAAACTCCCGAAAGAGATTTCGGGAGTAAAAAGTTTTTTGTTGATTAATAATCCTCTTGCATATCACAAGATGAGTCTTTAAGAAGCTCATTGATAATATCAAGACGCGGTTTATCTGTGATTTCCTGTGAAAGGATGCGAGCCTTTTCTAAACGCAGCTCATGGCGAGAATAAGTCAGGTACTCTTCACGAATAGCTTCTAATTCTTCGCATTCTTCGTAATTGAATTTTGACATAATATATATTGTTAAGAATTGTTAAATTGTATATATGCTAACATACTTATTATATAAAAGTCTAGACAAAAAATGTAAAAATAAGATTGGAATAAATATGATAAAAAAAATATTGTTAACATCCTGTATATTAAGCATATTATCCGCTAATGCATATTCCGGAGAGTGGCACTTTGAAGCTTTTGGTAAAGCGAAAACGCTTTATGGTTATAGCGATTTGGATTCCGATTCGTCTCGTAGCGATTCGCACAATCATTTACCGACACGTATATCAGCAAGTTTAATAGCTCAATATCATTTTGCGGAGGATTATCAATTAGGAGCCTATATAGATTTATCTTATGGCATTGATCAACAAATAAAAGACTATAACCACGGAAATTGGGGAGAAGAAGTTTATGGTATATTTGATTCTCCTTACGGAAAACTTATTTTCGGTCAGAGCTATAATGCAGCTTATCAATTAGGGGTAAGTGCTCCGGATATAGGTGTTTTAGGCGTGAATCAAAGTGATGTTGTAAATTTTGTTGCCAATCCTAATTGGCAAAGAAATAGCTTAGGAACAGGTTATCGAACACTAAATTCTACAGATATAAATACAGATGGAACCGCTCCGAAAATTACGTATATCTCTCCGGAATTTAATGATGGTACAATGTTTGGTTTTTCTTATGTGCCAAATACTTATAGCCGAGACGGGCTGGTAAATCGTCATGCTTCATATAAATATAAGTCAGGTTATATTGCATCTGTTTATCATTCCGGAGAATTGGCGGATTTGAGTTTGTCAGGTTCATTAGGGGTAGCATATTTTGATGATAATGATACAGAGATTTCTGCCGGATTTAATGTTTATCGTAAAGGTTGGACATTAGGTGGAGGTGTTCGTCGTACTTGGGTAAATCATTATGATGAGAGTATAAATAAGCCGACGAGAGATGCTATAGAATACTTTGACGGTTATAGAGATGCGTGGGCGTATAATGTAGGTTTAAGCTATGAAATAGGACCATTGAAAACGGCATTGACTTATTTTTATTCTAAAGCCGACGGACAAGATTATGAAGATGAAATAATTCAATTATCCGGTTTATATCAATATAATCGTTATATCGATTTTTATACGGCTGTTGCTCATGCCAGGTTTGAAGGACAAACTTCAAATGACAGCAACAAAGGATATGCGTATATTGCCGGTGTCGGTGTAAAATTTTAGGAGATAAAAATGGCTAATATATTATTTGTTTCCAAGTCGGACAATTTTGCTCATGATATTGAAGAACAATTAAAATTATATACAGAAGGTTTTTCAATTTTTGATGAGTGGAACGAAGATATAATTTTTGATATGGCAGTTGTTGATGATGATATCGATTCGGTTAAAGAGCTGCAAAAAAGGATTCGTAAAAGTCCCATAATATTTTTAGGTAATACGGATGATGATTTAGGCGATTCCGTAACCGTAATATCAAAACCTTTTCGTCTTGAATATTTTTTAGATATGGTTTTATCTTGCAGTAATTTATTTGCACACAGTAGCGATGGACAACTAATGTTTGATAAATATATTTTGGATAGCGGTAAAAAAGAATTATATAACACGTCAAGCAATAGCCATACCAAATTAACCGAAAGAGAAGTTTCTATAATCAAATATTTGTATAAGGCTCATGAAAAAGTTGTATCTAAAAATGAACTTTTATCCGAAGTTTGGGGATATAATCCTGAAGCTACGACTCATACGGTAGAAACACATATTTATCGTCTTCGCCAAAAAATTGAAGAAGAAAATCCGGACGATAATATAATTATTACTGAAGATAATGGTTACAGATTAAATTTCTAATTCGGCAATTATCGGAACATGATCGGAAGGACGTTCCTGTAAGCGGAAACTTTTGAGTATTTTTACTTTATTTATTTTTGGAGCAATATCCGGGCTACACCAAATATGATCGAGTCTTCGCCCTTTGTTATTGGTTTGCCAATTAGGGTTGCGATAACTCCACCACGAATATACTTTTTCCGGTTCGGGATATATGTTACGCACAATATCAATAAAATTACCGCAATCAAACCAGTTATTTATTTTTTCGATTTCAATGGGGGTATGTGAGATAATCTTTAGCATTGCCTTATGATTCCAAACATCATTATCAAGAGGAGCGACGTTAAAATCTCCGCAAATAATGCGTTTTTTATTTTGTGTTTTGCTAAAAAAATCTTTCATTTCATCAATGAAATTAAGCTTATGAACAAAAGACGGATTATTATTTATATCAGGAACATCACCACCTGCCGGAACATATATATTGTGTAATTCAATACCATTATTCAATTCAACACTAATGTGTCTGGCATCATTTTTTTCGACACGAGTATATTTTTGTTCGTTTGAAAAAGGATTTTTAGATAAAATTGCTACACCGTTATATCCCGGCATACTGTATAGCGCAATATTATCGAATCCCAGTTTTTTTATTTCATTAAAAGGAAAATCAATTTCTTTGGCTTTTACTTCTTGCAAACATATAATATCAGGATTTTCACTACTGATAAGTTCCGCCAAAAGGTTTAGCCGAATCCGAATTGAGTTTACGTTCCAAGTCGCAAGTTTGAACATTAGCGTCCTTTTTTCTTGTTTAACGGATTCGTTTTTTTACGGAATTGAAACAGTGATTGATCTAACTCGTTATCGGTTTGAATGCCATATAAAGAAACAGATATTTCCACGCTTTGAGGATCAACAATTTTCCATTGTTTCAATTCAAACGGAGAATTTCCGAAAGTTAAGGTTATCGGTCCCATATCTCCTTTTTCTTTATAGTCAAGACCGATAATTGTTGTGCCGCCATCTTTATAAAAAGAATCGACCTTAATATTTTTGCCGTCAATTTTTATATCGTTTCCCAAAATTAACGATGCCGGAATATCTTCATAATCAATGTTGCTGATTTGATCTAAGTCCTTATCGTTATACACAATATAATCTCCGTTACCCACAATTAATACATTGGTCGGAGCATCATATTCCATTCTTATTTTATTAGGCTTTTCTATATATATGGTTCCTTCAGCAACATTTCCGTTACTTGCATTTTGAACAAATCTTGCCTGTAATGTTTTAACCGAGTTAAGATAGTTTTCGATTCTTTCCAGGTCGTTAGCTGTTTGGGCTAATGCCACAGATGTTCCCAGTAAAGTAAAAACCGTACAAGTTGCAATAAATTTATTCATTATCATATTTCCCATATTTATTTTGTGACTTTTGCTAATATAATCAATTTTATGCGGTAATACAACAATTAAACTTTTTTAGAGCTGTTTTTATGGATAAAATAATTCTTTTAGAATCAATGAGTTAGATTTAACTATTTGATTTTACATAAATAAAAAATAGTCCACAGCATAATCTGTAATTAAAAAAATTTTTTTTGTCGTTTTTATAATAGGGTAGGTGATTTAAAGCATTTTTGTTTTCAAATTTTAGGAAATGGGTATTGCTGAAAAGTGTAGTTTATAGCACTATAGACGAAGATTATTTTTCTTGCCGATTCAAAGCCGAAAGATAGAAGTTTAAAAAGCTGTGAATACTATATATAGTTTATTTACTTTTTTTTAATACTATATATAGTACACAAGAAAATAAATGAGCAACCACTAAAATAGAAGGAAAAAAAGTTAAAATGTCTAACCACGAATATGAAGCATCGAAGATAGCTAACAGCACAAAAATCTCCAATGTTACCAAAAGAGATGGTACATTAGCTCCATTCGATAGTGATAAAATTTTTAATGCTATTCGAAAAGCAGGAGAGTCTACCGGAGAATTTGGAGAACAAGAATGCTATCTTTTGACCGGACAAGTTTTGAAAGTTTTAGAACACAAATTTACAGATTCTTTACCGACAATTGAATGTATACAAGATGTTGTTGAGCAAGTATTGATTTCAGCAAACTATTTTGCTACTTCCAAAGCTTATATTTTGTATCGTGATCAACGTTCTCGTGCTCGTAGTGATAAAAAGGTTGTGGTTGATGTTGAAAGTTCTATCAATGAATATCTTAATAAATTGGATTGGCGTGTAAATGCCAATGCTAACCAAGGATATTCTAACGGTGGTCTTATTTTGAATGTTTCCGGTAAGGTTACGGCTAACTATTGGTTAAGCCACGTTTATCCTGCTAATGTCGGAGAAGCTCACCGCAATGGCGATATTCATATTCATGACTTGGATATGTTAGCTGCTTATTGTGCCGGTTGGTCTTTGAAAAACTTGCTTCATGAAGGTTTTAACGGTGTTCCGGGCAAAGCTGAAGCCGGTCCTGCAAAACATCTTTCGGCAGCAATAGGTCAAATGGTTAACTTTATGGGAACTTTGCAAAATGAATGGGCCGGAGCGCAAGCGTTTTCTTCCGTAGATACATATTTGGCTCCGTACATCAGAGCAGATAATTTGAATTATGAGCAAGTAGAACAATGTTTCCAAGAGCTTATTTATAACTTGAATGTTCCTTCTCGTTGGGGATCACAAACTCCGTTTACAAACTTTACTTTTGACTGGGTATGTCCGGAAGATTTGCGTGATAAGCACCCATTGATTGCAGGTGTTGAACAATCATTTACTTATGGCGAATTGCAAAAAGAAATGGATATGATTAACAAGGCATATATTACCGTTATGATGAAGGGTGATATTAAAGGTCGTCCGTTTACTTTCCCGATTCCTACCTACAACATGACTCCTGATTTTCCGTGGGAAGATGAGAATACCGTTTTGTTATTTGAAATGACAGCAAAATATGGTTTGCCTTATTTTCAAAACTTTATCAATTCAGTATTAAAACCGGGACAAATTCGTTCTATGTGTTGCCGTTTGCAACTGGATTTGCGCGAATTGTTGGCTAAAGGTAACGGTTTATTCGGTTCTGCTGAACAAACAGGTTCAATCGGTGTGGTCACATTTAACTGTGCTCGTTTGGGATATGTATATAAAAATAACGAAGCAGGATTGTTTGCTCGTGTTGACGAATTGATGAACATTGCCCGCACATCATTAGAGTTAAAACGTAAAACAATCCAAGAGTTGATTGATAAAGGTTTATTCCCGTTCACCAAACGCTATTTGGGAACATTAAGAAATCACTTCTCTACCATTGGTGTTAACGGTATTAATGAAATGATTGCCAACTATACTGACGGAAAACACGATATCGGTGATGAATGGGGACGTGCATTTGCTGAAAAATTCTTGGATTATATTCGTGCTCGTTTAGTGAAAATTCAAGAAGAAACCGGTCACATGTATAACCTCGAAGCAACTCCGGCCGAAAGTGCAACATACCGTTTTGCTCGTGAAGATAAAAAACGCTTTATCGGTATTATTCAAGCCGGAACAGAAGAGAATCCTTATTATACAAACTCTTCACAATTACCGGTTGACTATACGGACGATCCGTTTGAAGCTTTAGAATTGCAATCTAATTTGCAATCAAAATATACCGGAGGAACCGTTTTGCACCTCTATATGGGACAAAGCATATCTTCTCCGCAGGTTTGCCGTGACATTGTTCGTCGTGTGCTGACCAACTACAGATTACCGTACATTACAATTACTCCGACTTTCTCCGTTTGCCCGAAGCACGGTTATATTTCAGGAGAGCACAAATTCTGTCCGAAGTGTGATGAAGAGCTTTTGGCAGAAAAAAGAAAGGCTGCCGCTTCTGTAGAAGTTGCATAACAAATGTTAATATGATAAAATAATTTATGGAGATAAAAATGACAGTTGTAAATTTTGAAGATATTAAATTAAACGATTCTGAAAGACAGCCTTGTGAAGTTTGGACCAGAGTTATGGGCTATTTGCGTCCGGTTTCTGAGTTCAACAAAGGTAAAAAGTCAGAGTTTTATACACGTAAATATTTTGCAGAAAGCAAAGCCGTAATCGGTTGCGGATGTGAAAATATTTCAAGTATTGCTGCTGAATAATTTATGATACAAGAAACGATTAGAGTCGGCGGTGTTGAAACATTCAGCACCGTCGATTTTCCTGAAAAGATATGTGCAACGGTTTTTATGCAGGGATGCCCTTGGCGATGCCCGTTTTGTCATAATGCAATGTTGCAAGATATAAATACGGATAGCGGTTTTGTCTGGTCAAAATTTGTTGAATTTTTAAAAACCAGAACAAAATTGCTTGATGCTGTCGTTTTTAGCGGTGGTGAACCCTTAGTTCAAAACGGGCTTGAAACTGCAATAAAACAAGTTAAAGAACTTGGCTTTAAAATTGGTCTTCATACCGGCGGATATCGTCCCGAACATCTTGAAAAAATTATTCCGTTACTTGATTGGGTGGGCTTTGATATTAAGGCTCCGTTCGTTGATGATAAATATGAAAAAGCAATCGGAGTTTGTGTAAAAACGCAATTGCCTGCAGTATTAAAATCGCTGGACATTCTTCTTGCAAGCGGAATTGATTTTGAATGTCGTACAACTTGTGATCCGCGAATTTTGTCTATAAAAGATATCGAAAATATCGCCGTTTTTTTAGCAGACAAGGGTGTGAAAAAATACTTTTTACAAAAATATCGCCCGATTCCGTCAGATACGCAAACCAGTGATTCTGATTGTGAAAAATTCTTTGTAGATAAAGAGTTTTTATCGTCTCTGCAACAAAAATTCGAAGTGTTTGGTGTTCGTAAATAATTTAATAAAAAATCCACATTTTTACTAAACAAAAAACTAGACAAAACGGTTTTTGCGTGTTATTCTAAACGCAATATGAATAGTTGTACCCATTCAAACGGAGGCTTAAAATGAGTGAGAAAAAATATACTGAAGAAGATATTGAAAGAGCAAAAGTATTTGTAGATTCATTGCTGGAAAAACCGGAATTTCAGGAAGAACTTAGAGTTGCTAAAGAATCTTTTAAGGATATGGTTGAGAAAAAAGATGGGAAAAACCACTTTGTAGAAGCTTTATCCGCTAGGAAAAAAATAAGTAATCATGTTTTGGATGAAATGAAAAAAACTGGCGATTTTGATATGTTTTTCGAAAACAAAGATTCTATGTGGATGTCTGAATATGATGATATAGTAGGAGAGAGAATAGAAATTGAAGATTTAGAATATCATGCTTATAAGTACGGAAAACTTCCTGATGGTTTTTTGGAAACAAAAGGGAATGTTAGTAGTGTAATGACTGCTGCTGAATATAAAGCTCTGCTTGCAGAAGCTAAAGAATTTAATCTACAACAAAAAGTTCAAGGTAAAATTAAAGACGGAGATTCTTTAAATCAAGAAAACCCGAAAACTGATGAAAATAATAAAAAATTAGCCGCAAATGAAATCGAATTAGTTGATGGTAAAGGTGACCAGCTCGTGGATGAAGACCAAGATTGGGTTCAGCGTTACGAAGCCATAATGAAGCAATATGCGGCTGACAATCAACAAGAGTGGGTTCGTGAAGAAAAAAATGAGGAAGGTCAGCCTTATGAGGGATTAAAAGGAAAAATCGGCGAAGCTGACTATCACTTTACTGCTCCTAATAGAGCACAATCTAATCTTGCCGGTATCGATGGTATAGTTGCACTTGCTCAAAAAGAAGGATTAAGCCTGGCATATAACAAAGAATGGAGTGATGAATTTAAGGCTGAAGTGATGAAAGCTTGTGAAAAATATGGCGTTTCTATTGAAGGTATGCCGGAACAAGCTCAACAGCAAACAAAACAAGAAGAAGAGCCAACTCCTGCTCCGGTTGAAGAACAAAAAGAAGAACCGGCTCTTGATGATAACAAAGGACAAACCGAAGAAAAGAAGGCTGAGCCTAGTTATAAAGTAAATCCTAAAATTTCTACTGCAAAAATGGCTGATTATTCCAATAAAGTAAAGACACCTTTGGGAATCAAACAGTTGAAAACAGAGGTGGAAAAAGAAGAAAAATTATTGGCAGCAAGGGCATATCAATCATCAGGGCAAGCTGTGGAGGATAAGGTTACAGCTGAAGTATTGATGAAAAAATATGCGATAGCTGTTAAGGAAGGAAATCAAGAAACAGCGGATACTTGTGCATTGGCTCTGCAACGTTATGGTGTAGAGAATATTGTGAGAAATCCAAATGAAGAAAATGGTAAATACACCGTTGAAGCAGGAAAGCCATATTCTGAACGTACTGACGAAGAAAAAGCCAAGATTAATGAAGCTTTGGATAAGAGTTTGCCGAAAAAACAAGAACAGTATAATCCGGAAGTATGGAATCAACTTGCTCAAGCTAAGGCAAATAATACTAAGTAGCTAAAACGTATCTCGTGTTGTTAATTATTAATATTTTGTAAAAAAAGTACAAATTTGACAAAAAAGTGCTTGTCGCTATGATGTTTTTGTGTTATAGTGCTTGCAAAATCAAGAATTAAACAGGAGACAAAACTATGGACGCAAAGAAAGCCGCCCAAATTATAAAGTCAGGAAACTTTACTGCGAATGACTTTCAAATATTATATGCTGCATTGAACGGAAAAGACGAGTTTGCAGAAGAATTTAACGAATTGCGCAAAGCAATGTTAAAGTCTTATGCCGATGGTGAAAGTATTGAGGTTAATCAATCCGGAAAAGTTGATCAACAAGATGTTATGGTTGTTGATCAAAATGCTGATGAGCCATTAAGTCAGGAAAAACAACTGAAAGATGTTGAACCTTGGAAAATTCAACGTCGCCAAGAAATTATGCAATGGGCAGCAAAAAATAAGAATAGTGAAATTGCCGATATTAAGGCCAACAAAGATGGTTTGAGTACATCATTCAAAGATGGTACGCAAGTAAATTTTGTTGCTGAAAATCATGTTTCGGTCAAAACTCCTAATGAACCGAAAGCACAAAATTTTGATATGGTTGTTGCATTAGCCAAAAACAGCAACAAAAGGGTTAAGCTTGGCGAAAATATGTCTCCTGAATTTCGTGTAGCATTAATCGAGGCTTGTGCAAAGTCAAATGTTCAAATCAGCAATTTATCGATTGAAGATTTAGATACGTATATGAAATTCTTGCCTAAACAAGAAGAAAAACAGGTGTTGAATGTTGTTGAACAAAAGTCTCAAACTCAAACACAACAGCCACAAGCTGGTCAGCAACAAGCTGTTGCTAAAGAAGAGCCAACTCCGGCTGTGAAGGAAGAAAAAACAACTGTTACTACTCCTAAAGATAATGGAATTGCTCAGGTTGTGGCTGCAGTTGCTGCTCATGCTGAAGCCAAAGAAGCTGCTGAAGCTGCAAAATCGGCACCTAAAAAAGCAAGTAAAAATAAAGGCAGTGAAAGAATTGCTCAACAAGCTGCTGAAGCTGCAGTAATTGCTCGTGAAATACAAGCAATGGCAGGAAAACAAGCCGAACAAAAAACGGAACAACCTGCAACCGAGCAACCGACAGCAGAAACACCGGCTGTTTCAAACAATGAGAAAAAACAAGAAGCAAAGCCAACAAAAACTACAACACAGCATCCTGTTCAGAAAAAAGAAAATAAGGGTGCAAAACAGGATATTGCTTTCATTCCGGTTGCTCGTTCATTGCAAGAAGAACTTGAAGAGCAACCTGTTGCTGAACAAACTCCTGTGGTTGAAAGTAAAGGAACTAAAGACAAGTCTAAAGAAGAAAAAACTCCGATTGCCGGTAAGACCTCAGTTTCTGAAAAAGGTCAAAAATCAGTAACAGAAACTCCTGTTGCAGAACAACCGGGTACCCAATCTAAAGGTAGTACAACCGGAAAAGGACAGCCGGCTCCAAAACCTGCGGATAAAAAACAAGAACCTAAGAAAGAAGGTTTTTGGTCGAAATGGGGACGAAAAATCAAACATGGTGCGATTATTCTTGGAGTTGCAGTTGCTTCATTCTTCGTTGGGCGTTGCAGTAGTACCCCAACTGAGCAAGGAGCCGGAAACAACGACGGAGAAAAGGCTAAAACGGAGATTGTAACAAAACCGACAGTTACTCCGATTGTTGCAGATACATTGCAGAATGAAACTCCGGATGATACATTTGAACTCAAGATGGCTCCGACTAAATGGGATGCCAGCATGGGGATTACTGAAGCTCAATTTAATAATATGTACAATATTATTCATAAACATTCTCCTGATGGTGAACTATGGGGCAGAATGCATCTGAATGCTCAATTACATGCTGCAGAATTTAGTGCAGACGAAAATAATCCGATGACAGCAGAACAATTTATGTTCAAAGCTCTTCGTATGGCTGCATGGACAAATAAGCTCAATGGAAAAATTTGTGAAACTCATAATGCTGAATGGGCTCATAATTATAGCGGTGCATTTGGTCATGTTTTAGGTCCGACAATGGCTGTGCTCAAATGTGGTGACCATATTGAGACTGAAACTTTGGAAAAAGCAAAAGTTATGTTGAGTGCGGTAGGTACAAACGGAAGTATTAATGTATTTACATTAGACAAGGTTGTTGCCGGAACATCTAAATTTAATAATCATGACGAACATGGTTGGATTATCGGTACTACAAGAAATGTTATGACCGGAATTGATAATGATTGTGGTAGAGAGTCTGAAGTTGAATTTAGAAGAGGTGGAGAAGTTACTCCTAAGCCTGTTCCTGAAAAGAAAGTAAAACCACAACCTCGCCAAGTTATAGAACAAGATACGATTGTTGTGAAAAAAGATCCTATAACAATTGAAATCCCCGGCGATACAACAGTGGTAAAACAACCGGATGTTGTTATCGAAATTCCTGGTGATACTATAGTTAATGTACCAACCAGAGCAGTTCCTGAAAAACCGCAACCGGAAGAAAAACTTCAAGTTAATATTGGTTCAAGAGCAAACTTGAGTGCTCGTCCGGCTGCAGAAGCTGTTGATCATACTCAAGAAGTTATTAGTAACGGAAGTGAACAGAATATGACAGCGGCACAACGCAGACAAGCTCGCAAAATGGCTAGAGAAATGCTGGAAAGTGGCAGAATAGATCAAGATACCTATGATGCAATGCTTGACGAAATTAAAGAACCGACAGCGAGAAGTGCGGCGCCGATAAATTCTAACACCGGTAGATAAAAACCACAAAACAAACCCCACACAAAAGTGTGGGGTTTGCTGTATGCCGCCCTCAGCAAGGCTAGAGGGGGTTTTTGTAAAACATTAACCGATATAATTTCTTATAAAACGTGGGTTTTTGCCGATTCTCGATAATATTTCATATCCGATTGTTCCCGCATCACGTCCTATATCATCAAGAGTATAAAAGTCGTTTATTATTTCAGCCATATCCCCGATTTGTAAATTTTCTACATCGGTAACATCACATATAATATTATCCATGGAAATTCTGCCTAAGATACGAGCTTCCTGAATTTTGTTATTTACATTGAAAAACACTTTTCCCTTGTTGGATAAAGAACGAGGAATCCCGTCTCCGTAACCGATGGATACAATTGCAATTTTTCTGTCGGTTGCAGCTCTATATGTAACGGAATATCCTACAAAATCTCCTTTTTTTAATTTTGCTATATCAAGTACCGGAGCAACAATTTTTATACATGGCAACATTTGGTTAGTTCTGTACGGAGCGGTATTAATTCCATACATGGCTGCACCAAGTCTTACCATATCCTTTTGAAAACTTTCTCCTAAAAATGTTCCGTCAGAAGCAGATAAAGTTGCTTTCTGTTTTGGAAAAAAACGCTCTTTTAGCTCATTAAAACGCAGAAGTTGATGTTCATTCATAAAGTGTTCTTTTTCATCTCCGCAAGCTAAATGTGATAGCACTACCGAAAATTCTTTTTTGTCATCTTCAGACAGTTGTTCTAACTCTTCTTCTCTAAAACCCAGACGATTAAGTCCGGTTTCAATTTGTATTAAAGGTTTGATACCTTTTATTTTATTGTTTTTCCAAAACTCAAACTGTTGAGGGTTAGCAATTACCGGAGTTAATTTTGCTTTTTTAAACGATTCCAAACTATCTTCACCGATTCCTTGTAAAACAAAAATATCCGAATTACCGACAAAAGGTCTTATTTTTTCTCCCTCAATACCATGTGCAACAAAAAAATTATGGCAGCCGATACTATAAAGTTTATCAGCAACTTTTTCTGCGCCTATTCCGTAAGCATCGTCTTTAACTACTGCAGCTGCGATTGCTTTTGGGGAAATGGAGTGTAACAGCTTATAGTTCTTAACTATGTTATCAAGATTTATTTCCAAAATCGGTCTTGTCAAAATACTCATAACTTCTTATTATCCTTTATATAAAATTTATTTGAAAGCAAATTGCATGGATTTTATCGATATACACATTCACTTGCAAGACTATAAATCGAACTTTGCCACAGATATAGTAAAAAAAGCGCAAACATTAAACTATAAAAAAATGCTTTGTGCAGGAATTTCGGAAAAAGATTGGGATATAGTTGCAAAATGGGCAGATTTATTTCCTGACTTGATAGTTCCTGCTTTTGGAGTTCATCCTTGGCAAGCAACTAAGGTAGGTGATAATTGGGATAATTTATTGTGCTCATATCTGGAAAAATATCCGCAAGCCCTAATCGGAGAAACAGGAATAGACGGTTTAAAAGAAAATCCTCAACAACAAAAACAACTATTTATTCATCATATTGACATAGCAAAAAAATATAATCGTCCTTTGATAATTCATGCTGTAAAAGCAATTTCGTTTTTTGATAGTTTGTGGAATGAACTTCCTGAAAAATTTATGTTTCACTCTTTTAATGGAAAAGCCGAACATCTAAAACCCATTTTATCTAAAAACGGATATATTTCTTTTAGTGCTTCAATCTTGAAAAATAAAGATTTTGAAAAAATAGTACAAATTGTACCCGTTCAAAAGATTTTGTTGGAAAGCGACGGACCATATCAACCCTTTGAAAAAGGAACAATATCAACTCCGTTTTTTATTCCCGAATTACTAAAATATATTGCCAAAGCTCGAAAATGCGATTATGAAGAATTGGCTTGTCAAATATATCAAAATTCTTTGGAGTTTATTAATGTCGGATAATCGTTTCATGCGCACAAAAGCCCTTTTAGGTGATGAGAATTTTTCATATTTGAAAAATTCATCAGTTATGATTGTGGGGTTGGGAGCTGTCGGAGGATATACATTAGAAGCTTTAGCCAGAGCCGGAGTAGGCAAACTCATTTTGGTTGATTTTGACAAAGTAGAAGAAACAAATATAAATCGCCAAATTTTAGCTTTAGAATCCACAATCGGACAATCAAAAGCAACAGTTGCAGCTCAAAGAGTAAAAGATATAAATCCTTCTTGTGAAATTGTTATAAAAGAAATTTTTGTAAATAATGAAACTTTGCCCTCTCTTTTGGAAGAAAAAGCAGATTTTGTTATTGATGCTATCGATTCTCTAAATCCTAAATGCGGATTGATGGAGATGTTGGTCAATAATCAGATACCTTTTATCTCTTCGATGGGGGCTGCCTTAAAAACAGATGCTTCACGCATAAAATTGCAACCCTTACACAAAACATCAAATTGTCATCTTGCTCGTTTTATTCGTAAAAGGCTGAAAAGAAGAGGTGTAGATATAAGCAAAATAATGTGCGTATCTTCGGACGAACAAATAAATATCCCGGATACGGCTCTTTTCATAGATGATACGGAACTTCCTGCCGAAAATACAAGAGTTCGACATACAATGGGTTCACTTCCGACAATTACGGCAATTTTCGGTTTAACTATTGCAAATGCGACAATACTTTATCTGTCTAAATTAAAAAAATTTTAATATTGATATTATAGTATTGTATCGAAGGGAAGGACTGTCGCTATGAAAATGATTAAACCTGTTGTTAATATATCTAAAATTATGAATGCTCATGACGTAATTGTATGTGGGCTGAATGGAGTTATATATGACGGCAACAGCTTTAATTCAGATGCTATTGATGCTCTTATTCGTCTTCGCAAAAACGGTAAACAAGTTATTTTGCTAAGCAATACTTCTATGCGAATTTCCGAACTGGTTAATAAACTTTATGCTTCTCATATTTCTCCGTTGGTATTTAATAATATTATAACAATGGGCGAAATTTTACACTACAAATTAAGTTCTTCTAACAGCCAATATGTTGCTTTAGGAAAGCAATATTATAATTTAGGTGATGAACAAGACCAAGGTGTTTTCGAAGGATTAGGTTATCAATGCGTTGAAAATTATGCTCGTGCGGAATTTTTATATGTAGGACAAACATCTAAAACCAGAGCTTTAACTCAAGATGTTGTCGAAGTTTTAAGCCATTCTGCAAGTTTAGGTATTCCTATGCTTTGTGTCGGAAATGATATTTCTGCATTTGTTAATGGTGAAATCGGTAATGCAGCCGGTGCATTTGCAGAGCAATATGCGGTATTAGGCGGTAAAATAATTACTATCGGAAAGCCTGATAAGACAATCATTGAATATGCAATAGAGCCATACAAAAAATTAGAGCGTAATAAAATATTACTGATAGGTGATAGTGTTCAAACCGATATAAAGGCTGCAAATATTGCAGGAATATCCAGTGTTTTGATAACCAAAGGAATTCACGTTAATTATCTCGGTGAAGGATATATTCCTGATGTTACAAAAACCAGAGAATTATCATCGGCAACAGGTGCATATCCGGATTATATAATATCTAATTTGCGCTGGTAATTTCTTCGGCCAAAATTGATATTTCTAACCACTGATTTTCTGCTTCGGATTTTTGATTTTCGAGTTCTTTCAATTCATCGCTCAATGCAAAGAATTTTTCTCGATTGTTCTGGTATAAATCAGCATCGGCAAGTTCGTTGGTAATATTTGCAATCTTGTTTTCAATTTCTTCAATTTGTGCCGGCAAAACCTGTAAAAGTCTTTGTTGATTATAAGACAATTTTTTCATACTTATAATTTTAGGTTTTTCCTGTTTTTCTTGTGGTTTGTTTTTTTCGATTTTTTTCTCTTTTTCTGCTTGCGGAGATAGCTTTGCCAATACATCGCTATAGCTTCCTACATGTTCATCAATGGTTCCGTCACCTTTCATATAAATTATGGAAGTAACCAATTTATCTAAAAAGTCTCTATCGTGGCTGACAATAATCATTGTTCCGTCATAATCGCTCAACATTTCTTGTAAAAGGTCAAGCGTATCCATATCCAAATCGTTTGTCGGCTCATCTAAAAGTAAGAAATTAGATGGTTGAGCCAATACTTTTGCTAACATTAAACGATTTTTTTCTCCTCCGGACAGAGCTGCGACAGGTGATTTCGCTTGTTCCGGCGTAAATAAAAAATCTTTTAGATAGGCAACGACATGTCGATATGAACCTCTTACCCAAATGTGATCGCCCTCATCACAGAGTGTTTGCCATAGAGTTTTTTGCGGATTTAAGGTAAAACGATTTTGGTCAAAATAGGCTTCTTGAAGATTTTTTCCGATACGAGTGAAACCTGAGTCCGGTTCAAGTTTTTTGGTAAGTAACTTAATCAATGTTGTTTTTCCGGCACCATTAGGACCGACAATACCAATTCTGTTACCGCGAATAATTTTGGTGGAAAAATCTTTAACAATTGCTCTGTCACCGAAACTTTTACATATATGTTTAGCTTCAATTACTAATTTTGATTTCCAAGCCGTATTTTCAATATCCATATTAACCGAGCCGATTTGTTTAATCTGTTCTCTGCGTTCTTGTCTTAGTTGTAATAGACGGCGTAATCTTCCCTGATTTCTTCTTCGGCGGGCGGTAACTCCTTTATGTAACCACTCTGTTTCCTCAGCGAGTTTTTTGTTCAGATTTTTTTGAGCAATAATTTCTTGTTCAATAATTTGATCTTGCCATTCTTCAAAAAATTGAAATCCTTTATTGTTTCGATGCATAATTCCTCGATCGAGCCAAAAGGTAGTACGAGAAATATTACATAAAAAACGTCGGTCATGGCTTATGACAATAACTGCGCCGGAATAAGAAGCGATAAGTTTTTCCAAAAACTCGATAGTCGGCATATCTAAATGGTTGGTAGGCTCATCTAACAACAAAATATCCGGCTCACCAATAAGAGCTTTTGCTAAAGTAGCTTTTCTTCTTTCCCCTCCCGAAGAAAATTCCGGATTTTGATCTGCAGCTATTGATAATTGGTCAATTAATATTTGAGCTTTATAATCTTGAGAAGCATCATCCTTTGATAATCCGGAAAGAACAACCTCACGCAATGTTTTATATGCGCTCAAATCGGCATCTTGAGGCATATACCCGATAGATGTTCCCGGTTGAATAAAAATTTCTCCGTCATCGGTTTCTTGAATGCCGGCAATGATTTTAAGCAGTGTTGATTTTCCTGAACCGTTACGTCCGACTAAAGAAATTTTATCTCCACGATTTATATATAGTTCAACGTTATGAAACAGTTGATTGGTTCCGAAACGTAATTTTATATCTTTTAATGTATATATAGGAGGTTCAAATACCGCCATTTTATCCTCGTAATTATTTAATTTTTCGGCATTATAACGACTATTTTATAAAAATAAATAGAAAATACACCAAAATAAAAAACTATTTGAACAACAACAAAATTTGTATATTATAAATAAAGATACAAATTTTATGGGATACACCGATGATTAAATATATTTTTATTATGCTTTTATCTTTTATGTTTACTTTTCCTGCAACTGCTGATGATGGAGAACCGTCGCTCATCGATTTATTTGGTGAAGAAGAAAAAAAAGAACAGGTTGAAAAAGAACGAGAAGCTCCTGATTTGTTCAGTAAAGCAGCAAAAGCAGAAGAAACCCAAAAAACAGAAAGCGAAGAAGTCAAAGAAGAAGTAGATGAGAAAGGGATGTTTTCTTTCCTGAATTTTTCGTTTCTTCGTGATAAAGAAAAAGCTAAAGAGTTTACCCGTAAAGATAATGAGCCGAAAGAAAGCTACGAAGAACGTATGACGCGTTTGGCCGAGGAAGGAGATACCGATGCTTGTTTAACTCTCGGATATATGTATCTGTATGGCGAGGGGGGGATGCAATCAGATAGTGAAAAGGCCTTCAAATACTATTCTATGGCTGCCGATAAAGGTGATAAAATCGCTATGAATAATTTAGGAAGTCTTTATTATAGCGGTATCGGAACCCAAAAAGATGTTCGTCAGGCCGTAAAGCTTTTTGATGAAGCTGCAAAATTAGGAAATAACGAAGCTGCCGTAAATTTAGCGTTTATATATCTTACATCGGGAGCAACCGATAATCCTACAGTTAAAAGTACGGTAGTGAAATTGTTTAATCAAGCTGCTAACGGGGATAATATAACCGCTCAATATATGATGGGAATGATTTATTACAATGGGTTCGGTATAACTAAAAATGATGATAAGGCATTTCAGATGTTAAGAAAGGCAGCAACTCAATATGACGAGGCGCAATATCAATTAGCTTTGCGCTATATGAATGCGGAAGGAACACCACGTAACTATGGTAATGCGGTAGCTAATTTGATTAAGGCCGCAAAACAAGGTCATATCCCGTCAATGTTATGGCTAGGAGATATTTTAGCGGCCGGAACAAGCTTCCCGAAAAATGAATATGAAGCTTATGTCTGGTACAATATAGCTTCGGTTTACGATGCTAAAAATGCTTCGGAAAAACGAGATATGCTGGAAGGAAAGTTAAAAATAGAAGAAGTTTTGCAAGCTCAATCAACGGCAGAGAAATTTAAGACACAACCGACAGCAATAACCGATTATGTTCATAAAACATTCGGGGTTAACTTGGCAGAATATGTAACCGAAAAAGCCCCCGCAACCACCAATAAGAGAGATAAAAAACAAACCCGCTAGATTTAGCGGGTTATTTGTTAAATTATATAATTCCCATTTTTTGAGCAGTGATGACCGCTTGAGTTCGATTCGTTGCTCCGACTGAGCGGAGTAGAGCGTTTATATGAAGTTTTACCGTTGCTTCCGAAACACCTATTTCATAAGCAATTTGTTTATTGGACATACCTTGTGCCACCAGTCCTAAAACTTGATTTTGCCGATGAGTTAATATTTTGTTTTTTCCCATATTATCGGTATTGCGATTTAGAAGAGTTGACGGAACATAAGTTCCTCCGTCCAGAACAAGTTTTAATGCGCTGGTCATAATATTATTTTCAGAACGTTTACTGATAAAACCGCAAGCGCCTTTTTCTAATATATTTCTGATATTTCTAATATTTTCCGACGCAGAAATTATTACAATTTTAGATGTAGGGGCGGCTTTTTTTATTTTTTCGAATCCTTGTTCCCAAGAAGATACGTCGCTCATTTCCAAATCGGTTATAATTAAATCGAAATCATTTTCCTGATTTAATATTTTAAGAGTTTGCGCAAAATTTGATGTTTGAACGATGGTTATTGTATCGTCGAGAGACTCAACTAACTTTCCGAGCGCATCTCTGAATAATGCGTGGTCATCGGCAATTAAAACTTTCATAAAACCTCCTAAAACTTGCTATATCTTTGTTTTATGTAATCAGATATATAAAAATTTAAAGAGGTTTTTGAGAAGTTTATTTCAATATTTTATATTCGATTCCCGCTTCTTTGAACATCTGTTCCGAATATGAAAGTTTATCTCTCCAAGTTCCGGTCGGCGTATTCGAGTCGATTTTCATTTCGTTTGTAACCACCATTTTGATACCGGACTGAATAATTGCTCGAGCACAATCGGTACAAGGAGGATGAGTTGCGTACAAAACACAGCCCTTCAAACAAGTTCCGGTCAGACAGGCATTAAAAATAGCATTGCGCTCCGCATGTTCAAAAAAGTCATATTTGGTAGGGCGTTCCATACGTTCCGGAATGTTGTCATCAACACCTCTAACCAAACCGTTATATCCGGTTGCTCTGATTTCTCTATCCGGTCCGACCACTACGGCACCGGTTTTTGTACTTGTATCTTTTGACCATGTGGATACCAGTTTGGCCACTTCCATAAAGCGATAATGCCATTTATCTGAAAACATTTTTAGCTCCGTTAATATGTTATTTTTCATAAGTTTAATAACTAATTATAATAAAGGCAATTTTTTTTTGCAAAGTTTGAGCATATAGTTAAGCGAATACTTGACAAATTCATTAAAATAGCCGACTAATATGACAGTTCTATAATTTTAACAAGGAGAAAAAGATGAGTGCTATTGTCGATATTCATGCTCGTGAAATTTTAGACTCACGCGGTAATCCTACCGTTGAGGCTGAAGTTGTTTTGCAGTCCGGTGCTTTTGGTCGTGCTGCTGTTCCGAGTGGTGCGTCTACCGGTGTTCACGAAGCAGTTGAACTCCGCGACGGCAACAAAAAACGTTTTGGCGGTAAAGGTGTTTTGAAAGCTGTTGAAAACGTAAACGACAAAATTTATGATGCTTTGGCTGGTTTGGATGCTGAAGATCAAATTGCTATTGATCAAACAATGATTGATTTAGATGGTACAGAAAACAAAGGTAAACTCGGTGCTAATGCTATTTTGGCTGTTTCTTTGGCCGTTGCTAAAGCTCAAGCCGAAGAAGCCGGTTTGCCACTCTATCGCTATTTGGGTGGTACAATGGCTCGCACATTACCTGTTCCGATGATGAATATCTTAAATGGTGGTCAACATGCAGATAACCCGATTGATATTCAAGAATTTATGATTATGCCGGTTGGTGCAGAATCTATTCGTGAAGCTATCCGTTGGGGTGCTGAAATCTTCCACACATTGCGCAAAAACTTAAAAGCTGCCGGTCACAATACAAACGTTGGTGACGAAGGTGGTTTTGCTCCTAACTTGAAATCTGCTGAAGAAGCTTTGTCTTTCATCGTTCAATCTATTAAAGATGCCGGCTATGTTCCGGGTGAAGATGTTGTTTTGGCTTTGGATGCTGCTTCTTCTGAATTTTATAAAGATGGCAAATATGTTATGACCGGTGAAGGCAAAACATACACCAACAAAGAGATGGTTGAGTTCTACAAAGATTTGTGCTCAAGATTCCCGATTTTCTCTATCGAAGATGGTATGGCAGAAGACGATTGGGAAGGTTGGAAATTGTTGACCGAAGCTATCGGTGACAAAGTACAATTGGTTGGTGATGACTTGTTCGTAACAAACCCGAAACGTTTACAAATGGGCTTGGATAAAGAAGTTGCTAACTCAATCTTGGTAAAAGTTAACCAAATCGGTTCTTTGAGTGAAACATTAAAAGCTGTTGACTTGGCTCAACGTAACAAATATACAGCAGTTCTTTCTCACCGTTCAGGCGAAACAGAAGATTCTACTATTGCTGATATTGCTGTTGCTACAAACTGCGGTCAAATCAAAACAGGTTCTATGTCTCGTTCAGACCGTATGGCAAAATACAATCAATTGATTCGTATTGAAGAAGAACTCGGTGATGTAGCTGTTTATGCAGGTAAATCAATCTTGAAAAAATAATCATATTTGATTGTTTTAACAATAAAACCGCTCTGTTTTCAGGGCGGTTTTTTGTTGTCTTTTCATCATTGTCATTGCTAAACCGTTTAGGGCTGTGGCAATCCTCATTCCAAACTGTCATTACGAGGAGTGAAACGACGTGGTAATCCAGTTTACCACTTCGTCATTACGAGGAGCGAAAGCGACGTGGTAATCCAGTTTATCACTTCGTCATTACGAGGAGCGAAAACGACGTGGTAATCCAGTTTACCATCCCGTCATTACGAGGAGTGAAACGACGTGGTAATCCAGCTTACCACTTCGTCATTACGAGGAGCGATAGCGACGTGGTAATCCATAGAGGTTATAAGGCATATATTTTCTGGATTGCTTCGCAAGACTTCGTCGCTCGCAATGACAGTTTTGGGGTAAAAATGGGGTGGATTGTGGTTCGAAGAGGAA
>JAGBDC010000005.1 GCA_017937705.1 Alphaproteobacteria bacterium
ATTATGATTATGATATACCTGCAATAACTGATTATGATTTGTTTCCTTATTTTGAAGCATTTCTCTTAAAGCTCAAAAAACAGAAGTTGACACGAGAAGAATTTACGAAAGAAATAAAGAGTGAATTGATGTATCATTATTGGTCAAAATGCGAATATGAAATATTTATTGAAAAGGCAGATGATGGTCGCATATACCTTTTACCGCATTGTGGCGGTAGAGAAAAAGATACTCCTTTTCTTGATGTTACTGATGACACGAGTTTTGATTGGAAGGGCTTTGCTGAAATGCATATAAAGATGCAGATTTATGGTAACAAAGCCAAAATTGATATTTGGAATCAGATTGAATATAGATTTGATGAATTTATTGATTACTGTTGGGATGGAATACATAAAAGAAAACCTCCACTTAAGAAAGGTTATGCAAATGAAATCTAACGAAGATGAAAAAGAACAATTATTATTAAAAAAACAGATTTTCAAAGCTTGGTCGGGAATACTACTCTCTAAAAGTCTAATTAATTCCTCGAAATATGCACAGATGTTGTCAGCTATTGAAAAAATGACTAAATAACCAATCTTGAAGTATAAGTGAAAGGAACTATAAAGTGAGTAAAAACAAAGAACTTAACATTACTTTTCGCAATCCAAATAACGACAAGGATAGTCAACTTATAGCAGAGGATTTCATTTCCCGTGTAGCACACAATGTTGTTAAAGATTTTGTGTTAAATCAATCTAAAAATAAAGATACTAATGAGGAGTCAACGGATGTTAGGCAAAGTAAAGATATGGTATTTGGAAATCTGTTCTAAAATCAAACATTTCAAAAATAAAAATACATATACAGACAATTCTGATGAAGAAAATAACGATGATGATTTGGAGTTTGTTTGGGGAATAAAAAGTTGGGATGATATAACATCAACCGAAGCAAATCTTTACACAATGAACGATTTGGATATAGTATATGACCGCATAAGAAATGAATATATACTTGGTATAGAAACAGCATATATGTTTGCTAATGGTAACAATGGTGAAATTATATATTTGGAATGTTTATTGGAAAAATTCACAGAATTTGCGAGAGAAAACAATTATATTTCTCCTGATGATAAATTTTGCTTACGCTGCATTGAAAGCATTGAGCCGTGGCGAGCGAACACAATTTCAGAATTATACATAAGATTTAAGGTTTTCGTTCAAGGATATAAATCCGTGATTTCCGAATTGTCATAAAACCTATAGCACACAAAAATTCAAAAGCCTTGCTTTTAGTAGAGATACTAATTGCAAGGCTTATTTTTTTGCAAATTTATAAAAACCTATTAACTACAGTCGCACAGAAACTTTTGTTTCCGTGTTATTTTTTTGCCTTTTTTAAAATTCTTACCCCGTCAAAACGGCTTTTAAATCACATAAGGTGAAAGGAATAAATTATTTTGTTTATTTTTGGAATTATACCCCGTCAAAATAGCCTTTTTTGTACATTAAGTGAAAGGATATTTTTCTGATGAAAAAAATTTTTGATTTTTCACCCGTCAAAACACCAATTTTTTGGCATAAGGTGAGAGGGTAATTTTTCTTTTATTTTTACAAAAGTGTTAATTTTTTCGGAAAACACCCCGTCAAAGTGGCTGTTTTTTTCCATAAAGTGAAGGGGTTAATTTTGTGAATTATTCTTTCGGCACAAAGAAAGCTCGCAAGATAACGGCGATGCAGTATAAAACGGAAACAGATACATTCCAATATGTAAGAGCCGGGCAATGAGTACGCCAAGACTTCGTAAAGCGAACGAGCGATAAATACTAATATTGTAAAAGAGGATTGCAACCTTGTGGCGATGACGGCATATTGGCATAATGATACTTCTGCTAAGTCATAGTCCGAGCGTTAAAAGCGTCGCAGGCATTGATAGCAGTTCGGGCGGAATGCCGGAAAGGTGAAATTCCTATGGAGCAGTATAGCAAACTGCCATCTGTTTTTGAGATAGATAATCTGTATTAGAGTTGTTATGTAAGAATGAATTACATCATAAAATTATGAGAGGTGGTAGAAATGGATGAATATAAGGTTGAATTATTTATAGCAAGTGATGAAGAAGATATAAAACTTTCAGACTTCAACCATAAGGAAAACGAACAATGGAGAAAAGATTTGGAAGTTCAGGCACTTAGCGAATATTACAATCGAAAAGTAAAAATTATAAATTAAAAAATTGGAGCAAAAAATTTGATTTCAAAAAGCGGTTTTGCTAAAATTTATGTATAGAATAAATAGCTGCCGCATTGATGGAAGGAGGATAACAGATGAAAGTAGCGGCAGCATATATAAGAGTTTCTACTGATGACCAGATAGAATTCAGTCCTGATAGTCAGTTAGAAAAAATCAAACTCTATGCAGAAAGAAATCAAATGTTATTGCCCAAAGAATTTATTTTTATGGATGAAGGCATAAGCGGCAGAAATACAAAAAAGCGAGCAGCATTTAATACAATGATAGGTTTAGCAAAACGCAAACCCAAGCCCTTTGATGTAATATTGGTTTGGAAATATAGCAGATTTGCCCGTAACCGAGAAGATAGTGTTGTCTATAAATCAATGCTTCGTAAGGAGCTGAATATTGATGTTATTTCAATCAGCGAAGATGTCGGCGATGATAAAATGTCAATTCTTTTTGAAGCAATGATTGAAGCGATGGATGAATATTATAGCATCAACCTTGCTGAAGAAGTAAAAAGAGGTATGACAGAAAAAGCAAAAAGAGGTGGTGTTCTTTCTATTGCCGGATATGGATACAAGGTTGTAAATGGCGAATTTGTTATCGTGCCGGAAGAAGCTGAAATCATAAAAAAGGTTTTTAATGATTATGTCAACGGCAAAGGATTATTAACCATTGCAAAGTCTTTGAACGCTATGGGAATAAAAACACACAGAGGCAATCAGATAGAAAACAGAACGGTTGAATATTGGCTTAACAACCCTGTTTACATAGGTAAAACACGATGGAATCCTGATGGAAAGTTATCGAGAAATTATACGGCAACAACGGCAATTATAAGTGATGCACCGCATCAAGCGATAATTGATATGGATATTTGGGAAAAGGCTCAGGAGAAAATGCAAATGCAAAAAGCCAAATTCCGAAAGTATTTCAATTCTGACCGCAAGGATTTATCCCATTGGCTAACGGGAATTGTAAGATGTGAAAAATGTGGTGCTGTATTATCAAATCAAGGTGGCTTCTTCGGATGTTCAAACAGAAGCAGAGGTACTTGCAAGGGTGTTGGATATATCAAAACAGATAAATTGGATAAAATCATTTTAGATACATTATCTGATGCAATGCTTCCAAATGTAAAACTTGCATTTGCCGAGTCGGAATTTGTTGAGCCTAAAAAGTCGGAAGATGAAAGTTTGATTATAGAAACTCAAATACAACGACTTGAAATTCGTTTGGAGCGTGTAAAATTAGCTTACGAGGATGGTATTGATACACTTGAAGAATACAAGAAAAACAAAAATAGCCTTCTTGATGAGATTGCTAATTTGAAAGCTATGATGAATCAAAAGAAAGCTGAAGAGCCACCGAAAGAGGTTGCAAAAATAGACAAAAATGAAATTCGCAGATTGACAGAAGTTCTAAAAGATGAAAATGTAAGCAATGTAGAAAAGAACAATATGGCAAGAACAATTTTCAAAGAAATTGTCAAAGGCGGAAAAGATGGAAAAACGATAAAATGCGTATTTTGGAAGTGATTTTTTACTCAAACATTTACCATCCGCACCACCGTACTG